>JBAZIZ010000001.1:0-206592 GCA_041651535.1 Patescibacteria group bacterium
CTACCAATACATTAGCAAATACATTCACAGCTACTTCAACATTATCTAGTGCAAATTTTACTGCTGGAGTGTCAACAACAATTAGGATTAAATCAACTCAATATAATTATGTTTATGATGAGGTTGAGGTGATGTTAGATAGCGGTTATACAGAAGGATTATATATGGTTGCAATTAAAACAGGTGCGGTTGGTACTAAATTTGCTATGACCAGTAATAATATTGGTGAAACTTGGGTAGAAAATGATGAAGGACAAAATAATTTAGTTTCTGTAGCATTGAATGAAGATGGAAGTTATGGACTTATTGGCGGTTACAGAAGACTTATGACAATTAAAAATAATGTAGTATCTACCACTTTCTATGATAGTACAAATAATAATTTTTTGGATGTTGCTATAAGTAAGAATGGACAATATATGTTAGCAGTAGGATCAGGTGGTACTAGTATCATAAAAGTTTCAAGAGATTATGGTTTAACTTGGTCTTCATATGGAAGTGGTGGTGAATGGTTTGGTTGCGACATGTCAGAATCTGGTCAATATATGGTCGTTGTTTCTAGCGCATGGTCAAGAAAAGCCAGATTTTCAAATGATTATGGTGAAACTTGGGTTGAAGCTAATGGTTTAGGTGCACAAAATTATGTAGCTATGAGTACGGATGGAAGTAAAGTTTATACTTTTGCGTATGATGGTGCTAATGATGTTGGTATAAAATGGACTAATAATGGTCAAACTAGAACGGTTATAATTTCTGGTGAAGGTGGTACTGATTTTGGCATAGACAGTACAGGACAAATAATTTTAAGGTCCCAGGGTGGCACTACAAGACAATTAAGATTATCCACAAATTACGGTAGTTCTTGGTCAAGTGTAGGTGGTAACGCAGATTATTGGGGAAGAATAAGTGTGAGTGGAAATGGACAATATGCTATTGCTAGCCCTTCTTATTCTGGGGGAACAACTTTACGTTTATCACAATATCCTTTTACCACGTGGAATGTTATAAATATTACAAAAAATTGGCAAAAAACAAATATAAGTTATAGTGGTAAATATATGTTAGCTAGTCATAGCACAGGTGTTTATATTTCAAAAGATTATGGTGCCAATTGGACAGATTTATCTTTTGCTTCCGATGCCTATTGGGGAGATGTTGAAATAAGTAGTATAAGATAAAAAAACAATAATTTTAAATTCCTGATTTTAGATTTAAAAATTAGACAGTTGTAAAATACTGTCTTTTTTAATTTACAAAATAAATTATAAATAAATTTAGGAAAAATCTAAATTTTTAATTTCTTTGACTTTTCTTTGATTTTTAGCTAAAATATATGCATATGAGTGGAAAATTATACATAGTAGCTACACCTATAGGAAATTTAGATGATATCACTTTTAGAGCAATAAATACTTTAAAAAGTGTTGATTTTATATTATGCGAAGATACTAGAGTGACACAAAAGATTTTGAATCACTATGAGATAAACACAAAAACACTAAGTTATCATCAACATAGTTCTGAAAGTAAAGTAAAACAGATTGAAGAATTGCTAAATCAAGGAAAAAATTTAGCATTAGTAACTGATGCTGGAACTCCTGGAATTAGTGATCCTGGAAATTTGCTTATTGCTGATTTATTAAAAAATAATCCAAAATTAGAAATTATTCCTGTTCCTGGAGCCAGTGCCATTATTAGTATTTTGTCTATTTCTGGTTTTCCAACCGATAAATTTGTTTTTTTAGGTTTTATTCCACAAAAAAATAAAAGAAAAAAGTTTTTAGAAGAAATTAAAAATAATGATAAAACAACTATTTTTTATGAATCTTGTCATAGAATAAAAAAATGTATTTTGGAAATGAATGAGATTTTTGAACAAGACAGAGAAATCATTATTGGACGAGAGCTCACAAAAAAATTTGAAACAATTTATCGTGGAACAATTAAACAAATTTTAGATATGGAAATTTTAGATAAAGGGGAATTTGTAATAATAGTCAAAGGATTTAAGAATTAGGATTTTAGATTTAAGAATTATAATAATTATTGATTTATGAAAAGATATTATATAACCACAACTTTACCATATGTAAATGCTGATCCACACATCGGTTTTGCTTTAGAAATTATTCAAGCTGATGTTTTAGCTCGCTATCATAAACTTTTGGGTGAAGAAGTAATTTTTAATACTGGGACAGATGAACACGGATTAAAAATTTATCGCAAAGCTGAAGAATTAAATAAAACTCCGCAAGAATACTGTGATGAATATGCAGATAAATTTAATAATTTAAAAAAGGCGTTAAATTTAAGTTATGAAAATTTTATCAGAACGACTGATGAAAAACATATAAAAGCTGTACAAGAATTTTGGAAATTATGTAAAAAAAATGGCGATATTTATAAGAAAAAATACAAGGTAAAATATTGTGTTGGTTGTGAATTAGAAAAAACAGATTCAGAATTAGTAGATGGTAAATGTCCGATTCATCCAAATTTAGATTTAGAATTGATAGATGAAGAAAATTATTTTTTTAAATTTTCCAAATATCAGAAAGCTTTACTTGATTTATATAAAAAAAATCCAGATTTTGTGATTCCAGAAAATCGTCAAAATGAAATTAAAGCTTTTGTGGAAAGAGGATTAGAAGATTTTAGTATTTCTCGTTTAAAAACAAAAATGCCTTGGGGAATCGATGTCCCAGATGATAAAGATCAAGTTATGTATGTTTGGTTTGATGCTTTAGTAAATTATATTTCTACACTTGATTGGCCAGAAAATAAAGAAAATTTTGAAAAATTTTGGCCAGGAATTCAGATTGCAGGAAAAGATAATTTACGTCAACAAACTGCGATGTGGCAAGCAATGTTATTATCAGCAGGACTTCCAAATTCTGAGCAAGTTTTCATTCATGGATTTATAACTTCTGAAGGACAAAAAATGAGTAAAAGTTTGGGAAATGTAATTAATCCTTATGAGATTGTTGAAAAATATGGAGTTGATGCTGTTCGCTATTATTTACTCGGGGCTTTACCAGCTTATGAAGATGGTGATTTTAGTATCAGTCGTTTTGAAGAATATTATACGGCTCATTTGGTAAATGGAATCGGAAATTTAACTTTTAGAATTTTAACCATGTTAGAAAAATATTCAGATAGTAAAATTCCTAAAATTTCAGGTTCTGTTATAGGAAATTTAAAAGAAGAATTTTTTGGATTTTGGCATAATGATTTTGGAGATGGAAAAGGTGAAATAGGTTTGTATAGAAATTCTTTTGCTAATTATAATTTTAGCGAAGCAATTAGGGTTATTAACATTTTTATAAAGAAAATTGACCAATTTATTTCAGATTCTGAACCATGGAAAAAAGTCAAAGCAGGTGAAGATATTTCTGGATTACTTTATTATTTAGCAGAAAGTTTGCGTCAAATTGCGATTGCGCTTTTACCGATTATTCCAGAAACAGCAGAAAAAATTTTAGATCAATTAAATTATAAGATAGAAAAAGATTTTGCAGAAGAAATAGAATGGGCAAAATTAAAAGAAGGTACAGAAATCAAAAAAGGTGAAATTCTTTTTCCTAGATTAGATAAAAATTAATTATTTATTTTTTAACATAAAATTATATGGAATTTTTCGATGTGATTTTATTTATAATAATCGGTGGCTTTGTAATGTTTGGCTTCTGGTTTGGTTTTTTTCACACGCTCGGTTCGTTACTCGGAACTTTTTTTGGTGCTTTTTTAGCAGCTCGTTATTATGCACCGATGGCTGATTGGTTTATAAATATTACTGGTTGGGGAGATAATATCTCGAAAGTTTTGATGTTTATTATTGCATTTTTTGTAATAAATCGTTTGGTTGGATTTTGTTTTTGGATAGTTGATAAAAGTTTAAGTTTAATAACTCGGTTACCATTTATTAAATCTATTAATCGTTTTTTTGGTATGATTTTGGGATTGTTTGAAGGTTTAATAACTGTAGGTATGATTATTATTTTTATTGATAAATTTCCTGTTTCTGAAAAATTAACTGAGATGATAAGTTATTCTTATCTTGCTCCAATTGCTCGTGATTTTGCTTCTGTTTTGTGGCCTCTTTTGCCAGATGCTTTAAAAATGGTAAATTCTGGAGTTGATTATGTTGAAAAAATAGTAATGTAATTTTGTAATTATGTTGTTTGATTCTCATTCGCATTTACAATTTAAAATTTTTTTTGATAAACCAGAAGTTGTAAAAAAATGTTTAGAGAAAAACATGCTGGTCAATTTAGTTGGCACAAATTATGATACTAGTAAAAAAGCAGTTGATTTAGCAGAAAAATATGAAAACTTTTATGCCAGTATAGGTTTACATCCGATTCATTTATTTGCAGAAAAAATAGATGAAGAAGAATCAAGTTTTATTTCTCATGAAGAAGATTTTATCGAAACAAATTATCAAGAATTATTAAAAACAAATAAAGTTATTGCGATTGGCGAATGTGGAATTGATTTGTATCATCTACCGCAAAATATTTCAAAAGATAAAGTTTTAGCTAAACAAAAAGAAATTTTATTAAAACAAGTTGAATTTGCACTTGCTAATAATTTGCCGATGGTTTTACATGTTCGTGATGGAAAAGAAGAAACTGGAGAAGCTTACGATATTTTATATAATGTTTTAAAAAAGTATAAAAATTTAAAAGCTGTGGTACATTGTTTTTCCGGAAATTATTTTCAAGCAAAAAAATTTTTAGATTTAGGTTTTTATTTAGGATTTACAGGTATAATTACTTTTCCAGCCAAAAAAACTGATCCTAAACCACAAAAAGAATTATTAGAAGTTTTAGAAAAAATTGATTTAAATAAAATTTTGATAGAAACTGATTCGCCTTATTTAGCTCCGCAAAAATATCGTGGTCAAATATGCGAACCTTGGATGGTAGAAGAAACTTTAAATTTTATTGCTGAAAAAAGAAAAATAACAGTCAAAGAATTAGAAGAAATTTTAGATCAAAATCGTTTAAAATTATTTACAAAAATAAAAAATTAATTTTGTTTTATGACTAATAAAATAACAACTTTTATAAAATTATTACTACTTTTTTCTTTTTTTACGCCTCTCATTGTTATTCCAGATACTTATATTTTTCCGTTTATTGTTCCAAAAATAATTTTTTTCCGTTCATTGACTTTACTCATGCTTGGAGCTTATCTTTTGCTTTTGTATTCAAATTGGAAAACGTATAGAATAAAATTTACCGCTTTGAATCTGGGAGTTTTTTTATTTTTATTAAGCTTTACTATTTCAACTTTTGTTGGCGTTGATATTTATAAAAGTGTTTGGGATTGTCATGAAAGAATGTTAGGACTTTTTACTATATTTCATTACATTGCTTTTTATTTTATAGTATCAACAGTTGTTACTGAATGGAAAGATTGGAAATGGATTTTTAGAATATTTTTAGGGGCTGGTTTTTTAGTTATGTTTGTTGGTTTTTTACAAAAAATTAATCCAGAATTGCTTTTAAATAAAGGATCTGAAAGAGTCTCAGCTACTTTAGGCAACGCAATTTATTTTAGTGGTTACGGATTATTTTTATTTTTGTTAGGAATTTTTTTAGCTGTTAAAGAAGAAATAAAAAAAACAAATTTTTGGTTTTGGTTTGAAATTTTTGTTTCAATTTTTGGTTTTTTTGGAATATTTTGGGGAGGAACGCGAGGTGCTTTTCTCGGACTTTTGTCAGCCTTGTTTTTGTTAACAATTTTATATGTTTTTACTTTGAAAGGTGTCATCTATAAAAAATATAAATTTTTGGCAATGATTTTAATTTTGACTGGTATTTTAAGTTTGATTTTAGCTTTTAATTTTAGAAAAACTGATTTTGTCAAATCAATTCCAGCATTAGGTAGATTAGTAAATACAGATGCTGGTTCTAATAATACTAGAATCATGGCTTGGGAAGTGGCGATTGAAGCTTGGCAAGAAAAACCAATTTTTGGTTGGGGACCAAATAATTATTATTATGCGTTTAATAAGTATTATAAACCAGAATTTTTAGAACATGGTTGGGGAGAAACCTGGTTTGATAACGCCCACAGTGTGATTATGAATACGATTGCAGTCCAAGGTTTATTTGGTATTCTTTCTTATTTAGCAATTTATGTTTTAGTGATTTTGACTATTATAAAATTTTATCGTTTAGGAAAAATTGATAAACATACAGCTTTTTTTGGTCTCGCAATAATTTTATCTCATTTAGTGACAATCACGACAGTGTTTGATAATCCAACCTCATATCTTTACTTTTTTTGTTTTTTAGCTTTTTTAAATTCAGCAACAACAATGAAACAGGAAACAGAAAAAAAATATTTAGAAAGAGATTTTAGTTGGCCTTTGTTTGTTATTGTTTTTTTATTTTCAATTTTGTTTATTTATTCAACTGATATCAATCCAGCTCGAGCTAATAAAGCAGCTTTAAAAACTATCAGAGCTTTATATAGTGGAGTAAATGTCTCAGCAGAATATAAAAACGCTAGTTTAATACCAACGCCACATATTGATGATATCAGAAATGATTTTGCAAAAATTTCCGTAGAAATTTTACAAAAATTTTTAGAATTAAACAAAACTCAAAATGCTCCAGAAATTTTTAAATTAGCTTTTGAAGAAGAACAAAAAAATTTAGAATTGCATCCGCTAGATGTTAGAATAAAAATAACTTTAGCTGAATTAGCACAATTAGGAGCAAAGATAAATCAGGACGCTAATCTTTTACTCTATGCGGATAATATGATTAGCGATGCTTTAGTTGATTCTCCGAAAAGACAACAACTTTTTCTTAGTGGAGCTTTGATAAAAATTTATATGAATGATAATTTAGGAGCAGAAAAATTATTATTACAAGCAGTTGAATCTGATCCAAAAATTGAAGAAGTGTGGTGGCGTTTAGCAGCTTTTTATTATGATACAAATCAAAAAGAAAAAGCTAAAGAAGCTATTATTAGAGCTGAAAAAGAATTTTCTATTAAATTTAAAAGTTTAGAAGGAAATAATATCAAAAATTTGGTTTTTGAAAAATAATTTATGAATTGTCTCAATAATAACAAATTAGCTTTGTTTTTTACTACGGGCATAAGTCTGGCTACTTGGGAAAAAATTGGTAATTTAGAAAGAGAAATAAAACCTTATATAAAATTAACAGAAAATTATTCCGAAGTTTATTTTTTTACTTATGGTGACAAAAAAGATGAAGAAATTTTAAAAAAATATAATGATAAAATAAAAGTCTGTTATAAAAAAAATAAATTAAATAATAAAATTTATAGTTTTTTACTACCTTTTTTTTATAAAAAAGAATTAAAAAATATAGATATTTATAAAACAAACCAAATGTCTGGCGCTTGGTCAGCCTTAATAGCTAAAAAATTATTTAAGAAAAAATTGCTTGTTCGTTGTGGTTATGAATGGTCTGATTTTTTAGAAAGAAATAATAAAAATAAATTTATATTATTAATTGCAAAAATAATTGAAAAAATAATTTACAAAAATGCTGATAAAATTATTATAACTTCACAAAAAGATCAAGACTTTATTATAAATAATTTCAAAATCAAGCAAGAAAAAATAGAAGTGATAAATAATTATATTGATATAGATTTATTTAAAAAAGAAAAAAATAATTTAGTCAGAAAAAATAAATTAGTTTTTGTTGGCAGATTTAATAAACAAAAAAATTTATTTAATTTGTTAGAGGCTATGAATGGTTTGGATGTGGAATTAAATTTGATCGGGAGTGGAGAACTAGAAAATGAATTAAAAGAAAACGCAAAAAATATTAAAAATGCAAAAATAAATTTTTTGGGAAATATTTTAAATGAAAATTTAATAGACAAATTGAATGAAAATGAAATTTTTGTTTTTCCAAGTTTATATGAAGGAAATCCAAAAGCTCTGCTTGAAGCGATGTCTGCAGGACTAGCGGTTTTGTCTACAAATGTAAAAGGAATTAGAGAAGTTATAGATCATAAAGAAAATGGTTATTTGGTAAATACAGATTCAGATTCAATCAAACAAGGTTTGATAGAATTATTGAATAATGAAGAATTAAAAGAAAAAATAAGTGCTGGTGCTAGAAAAACTATTGAAGAAAAATTTTCTTTTGAAAAAATAATAGAAAAAGAACTAGACTTACATAAAAATTTATTATGCCAAAAGTAAGTGTCATAATGTCAGTTTATAATGGAGAAAAATATTTATCCGAAGCGATAGAGAGTATTTTAGTCCAAACTTTTAAAGATTTTGAGTTTATTATTATCGACGATGCTTCAATTGATAATTCTTTTAAAATTATAGAAAAATACAAAAATAAAGATAATAGAATAATTTTGCTTAAAAACCAAGAAAATTTAGGTCTAACAAAATCACTTAACAAAGCTATAAAAATAGCAAAAGGGGATTATATTGCTAGGATGGATGCTGATGATGTTTCTGTTGAAGATAGATTGGAAAAACAAATAAATTTTTTAGAAAATAATAAAAATATTGATTTAATAGGTACTGATGTTGAGTTTATAGATAATAACAAATTAAAACATACTCTTATTTTTGATAAAGAAAAAATCAAAAAAGTTTTTTTCCATCATAATCCTATGATTCATCCAACTTGGATGTTTAAAAAAGAAATTTTGAAAAAAATTAATTATGATGAAAAATATTTATATGCGCAAGATTATAAATTTTTAGCAGATCTGTTAAAAAATGATTTTATTTTTACAAATTTAGATGATAAATTATTAAAATTTAGATTGGCTCAGGAGAGTATTTCACAAAAAAAAAATGTCTTACAAAGATATTATTCACTTGAAGTTAGAAGATTTTTATTTAAAAACAATCTATATCCAAAATATAAAAAAATATTTTTATTTAGGCAATATTTAAAATATTATTATTTAGTTTTTAAAAATAAATTAGAAAAAGAGAATACTGCTATTTTTTTATCAAGTTTAAGAGGAGGTGGATTTACTTATATTAAAAATTTTTTAGATAGTACAGAAAAAAAATATTTTATAATTGCAAAGGATGATAATAAAGAAAATTTAGAATTTTTAATAAAACACAGTCAAGTAAAAGAAATTTTTATTTATAAAAGTTTTTTGTCTATTTTTAAGATAATTAACTTTGTTAAAAGAAATAAAATAAAAGTTTTTTATTCTCAGGGTGTAAGGGTGATAATCTTTGCGAGAATTATAAAATTATTTTTACCTAAAATAATACTTATAAATATTTTTCATGGTTATTTTTTTGTGCATTATAAAAATTTATTAAAAAGAAAAATATTTTTATTTTTAGAAAAAGTTTTTTATTTTTTAGATAATGGTCAGATATTTTTGACTGAAAGTGATAGAAATTTTGCTAAAAAAAATAAAAGTTTAGCAAAAAATAATGTTATTATTGCCAATGAAATAAATTTTCCTGAAAAATTAGATAAAAATTTTGCTAATCAAGTTTTAAATATTGGTTTTTTAGGAAGATGGCGATATGAAAAAGGGATAGATATTTTTCTTGAAATAATTGAAAAATTAAATAATAAAAATTCAGAAAAATATAACTTTTATCTAAAAGGGGATGGAGATTTTAATTTAGAAGTAGAAAATATAAATAAAAAATATAATAATGTAAATTTAGAAAAATTTGATAATAATATAAAAGATTTTTTCACAAAAATAGATTTATTGATTTTTCCTTCTCGTCATGAGGGTTTGCCAATCACGATTTTGGAAGCTGGAGCTTATGGAGTACCAGTTTTAGCTAGTAATGTTTGTGGTAATAGAGATTTAGTAATAAATAATAAAACTGGTTTTTTGGTCGATGTAAATGTAGATAATTTTGTAGAAAAAATAGAAAATTTGGATAATTTAAAACTAAAAGATATCGCAGAAAATGCTCGAATAAATTTATTAGAAAAAAATAGCAAGCCACAAAGAATGACACAAAAAACAGAGGAATTTATTTTTGGTGTAGTAAATAAAAAATAATATGAAAAAAATATTACAAGTAAATAAATTATATTATCCATGGATTGGTGGAGTAGAAAAAGTTGTGGAAGATTTAGCAGAAAATATAAATGACGGAGAAAATTTTGTTTCTCATGTTTTGTGTGCAAATAATAAAGGAAAAGCAAAAGAAGATAATATAAACGGAGTAAAAGTTTTTTATGCCAAAAGTTATGGAATGTTTATGAGTCAGCCGATTTCTCTAGATTTTTTTAGAAAATTTAAAAAGATAAGAAATGACTATGATATTATAGATATTCATCATCCAAATCCAATGGCATTTTTAGCTTGCTATTTATTTAAACCAAGAGGAAAAATTATTATTCATTATCATAGCGATATTATAAAACAAAAAATAATTGGTTTTTTTATAAAACCACTTGTATTGAAAGTGATGAAGATGTCTGATAAGATAATAATATCAAATCCAAACATGATAAAAAGTTCAAAAATTTTATCTAAATTTAAAGAAAAATGTGAAGTTATACCTTTTGGGATTGATTTAAAAGAAATTGAACAGAATTTAGATGAGAATTTACAAAAGCAAATAAAAGAAAAATACGGAAATTATGTTTTATTTGTTGGTAGATTAATTTATTATAAAGGTGTTCATGTTTTGATTGAGGCTATAAAAAATTTGAATATAAATTTGGTAATTATTGGGGCAGGTAAATTAGAAAGTGATCTTAAAAAACAGGTAAAAAATTTAAATTTAGAAGATAAAGTTTTTTTCTTGGAAAATAAATCAAGAAAAGAGCTTATAAATTTTTATAGTCAAGCAAAAATGTTTGTTTTGCCATCTATTTTTAAATCTGAAGCCTTTGGGGTAGTTTTACTCGAAGCTATGGTTAATGGAATTCCACTTATTTCAACTGAACTTGGGACTGGAACAAGTTTTGTAAATGAAAATGGTAAAACAGGTTATGTGGTAGAAAAAAATAATCCAAATGAATTGAAACAAGCGATTGAAAAAATATTAAATAATAAAGAAGTTGATTTTAAAAATAATTGTTTGAAAAGAATAGAAGAATGTTTTACTTTTGACAAGTTTATTGAAAAAAATAAAAAAGTTTATGAAAATATTTAAAATAAAATTTATAAATAAGAATTTACTAAATATTTTTGTAAAATTAGATAATTTTTGTTATAAAATAATTTCTCGTTTGGTTATTTATGAAAATGATGGAGTTCACCCAAAACATAAGATAATGAATTATCATAAATTTTTTATTGATAATATAAATGAAAATGATGAAATTTTAGATATTGGCTGTGGAAAAGGAGAAAATGCATATGACATAGCACAAAAAGCTAAAAAAGTTTTAGGTATAGATATCAAAGAAAATAATATTAAAACTGCTAATGAAAAATATCACCATGCCTGCCGGCAGACAGGAAAAGCAAATTTAGAATTTTTAGTCGGAGATGCGACTAAGAATAATTTTTCTAAAAAGTTTGATAAAATAGTTTTATCAAATGTTTTAGAACATATTGAAAACAGAGTAGAATTTTTAAAAAGTCTACATAATATTTCGGATGTGATTTTAATCAGAGTTCCGATGATAGATCGAGATTGGTTAGCTGTTTATAAGAAGAATAAAGGTTTTGAGTATAGATTGGATCCAACACATTTTATTGAATATACTTTGGATGAATTAAAAAAAGAATTAAGAGATTCTGGTTGGAAGATAGAAGATTATTCAATTCAGTTTGGAGAGTTTTGGGGGGTAATTAGTAAAGTATGAAAGAGAAAATAAAAATATTTATAGATATTTTTAAAAATATTTTTTTAAAATATAGCGTTATTTATATAATAGAGTCAGCTGATTGGTCTATAAGATGGGATGGATTTTACATAACTTCTAGTTTAAAAAATAAAAAAATAAAATCTAGAATATCTAGAACAAGTAGAGGAATAAAGAATTCTATCATACATTTTGGTTCAGTAAGTACACTTATTAATAATAATGGAATTAAAAAAGTAGATAAAAGCAATAAAATTATTTTAACTTGGTTTCATATAATAGAAGATGATAAAAAATTAAAGTTTATTTCAGAAATTAATGAAGAAGTAGATTTGGTTCACACCTCATGTCAAAAAACAAAAGATTTATTAATTAAACACGGCTTAACAGAAGAAAAAATAATTGTTATTCCTCTTGGAGTTGATTTAAATATTTTTAAAAAGTATTCTGAAGAAAAAAAACAAAAAATAAAAAATAAATTAAATTTACCAATTAATAAAAATATAATTGGATCTTTCCAAAAAGATGGTCAAGGTTGGGGAGAAGGTTTAAAACCAAAATTAGAAAAAGGTCCAGATATTTTTTGTGATGTAGTAGAAAAAATAGCCAAAGAAAAAGATATTCATGTTTTACTTACAGGACCAGCGCGAGGTTATGTAAAAGAGAGATTGGATAAAGTTGGTATTAGTTATACTCATCATTATATTAGGAATTATCTCAGTATAGTTGATTATTATAATTGTCTAGATTTATATTTGGTAACTTCTAGAGCAGAAGGTGGACCGAAAGCGATCTTAGAATCAATGGCCACAGGAATACCTTTTATAACTACAGATGTGGGATTGGTAAGTGATATATTAGAAAATACTAAAAATACCTATATTTGTTATAATGATACTGAACTATTTGAAAAAAGTATTTATTTATTAAATAATAAAGGCAATCAAGAAGAATTTATAAAAAATAATTTAGTGGAAATAAAAAAATATTCTTGGGGAAAAATAACAGAAGAATATTTTGATAAAATTTATAAAAAATTTTTATGAAAATTTGTCTGAATACAAAATTTATTGAAGGACCATTTGGTGGGGGAATGCAGTTTGCAAATTTTTTTTATAAAAAATTAAAAGAAAAAGGTTTTGAAGTTGTAAATAATTTAAAAGATAGTGATATTGATGTTATTTTTCATATAAATCCTTTTCCATTTTTAATGGAATCATCATCTTTTTCTTTTTTGGATGCTTATGTTTACAAATTAAAAAATCCTAAAACAATTATTATTCAAAGAGTTAATGAGTGTGATGAAAGAAAAAACACAAATTATATAAATAATTTATTGTATAAAACAGTCAAATATTCTGATCACATAATTTATATTGCATCTTGGCTTGAAAAACTTTTTTCTGATAAATATAAAATAATGAAAGATAAAAGTGCGGGCGTGGTTTTAAATGGTGCTGATAATAATATTTTTAATTTCAAAAATAAAGATTTTTGGAATGACGGTAAAAAAATCAAAATAGTTACTCACCACTGGGGTGCTGATTACAATAAAGGTCATTTTATCTATAAAAAATTAGATGATTTATTGAATTTGGATGAATTTAAAAATAATTTTGAATTTACCTTTATTGGTAATATTCCAAAAAATATAGAATATAAAAATATAAAAATAATAAAACCTTTGTCAGGCAATAGATTAGCTGATGAACTTAAAAAACATGATATTTATCTGACTGCTTCTTTGAATGAACCAGCTGGGATGCATCATATTGAAGGCGCATTATGTGGTTTACCACTGTTATATATAAATTCTGGTGCTTTACCTGAATATTGTAATAATTTTGGTTTAGAATTTAATAATGATAATTTTGAAAAAAAGTTACTAGAGATGAAAAATAATTATAATTTTTGGCTAGAGAAAATAAAAAATTATAATAATACTGCAGAAAAAATGGTGGATAATTATATAAAAAAGATTTTAGAATTAAAAAATAAACAGAAAAATATAAAAAGAAGAAAATTTTTTTTAAGTTTTATTTATAGAATATATTCAAAAATATATAATTTTGTTTGGTTTTTTAAAAAAAGATATGTTAAATAATAATTATAAAAAACAAGTTAATAAAGAATTATATTTTGATAAAAATTATATAACTTTTGGTAGAATATCAACTTATTGTTTATTGATTAAAAATGTATTTAAATTAAAGGAGAGACCAGTAAATATTTTAGAAATTGGACCCGGTAATAAAATATTAACCAATTTTTTAATTAATTGTGGTTTTTTTGTAGAAACTTTGGATTTTGATGAGAAAATTAATCCAGATTATGTAATGGATGTGAACAGTAGTAATTTTGAAAAAGTAAATAAAAAATATGATTTGGTGATTGCTTCACAAGTTTTTGAACATATTAGATTTGAAGACTTTATAAAAGCTTTGGAAAAATTGAAGACAAAAACAAATAAATTGTTTATAACCCTGCCCCACTATAGTAAAAATTCTATTTCTTTTTTCTTTGCTTTTAAAATACCTTTTATTAAATATTTTTTTATTAGTAAAAAGTTTAATTTTTTTAAAAAACATTATTTGTTTAATAAACAACATTATTGGGAAATTGGAACAAAAGACACTTCTTTAAAAAAAATCAAGAAAGAGATAAAAAAGACCGGTTGGAAAATAAAAGAAAATTATATAAATGAAAATTACTCTTATCATCATTTTTTTTATTTAGAAAATTAAATATGTATTTAGATAAAAAAAATAATATAAATTGGATTTTTGAATTGAAAAATAAAGTTCCTATTTTTTTAGATCAATTAAAAAATAAAAATAAACCAGGTTTTTTGAAATATTCTTTATCAGGAGATTTGTATTCTGAAAAAGAAAACTGGGGATTAGGAAATACTGTGTTTTATGTAAAAATTCTATATATTTTGGATTTATTAAAATATTTGAATAGTGAAGAAAAAGAAAAAATTATAAATTTTATAAGAAGTTTTGAAGATAAAAATAATATTTTTTATGATCCACTTATTAAAAGAAAATCATTTATAAAAGAAAAGTTGTCAGCTATTAAACACTTTGATTTTAATAATTTTTGGCATAAACAAATAAAAATCGCTGAAACTAGACAAACTATTTCAGTTTTGAAATTATTAGAAGAAAATTTTACTGTGTCTGATAAATTTTTATTAAAAACAAAAAAAGATATAATAAAATATTTAGAAAAATTAAATTGGGAAAATCCTTGGAACGCTGGTAGTCATTTGAGTACTCTTTTATTTTTTTTATACAATTCTGATTTAGATAATAAAGAAATTTTAGTAGATGAAGTTTTAAATTGGTTAGAAAACATTAAACAAATGGACGGTTTTTGGTATAAAGGTAATCCATCAATTCAATATAAAATAAACGGAGCGATGAAAATTTTTACTGGTTTTGATGCTATAAAAAGAAAACCTGTGGTAGATAAAAAAATAATTGATCAAGTATTGGAAGCTACAAATGATAATCATGCTTGTGATAATTTTAATATTATTTATGTTATTTATCATCTAAATTTAGTTTATCCAGAATATAGAAAAGAAGAAATAAAAAAATTTGCTTTAGAACGTTTAGAAAATTATAAAAAATATTATTATAAAGACATTGGAGGTTTTTCTTTTCAAAAAAATAAAGCAAATCAGATTTATTATGGTGCGAAAATAACCAAAGGTTTGAATGAACCAGATATTCATGGAACAGTTATGTTTTTATTTGGTATTGATTTAATAAGTAGAATTTTAGAAGTTGATAAAAAATTAAAATTTAATTATTTGGAAGTTTAAAAAATATGATTTTTATCAAAAAAATTTTTAAAAAAATAAAAAAAATGATAATATTTTTTTATTGGACTAAAAAAATAGCCAAAATTGAAAAAAATTCAACTTTGGACCATGTAACAATTTATTATCCTAAAAATGTATTTATTGGTTCAAATACTAGAATAAATAAAGGAGTTATTTTGAATGCTAGAGATAAAATTGAAATTGGCTCTTATGTGCATATTTCTTGTAATTCTATTTTAAATACCGGAGGTTTAAATTATGATAAACCAATTGAGGAGAGAGATCATTTTTCTAAAAAGATTATTATAGAGGATGGAGTTTGGATTGGTTCTGGTGCATTAATAAATCCAGGAATTAAAATAGAAAAAGGATCGGTTATAGGAGCAGGTTCTGTCATTACCCATGATGTACCGTCTTATGTTGTGGTTGCGGGTAATCCAGCGAGAGTAATAAAAGAAATAAAAAAAAATTAAATTTATTTTTTATAAGTAGAGTAAAAAATAATTATATTGATAATATTTTTGAAACTAACCGCCAAAACTAATCCGGCGGTTTTAAAATAATAAAGAGCTGGAATTATTAAGATAAAATAAATAATAGGAGTAATTATATTTTTATAAAATATAATTTTTTTATTTTTTAGATTATATGATGTTTCATATCCTAAAAATAAATCAAAAATCCAAATTGGTAAAAATAATAAAAACAATTGAGCAATAATTACGCTATTTTCATAATTAGGGAAGAATATTTTCATGACAAAAGGTGTAAAAATAATTGCAATAATACTAAAAATAAAAGTTAGTATTGAAATATGAAAATATTTTTTAAAATTTATTTTTTCTCTTTTAGCTATTTTAGCTAAATAAATATTTGAAAATTCTTTTATAAGTCCTTGTAAACTGGTAATCATTTTTTTACCCACACTATAAATCGCTAAGGCTTTCATATCAATAAAAATACCAATCATAACACTATCTAAATTACTAGTTAGTAAATTTAAAATTTGCATTTTGGTTAAAAAAAATCCATAACTTTTCCAATCAGAATTTTCTTTGTCATTATCAATTAATTTTTGTGTATAAAAATAGCACAAGCCAGTCGGCAAAATTTGAATTAGTAGGTAAGTTGAAATTAAAATAAGAAAATTACCACGACTTAAAATAATTACAGTAATCATGGCTGATAAATATAAAATTGATTGTAATGAAGAATATAAATTAAGAATTTTAAATTTTTGTTTTCCTATTAAAAAAGAACGCCAAACATTTGGAGCAAAATTAAATGGAAAAAGTATGGCACTTATCAAAAAAGCTTCTGATAATATTATTTCTTGTTTAAAAAAATAGAAACAAGCGATAAAAATAAGACTTAAAGACCCTAACCAACTATATTTAAATTTAGTTTTCACTGCTTTTTTATAAACTCCATCATTATTTTTTGCCACAGCTTCAATAGTAGAAGTATTAAGTCCAGGAATCGAAAAAATTGCGATTATAGTCAAGATAGATAAAAAGAAATTATATTGCCCGACTACATCTTTGGAAACAAATCTAGTTAAAAATATTAAAATTATCAAACCAGACATGGTTGAAAAAAATTTGCCAATTCCTGTCCAAAAACTGTTCTTTACCAGATAGATCATGTCAGTTTTGACGTATTTTTGGATCCAAAGTAGTATTTTCTTGATTTTTTGTCTCATTGTGATAAAATTAAGGAAATAAATAAAATAAATATGAATATTTTGTATATCGGTTCTGGATTTGTCGGAGCTTGCTCTGCAGCTGTTTCTGCGGCCAGTGGTCATAATGTTTTCGTCTATGATATAGACGAAAAAAAGATAAAAATGCTAAGTTCTGGTGATAGAGATACAATTGAAAATTGTCTTCATGAAACTGGACTAGGAGATTTACTTGTTAAACATTCTGACAGAATAAAGTTTAGCACAGATTATGAAAAAGTAAAAGAATTTTTAGCTGAAGTTGATGCTATTTTTATGTGTTTACCAACCCCAGAAATTGGTGAGACAGGGGAAAGTAATTTGTCTTATTATTTTGATGCTTGTGAAAAATTAGCCAAAAATTTATTAAATAGAAATAATGGAAATCAATCAAAATATGTAGTCATAGTCAATAAAAGTACTGTACCAATAGAAATGGCAGATAAAACTGAAGAAATTTTAAATAAAATTGGTGTAAAAAATTTTGGTGTAGTTTCTAATCCTGAATTTTTAGTTGAAGGTAAAGCAATTGAAGGTTCACTAAGACCTGACAGAGTAGTAATTGGAGCTTGGCAAGAAAAAGATTTTATGGTTATGAGAAATGTTTATCAAAGATTTTATGATTCGCCAAATGTAAAATATATTGAAGTAAATCCAAAAGAAGCTGCAGCTGGAAAACTTTTGGCAAATTTTTATTTATTTAATAAATTGGCTGTTTGTTTTGATGTAATTGGACGAACTTGTGAATCTTTTACTAATTTAAAATTTGAACAAATTAGAAAAATTTTAACTAGCGATCCTCGTATTGGTGAATGGGGATTGTATGATAGCTTATACGCTGGAGGAAGTTGTTTTATAAAAGATGCTCGTTCACTTGCACACCAACTTCAGACAAATGGCAGTGAAGCAATTTTAGTAAATGAAACTTATTTGGCTAACAAAAGACAATTAGAAAGATTTATTTCTCGTGCAGAAAGAGATTTAAATTTTGATTGGAATGGAAAAAAAGTAACGATTTTGGGTACAGCTTTCAAAAGAGACACAAATGATATTAGAAATTCACCAAGTATAGATATTGTAAATTTTCTTTTTGAAAATTCTATTGAAAAAATAAATATTTTTGATCCAGTCGCTAATGAAAATTTTAAAATATTGTTTCCTGAAAATGAAAAAATAAAATATTTTGATCATGAAAATAAAGCGATTTTAGATACTGATATCATAATTATTACGACTGACTGGCCACAATTTCGTGGTTTAGCTGATTTTTTGTTAGAAAAATTTAAAGAAGAAAAAAAACCAATTATTATGGATGGCCGAAGAATGTTACAACATAAATATAATGATTTAAAGCAAGCTGGTTTCAAAATTATTGCAGTTGGAGAAAAATAAATAATTTTAGATTTTAGAATTATAAATAAAATATGTATTCATTAGAAGAAAAAAAAATTATTTTACATACTAGCCATAAAGTGGAAAGTTTGTTTAAAAATTATCCAGTGCCAGCTCATGGAATAAAACATATCAAACACGTTGTCGAATATACAAAACAGATTGCAAAAAAAGAAAAAACAAATATATTTTTAGCAGAAATGAGCGCTTGGCTTCATGACATTGGTAGAACTTTGGAAATTGACGATTCTTTTCATGGAAATAAACATCATGAATTATCTTATGAATTATGTCAGAAATGGTTTCAAGAAGACAAAATATACAATAAATTAAATCGTAAACAAAAAGAAATTTTATTATATTCTGTGCGTTATCATTGGAATAATGTTGCTGATAAATATGATACAGCTTGGATTTTACGCGATGCTGATAAATTAGATAGTTTAGGAAAAAACGGTATAGAAAGAATGCTGGAATTTTCAGAAAAAGATGAAAGTAAATTAGAATTAAATTTGCGTTTGCGTTATGATATTTTTTATTGGTTAAAGACAAAGACAGCTAAAAAAATTGTTAAAGATAAAAAAATGATGGAACAAATTGATAAATTTTATTTTAAGTTATTAAAAAAAGAAATTAAACCAATTAAAATTAAAAAATAAACAACCTAAATTCTAGATTTAAGATTTTAGATTTAAGAATTTTAATTTAAAAATATAATATGAATAAGGAGGGGTTAAAGCAAAGAACAAAAGAATATTCTTTGCGAATAATTAAATTAATTCAAGCTTTACCAAATAATATTACAGCTTGGACAATATCTAAACAATTGGTAAGAAGCGGGACATCAGTCGGAGCAAATTATAGAGCTGTATGTAGATCAAGATCAGAAGCAGATTTTATAGCTAAATTAGGGATAGTAATTGAAGAAGCTGATGAAAGTGCATTTTGGTTAGAATTAATTATTGAAAATAATTTATTAAAAAAAGAATTGGTTAATCCACTTTTAAAAGAAACCAATGAAATAATAGCAATTTTAGTTTCATCTTTAAAAACAATGAAAAATAAAAATAATAAAAAACTCTAGAATTTTAACTCTAGAATCTTAAATCTTAAATCATAAATCATATGCGTTATTTAGTCACTGGTGGTGCTGGTTTTATCGGCACAAATTTAGTTAAAAAATTATTATCACTTGGTCATGAAGTGGTTGTTTTAGATAATTATGCTGGCGGAAAAAAAGAGGAAAGACTTCAAGAAAAAGCAAAATATATTGAAGGTGATATTCGTAATGAAAAAGATCTTGATCTTGCTTGTGAAGGAATAGATGGTATTTTTCATTTAGCAGCTCTACCAAGAGTTACTTTTTCAGTAGAAGAGCCTGAACTTACTCATGATGTAAATGTTAATGGAACTTTAAAAGTATTGTTAGCTGCAAAAAAACATAATATCAAGAGAGTTGTCTTTTCATCATCTTCATCTACTTATGGTGCAGAAGAAAAAAACTTATTAAAAGAAGATGGAGCAGTCAAAATGCCGATTAGTCCTTATGCACTTCATAAACTTATCGGAGAACATTATTGTCGTCTTTTTTCTGATTTGTATGGTTTAGAAACTGTAAGTTTGATTTATTTCAATGTTTATGGACCATATTTTGACCCAGAAGGTGCTTATGCTCTTGTAGTCGGTAAATTCCTTAAACAAAAAAAAGAAGGTCTTCCAATGACAATTTGTGGTGACGGAGAATATTATCGTGATTATACTCATGTTTCTGATGTGGTTCAGGCAAATATTTTAGCTATGACAAAAGAAAATGTAGGACATGGTGAAACTTTTAATATTGGTTGTGGAACACCAAGAACTGTTAATGAATTAGCAAAATTAATTGGTGGGGAAACTTTAAATATTGAGGCTCGTCCAGGTGATCCAAGATTTTCTGGAGCTGATAACACAAAAGCAAAAGAAATACTTGGTTGGGAACCAAAAGTAAGTTTAGAGGAAGGAATAGTTGAACTTAAAAAAGATTGGGAAATCAAATAAATTAGGATTTAAGATTTTAGAATTAAGAAATAAAAAAACAGTGTTTAGTCATTGATTATTTTAAAATAGTAAAAAATAATGTTATGTTTAAAAAAAAGAAAAATATAATTATTATCACAGGTTTTATTTTACTTTTCTTTTTGTATAATTTTTTAAATCTAATTAATCCTAGATTTTTTAATTCTCCTGATGAAAATGCTAATTTTGTTTTTATTTCAAATTTCGCACAAAATAATTCTTTGATAATTCCACTTACAAAAGATTATGAAATATTTAATGAATTTATTCATCCTCGCAGTACTTTTGTGATAGAAAAAGGCGGGCAAGATATTTTACCAGTTGGTTTTTGGGGGATAATAATTTTTTATGGTGCATTTGCTAAAATTTTTGGAGATTATTTGCTTCTTTTCCTGACTTCTATTTTGACTATTTTGGCTGGATTAGCTTTTTATAAAATTATAGAAAAAATTTGGAATAAAAATATTGCTTGGTTTTCTACCATATTATTTTATATTCACCCAGCAGTTTTTTATTATACTAGTAGATCTTTTTTTCCAAATATGCCGTTTATAGATTTACTTATAATTTCACTTTATTTTTTATTGACAAAACCTTTTTCAAAAAAATATCAAAAATTATTTGTAGATGATATTATTGGATTTGTTTTTTTACTTTCAGCATTACTTGTAAGACCAAGTGAAATTGTTTGGCTTTTTATTTCGGGACTTATTATTTTATTTAGTTATAAAAAAGAAATAAGTAATAAATCTCTGGTTCGATTTTCGATTATTAGTTTTTTATTTTTTTTATTTTATTTGATTATAAATACTTTTTTATATAATAATTCTGCTCCGACTTATATTAGCTCTAATTCTTTAGATTTAGATTCAAAATTAAATTATATTTTTCCGTTTGGAATAAATTTAAATCTGATTTTAAGTACTGGATATTTTTATTTTGTAAAATTATTTTTACCTTTTGTTTTTTTAGCACTATTAGGAATTTTTGTATTTTTATTTGATTGGCAAAAAAATAAAAATATTAACAAAGAACAAAAAATTTATTTTAGTTTGTTTATTTTTATTTCATTATTTTTATTTGTTTATTACGGAAGTTACAAAACTGAAATGTATTATCAAAAAACTATTGGCGTAGCTTATGATCGTTATTGGCTTTTGATTTTCATCATGTCATTACCATTTATTGCTTATTTTTTTGATTATTTTAAAAGAAAATTAAATTATAAAAAAGATTATTTTATATATAGTTTTATTTTTATTTTATTTTTATTTAGTTTCAAATTGACTTTTACTAGTTTGAATGGAATTTTTTTTATAAATAATCAATTACAATATCAAAAAGAGGTGAGAGAAGATGTTTTGAATAAATATGGTAATGATGTTATAATTTTGACTGATTCTGAAGATAAATTTTTTTGGCCAGAAATAGAGGTAATAGTGCGTTTTTTTGATCCAAATGTGGCTAAAAATAGCTATAAAATGCTTGAAAATAATTATGAATTGTATTATTTTACTCATAATGATGAAAAAAGATTTTTTCAAGCTAGAGATTATTTAGAAATTTATAATTTAGAAATTGTAAAAGAAAAAGTTTACAAAGAGCATACTTTGTTTAAGTTAAAAATTAAAAATTAATTTATGTGTATATTTTGTAAAATTATAAATAAAGAAATCCCAAATTATACTGTTTATGAAGATGATTTTGTTTTAGCTTTTTTAGATATAAATCCTTGTACAAAAGGTCATACATTAGTTATACCAAAAAAACATTATGAAAATGTTTTTGTTTTGCCTGATGAAGAATTACAAAGAATTACGGTGGTGGCTAAAAAAATTGCTATTTTGTTAAAAGAAAAACTTGGAGCTGAAGGAATTAATTTTTTAAATTCAAATGGAAAAATTGCTCAGCAAGAAATTGAACATTATCATATGCATATTATTCCACGTTATAAAGATAATAATTGTAAAATTGATTTCTTAAATAAGACAGAAGAAAAAGATTTTGAATCAGTAATTGCTAAAATTAATAAATAATATTTATGCCAAAACGATTAAATAAAATTTCTGAAGAAATTTTACATGAAAATCCGTGGTACAGTTACAAACATGATAAATATGAAAAACCAAATGGCCAAATTGGGGATTACTACTATTCTGAAGGAAAAGGATTTGCTTTGGTAGTTCCAGTATTAGATGATGGTAGAATAGTTTTAACTTTACAATATCGTTATTTATCTGATAAACAAAGTGTAGAATTTCCAGGAGGAGTAATTGAAGAAAATGAATCAGCTTTAGAAGCTGCTAAAAGAGAATTGTTAGAAGAAACTGGTTGTGTGGCTGGGGAGATTGTAAAAATGGGAGTTTTTGAACCAGACAATGTTTTAGTAAGAAATTCAGCGCATGTATTTTTAGCTAAAATTATTGATCAAAAATCACAAAATTTAGATGATAGTGAAGAAATAGAAGTTTTGTATAGAACACCTGAAGATGTGGAAAGAATGATAAAAAATAATGAAATTTTGTGTGGAAATACTATGGCGGTTTGGGCTTTAGTTAGAAATTATTTTTTATAATTATTATATGTTAAATAAAGAATATCAAGAATATGTTTATGCCTGTGTTGATGTAATTATCAAAAATGAAGAAGGCAAAATTTTATTAACCAAAAGAAATGTTGAACCTTTTAAAAATACTTGGATTTTGCCGGGTGGTAGAATGAAACTCGGAGAATTACCATTGATTACGGCTCAAAGAGAAATATTTGAAGAAACAGGTTTACAAATTGAACCAAAAAAATTATATGGAGTTTATGCTGATCCAAATCGTGATCCTAGATGTTATACAGTTTCTATTATTTATGTAGCTGAAATTAGTGGCGGTGAAATGATTAAAACTTTAGAAGTGTCAGCTTATAAATGGATTGATAAAAATGAAATTCCACAAGAAATTGGTTTTGATCACCGAGACATAATTGAGGATTTTTTTAAATTTCCAGAAGAACAACAAATAGACAATAATTTTAAAAATAAAGATTTTAATCTTTTTAAAAAATAATTTCTTAATTTATTATTTATGAATATATTAGTTTGCGGCGGAGCTGGATTTATTGGTTCCAATTTTATTCGTCACATGCTCCAAAAATATCCTAGCTATAAAATAGTTAATTATGATAAATTAACTTATGCTGGAAATTTGGAAAATCTAAAAGATGTAGAAAATAATCCAAATTATAATTTTGTTCAAGGAGACATTATTGATTTGGATAATTTAAATAAAGTTATTAAAGAATATAATATCAATCGAGTTATAAATTTTGCAGCTGAAACTCATGTCGATCGTTCTATTCATGGTGGCTGTAAAGATTTTGTTTTAACAAATACTTTGGGAGTACAAATGATTTTGGATGCTGTCAGAAGTAATAATTTAGAAAAGTTTGTTAATGTTTCGACTGATGAAGTTTATGGTTCTTTAGCTTTAGAGGAAGAAAGATTATTTACAGAACATACTCCAATTGAACCAAATATGCCTTATGCTGCTGCTAAAGCCGGTGGTGATTTAATGTGTCGAGCTTATTTTGTCACACATAAAGTTCCAGTTGTAGTTACTCATTGTTCAAATAATTATGGACCTTATCAATTTCCTGAAAAATTGATTCCTTTTTTTGTTTTTAAATTATTAAAGGGCGAAAAAGTACCAGTTTATGGTGATGGTTTAAATGTGCGTGATTGGATTCATGTGGTAGATCATGCCAAAGCTCTTGATTTACTTTTACACGAAGGAATTCCTGGTGAAATTTATAATATTGGTGTGGATAATGAAAGAAATAATTTAACTATTACTAAAATGATTTTGAAAATCATGAATTTAAATGAAGAAAGAATAGAATACGTTACTGATAGACCAGGTCATGATAGACGTTATGCGATCGATGCTACAAAAATATTAAATTTAGGTTGGAAACCAGAATATACACAAGATAAATTTGAACAAGGTTTACGAGAAACAGTCGAATGGTATTTAAATAATAAATCTTGGGTAGAAAATTTATGGCAAAAGAAAAAAGATGAAATGAATAAATTTCAAAGTAATTTAGAAAGATCTGAAGAAAAAATGAAATCTTCAACTTAATTTTAATTATTATTTTAATATGAAAAAATTTCAAGAATTTTCAATAAAAAAAATTGAAGTGCCGGGAAAATTTATTATGAGTCCGGTAGAATTAAGAGATTATATAGATTTTGAAGTAAAAAGAATTTATTTTATTAGTCATGTAGAAGCTCCAACAGGTGCTCATTGTCATAAAGTAGAGGAAGAATTGTTTATTTTACTTTCTGGAACTTGCAGCGCAGTAATTGATAGGGGAAATGGAATTGAAGAAATAAAAATGATTGGTCCAAATTCTGCAATTTATACTCCAGCTTTTGTTTGGCATCATTTTAAAGATTTTTCTTCTGATGCAATTTTATTAGCAATTTCTTCAACAAATTATAATCCAGATCGAAGTGATTATATAGAAAATTATGATGAATATTTGAAAATAAGAGATGAAAAATTAAAAGTTTAATATGAAAATTTTAATTTTGGGTTACAAAGGAATGCTTGGGCAAGCAATAGTAGAAGAATTTAAAAATGATTATGAAATTATTGCTTGGGATAAAGAAGATTTAGATATTTGTGATTTTGAGTTAGTAAAAAATAAAATTTCAGAAATTTCTCCTGAAATTATAATAAATACAACAGCAATCAATGCCGTTGATAAAATCGAGGAGTCCGAAGATTTTTTTGAATTAGCAAAAAAAGTAAATGGCGAAGCAGTAGGGAATCTAGCAGAAATTTGTAATGAAAAAAAAATAATTTTAGTTCATTATTCTTCTGATTATGTTTTTTATGGTGATAATAAAAATGCTTATAAAGAAGATGCTAAAATAAATCCAATCAATAAATATGGTGAAACAAAAGCTTTAGGAGAAAAATTACTTCAAGAAAAAACAGATAAATTTTATTTGATTCGTTTATCAAAATTATTTGGCAAACCAGCCATTGCGGAAGGCGCTAAAAAAAGTTTTATAGATATGATGATTTGGCTTTCAACTGAAGGTGAAAAAGATCATTTAGATTTAGTGGATGAAGAAATCAGTTCACCAACTTATGCACCTGATTTAGCAAAATTTACAAGAAAAATTTTAGAAGAAAAAAAAGAATTTGGAATTTATCATGGCACAAATACAGGAGTTTGTAGCTGGTATGAATTAGCATTAGAAACTTTTAAAATTAAAAATATAAAAATAGATACAAGTCCAGTCAGTGGAGATAAATTTCCTCGTCCCGCTAAACGTCCAGTTTATTCAGAATTATTAAATACAAAAATGCCAAAGCAGAGAAGTTGGCAAGAAGCACTGAAAGAATATTTAGGAATTATGAATTAAGATTTAGGAATTTAGAATTAAAACAGTTTGAAAAGGACTGTTTTTTCTTGACTTTTTGCTTATTTTATGCTAATTTTTAGGTGGTTTGTTTGGACGCTGTATCACATCAACTTCTAAATAGGAGGTGTTGGATGATGGATCTGATAAAGTTGGTTGGAGGCTGGGGAATTAAAATCCTCGGTCTCAAAAAAGATGAAATGACGGCAGAAAATTTGGTGTTTTTTCGTCCAGAAGATAACAAGTTTTTTCACCTGACTTTGGTGAAAAATGATCTTCCAGGTGGAAAATTTTACATGTCTCCTATGCTTTTTGAGCATGGAGATGGAAACAAAGTTGGAGATATTGTTGTAACACTGAGAAAATCTCCAACAGGACGCTGGATGGTGCAAGTTGAGAAAGAGACTGTTTTTGTTACAGAAACTGAAACAATAGAAGTATTTCGTAGCAAACGATCTTCTCTTGATAATGAAGAACCTTCTATAAAACGCAGTGTTGTAAAAGTGGGCGAAGGTTACAGTAATCCACGAAGAATAGGTGGTAAACCTATTTTCTGTCATTATTTATTGGCTGGCTGGAGTCCTCAGCTTGCTGAGAATATGATGGATGTGTTTGATTTTTTGTTGTGTACGGACATGATCGGTCAATCTTGTTTTCTCCGATCATTACAGCATATGCCAGATGAGGTTGCACGAGAGATTTTTTCTCAGATGCGTGCTCCTGATGGTAAAGAATAAATAAAATTAAAAACAACGTTCTAACAAACCAAACCAGTGCACGTCATATCTTTTTTAAAGATAGTTGGGCGGCACAGTGTTCCTTTTTATGCTTTTCTGAAAATTGTCCAAAAGACAATTAGTAGGGAAAGCTTTTTTATTTATATTTTTTTTCTTGAACCTTAATTTTTTTTCTGTTATAATGAATAAATCTTAAATAACGTTTTCTATGAAAAAAACTTTTAAATTTTTTATTTTTTCTATATTTTTAATGATTGGTTTTTTATTTTTTACGAAAATAAATTATTCACAAGCTATAGAAAACAATGAAAATGTAAATTTTGAAAATGAAAAGAAAATTGATTATGCTTTGTTTTATTCAGATACTTGTCCGCACTGTCATGCTGAAATTCAGTTTATAAATAAAGTCCTCATGACCGAAAAATATGAAAAATATTTAAATTTTAAATTTTATAATATTTACGATGAAAAGACAAAAGAAATCATGACAGAATATTCTTATAATTTTAAAGTAGATATCAAAGGTGTACCAATAGCTTTTATTGCTGATAAAGTTATTTCTGGTTTTGGTACAGAAGATACAACTGGTAAAGATATTTTAAAAATAATTGATAAAAAAATTGCGGAAATTGAAAAACAAAATCAAGAAGAAATAAACTCATCATTAACCGCTAGTTCTTCTATAAACACCTCAACTTCATCGTCAATAGTTTGTGATGATGAAAAAATGATAGAAATTCCATTTTTGGGAACAATTTATTTGAAAGATTTTTCTTTGCCAGTTTTAACTTTAATCATCGGTCTTTTGGATGGTTTTAATCCTTGTGCTATGTGGGTTTTGTTATTTTTGATAACCTTGCTTTTGGGAATGGAAGATAAGAAAAAAATGTTAATTTTAGGTTCATTATTTTTATTATCGTCAGCTTTGGTTTATTTCTTTTTTATGGCTGCTTGGCTTAATTTTATCATGTTTGTAAGTATGATAATTTTTGTGAGAATTTTTATTGGTTTGGTAGCTGTCGGTGTTGGTGGAGTAAATATCAGAGATTATTGGCAGAATCGAAAAGTTGATGGAGTGGTTTGTAAAGTTTCTAAAAATACTAAAACTCAAAAAATATTTGATAAAATAAGAAATATTGTTCATAGAGATAATTTTCTTTGGTCAATTTTGGGAATTTTGATTTTAGGTTTTTCAGTTAATTTAGTAGAACTGGCTTGTTCAGCTGGTTTTCCTGCTATTTATACACAAATTTTAGCAATGAGTGATTTGATGACTTGGCAAAAATATTTGTACATGTTTTTTTACATTTTATTTTACATGCTTGATGACCTAATAGTTTTTATAATTGCTATGTCTACTCTAAAAACTCATGTCTTTGGTTCAAAATATGCAAAATATACAAATTTAATTTCTGGAATTTTAATTTTAATTTTAGGTTTACTTCTTATTTTTAAACCAGAGTGGCTCATGTTTTCTTAATTTATGTTTATTTACTTTGTCATTTTTTTACTTTGTGCTTTTTTTGGTTGGATATTAGAAGTTTTTTATCGTTCTTACCGAAAGAAATTTGTTTTGGTTAACCCTGGGTTTTTAAAAGGACCTTACTTGCCAATTTATGGTTTTGGTGGGATTATTTTATTTTTATTAAGTGATTTTTTGAGTCAACAAAATATTTTTTTTGTATTTTTAACTTATTTTGTAGTTTTAACTGCTTTGGAATTGGTTACTGGTTTGATTTTTGAAAATTATTTTAAGACAAAACTGTGGGATTATTCAAAAAATAAATTTAATTATAAAGGTATAGTTTGTCTGGAATTTTCTGTTTATTGGTCAATTTTAGCTTTATTTTTTCAAAATTTTTTTTATCCATTATTTTTAAAAATTTCAATTTTGGAATTTAATGGTTTAGTTTATTCAATTTTAGGATTCATTTATGGCATAATTTTTGTCGATATGTTTGAATCTTTTAAATTAGCTTACAAAATCAGAACTTTTGCTAGGGAATTTACTAAAAATATAAAAGAAAAGACTTTGAACAATAAAATTCAATTTCAAGAAATGTTAAAAGAATTTGAAAAAAATAGTAAGATAAAATTATCTAAAAAATATTTTTTAAAAGATCTTTTATCTCGTCTTGATATATTTTTTCGTATTGACGCTAGAGAATTAAAAAATAATTTTGATGATTTTATTGCTAAATATAAAAATATCAATAAAAATGATTAGAAAATTTATTTACAAAAATCAAGAAATAAAATTTTTAATTAAAAAGACAAAACGTTTGTCAGGATTAAAAATTACAATTTCTGGCGGAAAAAAATACGCGCTTGTGACCAAGCCATTTTTTGTTTCTGATAAAACAGTAGAAAAATTTCTTAAAGAAAAAGCTGATTGGATTTTGGCAGCCAGAGAAAAATTAAAAAATAATAAACCAAAATTATTAACATTTGGCAATTATCAAGAATTTTTACGAAATAAAAATCAAGCACGAAAATTAGTTAAAGAAAAAATAGAAAAATATAACAGTTTTTATAAATTTTCTTATACTAAAATTTATATTAGAAATCAAAAAACTAGATGGGGGAGTTGTAGTAGTCGTGGCAATTTAAATTTTAATTATCGTTTATTATTTTTGGAAGAAAAATTTCAAGATTATATTATTGTTCATGAACTTTGTCATTTAAAAGAAATGAATCATGGAAAAAATTTTTGGAATTTAGTTTCAAAGCAAATTCCTGATTACAAAGAGATTAGAAAAAATTTAAAAAAGATATAGTATTAGAATTTTTTTAACTTGTGAATTCACTTTGTGTTGTGTTATAATAGAAAAAAATAATATTTCTTATGTCTGAAAAAGAATCTTTGGATGTTTTAAAATTAAACAAAGCACAGGAAGAGGCTGTAAATTATAATGATGGTCCTTTGCTTATTATTGCTGGAGCTGGAACTGGAAAAACAGCTGTAATTACCGAAAAAATAGCTAGAATAATAAAAAATGGTTTAGCTAAACCAGAAGAAATTTTGGCTTTAACATTTACAGATAAAGCAGCTAATGAAATGCGTGATCGAGTAGATCAAAAAATCAGTTTAGGTTATGCTGACATGCAAATTTCAACTTTTCATAATTTTTGTCTGAATTTACTTAGAGAATATGGTTTAGAAATTGGTTTACCAGTAGATTTTAAACAAGTAACTGAAAACGAAGCTTGGATTTTGATGCGGAATCATATTTATGATTTTAATTTAGATTATTATCGACCATTAGGAAATCCAAATTCAAAAATCAAAGCTTTGATCGGACATTTTAGTAAACTAAAAGATGAATTGATAGATTCAGAAAATTATCTAGATTTTGCTGAAAAAATGATTTTAGACAAAGACGAAGCTGAAATAAAAGAAAAAAATCGTATTATTGAATTAGCAGATGCTTATCAAAAATATAATCAATTACTTTTGGATAACGCCATGTTAGATTTTGGAGATTTAATTTTTTATGCTGTAAAACTTTTGCGTGATCGACCAAATATTTTAAAGAAAATTCAAGAACGTTTTAAATATATTTTAATTGATGAATTTCAAGATGTAAATTGGTCGCAATATGAACTTATTAAAAAACTTTCAGAAACTGCTAAATTAACTGTAGTAGGTGACGATGACCAATCAATTTATGCTTTTCGCGGTTCAAATGTTTCTATAATCATGCGTTTTAAAGAAGATTTTACTTCAGCTAAAGAAGTTGTTTTGACTGAAAATTATCGTTCAGGACAAGAAATTTTGGATTTTGCTTATGAATCTATAAAACATAATAATCCAAATCGTTTGGAAGATAAATTAAAAATAAATAAAAAATTGATAGCTTTTAATAAGAAAAAATCTTCGGTGGAATATTTTCATTTTAATAATATTATTGAAGAAACTGATTTTGTAATAAATAAAATTTCGGAAATAAAAAATAAAAACAAAGAAGTTGTCTGGGATGATTTTGCTATTTTGGTTCGTGCTAATTCACATGCTGAAGCTTTTTTGAATGCTTTGGATAAAAGTGGAATTCCTTATGAATTTTTAGCTTCAAGTGGACTTTATCGTCAAAAAATAATTATGGATATAATTAGTTTTTTGCGTGTTGTCACTAATTGTTATGAAGATACAGGTTTTTATCGTTTGTTACGAATGACATTTTTAAATTTTAAAGAAAATGACATGCAAAAATTTCTTTTTTTAGCTAAAAAGAAATCAATTTCTTATTACGAAGCTTTAAAAAGAGCCCGTCATTTTGGTCTTTCAGAAGAAGGTATAAAAATTGCAGAAAAAATTATTGATTTGGTACATGCTGGTATGAAAAATAATCGTCATCTCAAAATATCACAAGTCATTTATGAATTTTTGGAAAAAAGTCATTATTTAAAATTTTTGACTGACGCCGAAAAAAGAGGAGACGCCGAATCAATTCGACAAATTTATCATTTAATACAATTTTTTAAATTAGTTGATAAATATGAAGAAATTACACCAGGAGCTGAAATAATTGATTTTGTAAAATATTTTGATGCTTTAGTTGAATCTGGAGATAAAGGAAAAATGTATCAAGCAGAAAATACACCTGATTCTGTTAATGTTATCACTGCCCATGGAGCTAAAGGTTTAGAATTTAAATATGTTTTTGTAGTTAATTGTGTAGATAGTAGATTTCCAAATAGCAAAAATTCAGAAGGAATAGAAATACCAGCCGAATTATTAAAAGAAAAATTAAATTCTAAAGATTTTTCTATAGAAGAAGAAAGACGTTTATTTTATGTAGCAGCGACTAGAGCAAAAGAAAAACTATTTTTTACTACAGCTCAAACTTATACTGGAAATATTTCTCGTAAAAATAAAATTAGTCGTTTCTTAGCAGAAATGAATTTTTCTGAAGAATTATCTTCAACAAATAAAAACAATGATATTTCAAAAATGTTGGAAAATAAAAAACAAAAAGAAATTGCAGAAAAAAAATCTGATTTTATTTATGATTTACCAAAAACTTTTTCTTTTTCCCAAATAAAAAGTTATGAAGCTTGTCCTTATGCTTACAAATTGGCTCACATTTTAAAACTACCACAAAAACTCCACTCTCATCTTAGTTTTGGTAATTCAATTCATTTAACATTACAAAAATTTTATAAAAAAATCCAAGAATTAAATGATTTAAAACAAGATAGTTTGTTTGCTTTACCTATAAAAAATGTTAAAAAAACTGATAAATTACAAGTGCCAAGTTTTGCTGATTTAATTAAAATTTATGAAAATTCTTGGATTGAAGATAATTATGTAAATGAAGTGGAAAGAAAGAAATATTTTGCTGACGGCAAAAGAATTCTTAAAGATTTTTACGAAACTAATCTAAATAATTGGACAATTCCAGTAGCTTTGGAATCTGGTTTCAAAATAAAAATAGGGGAGTTTTTACTAAATGGAAAAATTGATCGTATTGATAAATTAGCTGATGGTACTTTAGAAATTATTGATTATAAAACTGGAAAACCAAAAGAAAAATTAGAAGCTGGTGACAAAGCTCAACTTTTGATTTATCAAATTGCTGCTCAAACTTTACCTGAATATCGAAATATTGGAGAAATATCAAAATTAAGTTTTTATTATTTAACAAACAATAAAAAACTAGATTTTTTAGGTAAGGAAAAAGATTTAGATAAAGAAATTAAAAAAATTGAAGAAACTATAATCAACATAAAAAATAAAAATTTTGAAGCCAAACCAGGTTTCGAATGCGATTATTGTTCTTTTCGAGATATTTGTGAATATAAAAAATAAAAATAATTTTAATTATGACTTTTACTCCGCTAGGAAATACAATTGATCAAATATTCAATAAAAATAATTCACTAAAAAAACAAATTGAATCAGCTGAATTGATAGAAAAAAGCAAAGAAGTTTTTGAGGAATTTTTTGGAAATGAGTTGGCTCATGAAATCAGGCCTTTATTTTTAAAAAACAGAACTTTAACTGTTTCTTGTTCTGGTTCTGTCGTGGCTCAAGAAATTCGACTTAATCAAGCAGATTTAGTTGAAAAAATCAATTTAAAAATTGGTACAAATGAAATTGATAGACTAAGATATTTAGTTTAAAAGTAAAATCAATTTTTTTGCTTAAATTAGATAAATTTTTGAGATATTTTTTTATTTTTAGTAAATTTAGCTAATAGTTAAGATTACTAACTTGCCAAAAACGCTAAAAATAGATAAAATGAAAGCATTAAAATAAACTTTATGAATTTAAAGCAATATTTAAGTATCATGTTTTTTTCCACTATTTTATCTTGGATAGCTTGGGGTTTTGTTATTGTAAATATTGATCCCTTTGAAACTTCTTGGCTAGGCTTCTTACTATTCTTTTTAAGTTTAGCCGCCGGTCTTATTGGTTTAGTTTCAATACTTATTTTTTTACTTTATAAGTTTTTTGCGTCAGATGAATTACCTTTGTTTCGTTATGTTAGTGCTAGTTTGAAACAATCTTTGATAATTTCTTTTTTTCTTCTGACTTTTTTATTTTTACAAATGAAATCGCTTTTAACTTGGTTTAATGGAATTATTTTATTAGTAATTTTTATTTTAGTAATTTCTTTTACTATTTCGATTTCAATAAATAAAAAAAATCATAATCAAAATTTAGAAGAATAATCATATTTTATGAAACAATCACTTTTATTTACCAAAACAATTAGAGAAAATCCAGCTGACGAAGTTTCTAAAAATGCCCAGTTATTAATCAGAGCTGGTTTTATAAATAAACAAATGGCTGGAGTTTATTCTTATTTACCTTTAGGTCTACGAGTAATTAAAAAAATTGAAAATATTATTCGTGAAGAAATGAATAATATTGGTGGACAAGAAATGAAAACTTCTATTTTACAAAATAAAGAAATTTGGCAAAAATCTGGCAGATGGAGCGATGAATTAGTAGATAATTGGTTTAAAACAAAATTAAAAAATGGAAATGAAATTGGATTATCTTGGACTAATGAAGAAGCTCATGCTGATATTTTAAAACAATATATAAATTCTTATAAAGATCTGCCTGTTTATCCTTATGATTTTAAAGATATTTTTAGAAATGAAACCCGAAGTAAGTCTGGAATTTTACGAGGTAGAGAATTTTACTGGAAAGCTTTGTATTCTTTTTCTAAAAATGATGAGGAACACAATGAATTTTATGAAAAAGCTAAAAAAGCTTACCAAAATATTTTTAGACGTGTTGGAATAGGTGATTTAACATATTTAACTTTTGCTTCTGGTGGTTTATTTTCTAAATTTTCTCACGAATTTCAAACATTAACTGAAGCTGGAGAAGACACAATTTTTGTTGATGAGAAAAAAAATATTGCGATTAACAAAGAAGTTTATAATGATGAAGTAATTGAAAGTTTAGGATTAGATAAAAATAATTTGGTAGAAAAAAAAGCTATTGAAGTTGGTAATATTTTTTCACTTGGTACAAAATATTCAAGTCCCTTTGATTTGAAATATAGAGATGAAAATGGAAAAGATCAAACAGTTATTATGGGTTCTTATGGAATAGGTTTAGGAAGATTAATGGGAACTATTGTTGAAGTTTTATCAGACGAAAAAGGAATTATTTGGCCAGAAAGCGTTAGCCCTTTTGATATACATTTGATTTCTCTTTGTAAAAATGAAAAAGAAGAAAAACAAGCAGAAGAAATTTATAATTCTTTAAAAGAAAAAGGGTTAGAAGTTTTATATGATGAACGTGATGTTAGAGCTGGAGAAAAATTTGCTGATAGTGATTTGATAGGAATTTCAAAAAGAATTGTTGTTAGTTCTAAAACTTTAGAATTAAATAGTGTTGAATTTAAAAAAAGAAATGAAGAAACAAGTGAATTAATAAAAATAAAAGATTTAAAAAAATATGTTTAATAATCTTTTTAAAAAATTTGGTAAAGATATTGCGATAGATTTAGGAACTTCAAATACTTTAGTTTATACTCCAGATAAAGGAATCGTAATAAATGAACCAACTGTTGTAGCAATTAATACTAGAACAGAACAAGTTATGTCAGTTGGTTTAGAAGCTAAAAATATGTTAGGAAAAACTCCTCCACATATTCAAGTTACTAAACCGTTAAAAAATGGCATTATTTCTGATTATGAAGTTACAGAAAAAATGTTAAAATATTTTATTGATAAAGTGCATCAAGATGGTTTTACTTTAACTACTAGACCACGTGTAATTATTGCTGTGCCTTTAGACGTGACAGAAGTAGAAATAAAAGCTGTTGAAGATGCTGCTATTTCAGCTGGAGCCAGAGAAGTAATCATTATTCAAGATCCAATGGCAGCAGCTATTGGTTCTAGAATGCCAATCCAAGATCCGATTGGAAATATGATTGTAGATATTGGTGGCGGAAAAACTGAAATTGCTGTTATTTCTCTAGATGGTGTGGTTACTTGGAAATCTACAAATATAGCTGGAGACGAAATGACAAAAAATATTGTTCAATATGCTAAAGAATTTTTTAATTTGTATGTTGGTGAATCTCATGCCGAAGAAATAAAAATTAAAATTGGTTCCGCAATACCAGTATCTGAAATTATAGAATTTCCAATGCGAGGTCGAGATGTGATAACTGGTTTACCAAAAGAAGTAATAATTACTAATGAAAATGTTAGAGAAGCTTTGAAAAGAAGTGTAAAAACAATTGTTGATTATATCAAAATGACTTTAGAAATGACGCCACCAGAATTAACAGCAGATATTCACGAAAGAGGAATATTATTATCAGGTGGAGCTTCTCTTTTAAAAGGATTAGATAAAGTTATTGCTAAAAATGCTGAAATCCCAGTTCGAATTGCAGACGATCCATTGACAGCTGTTGTCAGAGGAGCTGGTATTTTGCTTGATGAGGCTGATTTGTTATCTGAAGTCAGATTACCTTCGGCAAAAGACATAAAATAAAAATTATTTTAATTTTTGTCTATGAATAGAAATAAAAAGATAACCTTTTTATTTATCAGTTTAATTATTTTACTGACAATTTTTTTACATAGTTGTGGTTGTCTTAATTTTTTTGAAAATTTTATAAAAAAAGTAGTTTTTTCTACTTCACATTTTTTTTATAAACAAAATATTTCTATTGAAACAAAGGAATTAAAAGATCTGGATAAAGACACTCTGATTACCAAAATAAATGAAATGGCTGAACAAAAATTAAATTTAGAAAATTTTAAAAGTCAAAATCAAATGTTAATTGGAGAAAATGAAGAATTGAAAAAACAATTGAATTTTTTAAGAAATAATAATTATCAAACTATTGGAGCTGAGGTCATCAGTCGCGCTGTTGATCCTTTGGGAACGACTTTGATTATTAATGTCGGTGAGAAAAATGGGGTTCAGATTGATAATCCAGTTATAGTTGGAGAAGGAATTTTAATTGGAAAAATTATTAAAATCGAAGAAAAAGAATCAACTGTTAGATTGATCACTGATAATAATAGTAAAATTGGAGCTACTATTTTAAATCAAAGCAAAAGTTTAGGATTAGTTGAAGGTGGTTACGGTTTAGGAGTAAAAATGGATTTTATTCCTCAAAATGAAAATATAAATATTGGTGACACTATTGTTACTTCAGGTTTAACCGAAGGTATTCCTCGCGGTTTACTGATCGGAAAAGTGGAAATTGTTGAAAAAGAACCTCATGAACCTTTTCAACAAGCTATTCTAAAAACAAGCGCTGATCTTTCTTATTTAACCGTAGTTTCAGTCATTATTCGCGCTGAATAATAAAATTATGTTTTATAAGTTTTTAAAATTTATTTTTTATTTTTTAGTAGCTTTGTTTTTGGTCACAGCACAATTAGCTCTTATAAATTATCCGTGGTTTTCTTTTTTAAGACCAAATCTTTTTGTGGCTGTTATTTCGGCTATTATGATGCGTAATTCTCATGGCCAAATAGTCTGGTTTTCTTTTTGTTTATTTTTTATGTTAGACTTGTTTTCAGCAAATAATTTTGGTTTTTATTTTTTTTCTGGAACTGTTTCAACTTTGCTTATCTATTGGTTTTTTAAAGAATTATTTTCTAAACAAACAATTTGGTCTTTAATTTTAATGATTACGCTTTTTGTTTTATCTATAGATACAATTTATTTATTTTTAATTTATTTATTAAATAATTTTAGTTTAGTCGAATCAGTTAATTATTTTGATTTTTTTGTAAAAATGTTAATTGAAATTTTTTCTTCTGTTATTTTAGGTTTATTGATTTATCTCTCAACTGATTTAATTTTGAAAAAAATTAATAAAAAATATATTATAAATTAATTTATGGACTATTTTGATCCATTTGAAAAAAAAACCGGTGTTAAAAATGATTTAAAAGGAAAATACAGTCTGGAATGGGTGGAAAATTGTTTTTGTATTGGTGATGATAGTCAAAAAACAGATTTAATTAGTTCTGGAGTTTCACATTTAGGATCCAGCTTTAGCAATAAAAAATTTTTTTTGATCTTTCTTTTTTTAATGTTTTTTTTCGTAATTATTTTTTCTCGTTTGATAAATTTACAATTATTGCAAGGTGAATATTATCGTGAACGAGCTGAAAATAATCGCCAAAGAATTTTACCAGTAGAATCAGAAAGAGGACTTATTTATGATCGAAACGGAAAACAATTAGTACAAAATATACCGAATTTTTCTTTAGCAGTTATTCCACAAGATTTACCCAGAGAAGAAAAAGATTTATCACTAGTTATTGATAAATTATCAGAACTTACAAATTTATCAAGAGAAGATTTCGCTCAAATTATAGATAAATATAAAGATTATAATACAGAATCTATAGTCATCGTAGAAGATATAGATTACGAAGCAGCTTTAAAAATCGAAGTTGCTGCGGCAGATTTACCAGGAATTTATGTGCAGAGAGGAAGTAAAAGGTTTTATTTAACTAAAAATGAAGAAAATATTTCAGAATCTAATTTTTCTGAAGAAATGAATAATTCAAATAGTTTTTCTCATGTTTTGGGTTATATAGGAAAATTATCGGCTGAAGAATTAAAAAATTTATATACAAAAGGTTATTTACCTTCGGATTCAATAGGTAAAACTGGAGTAGAAAAAATATACGAGGAATATTTACGCGGTGTTTATGGAAAAAAAATTATTGAAGTAAATTCTATTGGTAAAGAGCAAAATGTATTAGCCGAAGAAGCTCCAGTTTCTGGAGATCATATAAAACTTACAATTGATTTTGAAATGCAATCCAATCTGGAAAAAATAATCAAAGATAAATTAGCTGTGTATGGAAAAAAACGTGCTTCAGCTATTGCCATGAACCCAAAAAACGGTGAGATTTTAGCTTTGGTAAGTTATCCGGGTTTTGATAATAATGATTTTTCGGGTGGAATTGATTATAAAACTTATCAAAAATATATAAATGATGAAAATAATCCGCTTTTTAATCGAGCTATTGGTGGTAATTTTCCTTCTGGTTCAGTTATAAAACCAGTCATGGCCACAGCTGCTTTACAAGAAAAAATTATTGATTCACAAACAAGTTTTTTGAGTTCGGGAGGTTTACAAGTTGGTGATTGGTTTTTTCCTGATTGGTTAGCTGGTGGGCATGGCAACACTAATGTCAGACAATCTTTAGCTAATTCAGTTAATACTTTTTATTATTATATTGGCGGTGGATATGGAAATTTTAAAGGACTTGGGGTTTTTAAAATTGATGAGTATTTATCTTTATTTGGTTTTTCTCAAAAAACAGGAATAGATTTACCAGCAGAAAATGAAGGTTTTATTCCAACTCCAGAATGGAAAAAAAGAGTAAAAAATGAAAGATGGTATGTAGGGGATACTTATAATTTATCTATTGGTCAAGGAGATTTATTAGTTACACCTTTACAAATAGCTAACATGACTTCTATTATTGCTAATAATGGAACTTTTTATAAACCACATGTTTTGTATTCAATTTTAGATTCAGAAAATAATTTTGAAGATTTTTTTGAAAAAGAAATTGTTAAAGAAAATTTTCTTGATTCTTATAATTTGAGTATTGTGAGAGCGGGAATGAAAGATTGCGTTGAGTATGGTTCTTGTCGACTTTTGAATAATTTAAAATTTAATGTTGCAGGAAAAACTGGAACTGCTCAATGGAGTAATAGTCATGATACTCATGCTTGGTTTACTTCTTTTGCTCCAGTTGAAGATCCACAAATTGTTGTTACAATAATGGTAGAAGAAGGTGGTGAAGGAAGTTCTGTAGCTGCTCCAATCGCTTATGAATTTTACAAGACTTTAAAAATGTAATATAATATAAAATATTTTGTATTATAATAATTATTAAAAATTAATTTTAAATTTTAAAACTATGTCAGAAGAAAAAAAGAGTTTAAAAGAATTAATAAGTCTTTTGTCACCATTACATTCATTTTTAATTGGAATATTAGGTGGTTTATTGGTTTTGTGTACTGTCGGTTTTTTTGTTTTAATACCAATTGTTTTGAATTGCGATGGAACTTGTAAAGCAGAAAATACTGAAGAATTAAATTTTAAAGCCCCAGAAAAATTTAGCCAATGTTTAGATAGTAATAAATATGCAGATACTGTAAAAAATGATATTGCTTTAGGAACTAAATTTGGAGTTAATGGTACACCTGCTACTTTTATTAATGGTTATTTATTAAGTGGAGCTCTCCCAATTGAAGAAGTAAAGGGAATTGTTGATGAAATTTTAGCTGGTAAAGAACCTAGTTCAGAATATTTATCTAAAGATGAACAAGGAAAATTATTAAAAGTTGATATTAAAGAGTCAGATTTGTCTGATGTATTTTGGGCAGGAAATAAAAAAGCGACTGTAACTTTAGTTGAATTTTCAGATTTTGAATGCCCTTATTGTACAAGATTTTCAGCTACTGTCGAACAACTTTTAGCTGATTATGGAGATAAAATAAAATTTACTTTCCGCAATTTCCCTTTATCATTTCATGCTAATGCCCAAAAAGCAGCCGAAGCTTTTGAATGTGCTAAAGAACAGGGAAAAGCTTTGGAAATGCATAATAAATTATTTGAATTGTCTGGTAATGATAGTTTAAGTATAAATAATTATAAAAAAGCAGCTAGTGAACTTGGATTAAAATAAAACTAAATCTAAAAGATATTTTGAAAGACTTTCAATAAAATGAAGGTCTTTTTTTATTTTACAAAAGGTCTTTTTTGTGCTAATATTATGAAATAAATATCTAAAATAAAATATGTTAGACGATATAAAAAATATAAAAAAAATTGATTCTAAAAACATGCTTGGTAGTTTACAATTATTATATAAACAAGTCGAACAAATATATCAAGAATCAAATTATTTAGAAATTCCAAAATCATATAAAAAAGTAAAAAATATTGTTGTTTTTGGTATGGGCGGTTCAGCTCTTGGAGCTCAAGTTATAAAAAATGTATTTGCTAATAATATAAAAATTTCTTTGGAAATTGTAAATGATTATAATGTACCAAAATTTGTAAATAACAATACTTTGGCTATTTGTTCTAGCTATTCGGGAAGTACAGAAGAAGTGCTTACAGTTTTTGAAGAATTAAAAAAACGTCATGCAAAAATAATAGTCATAGCAGCTGGTGGAAAATTGGCAAGTTTTGCAAAAATAAATAAATTACCAGCGCTTGTTTTTAAAACAGAAAATAATCCTTGTTCATCACCACGTATGGGACTTGGTTATTCTATTTTTGGTCAAATTATTTTACTTAATAAAATAGGAATTTTAAAAATCTCTCAAAAATATTTTAAAGAAATTGTTGCAACTATTGCTTTTTATGATTCTTTTTTTGGTGTACTTACTCCTAAAAAAGAAAATATTGCTAAACAATTAGCAGAAAAAATGATAAATTTTTCAGTTTTTTATGTTGCTTCAGAACATTTAGTAGGAAACGCTCATATTGCTGCTAATCAAATGAACGAAAATGCAAAAAGATTTGCTGCTTATTTTACTTTACCAGAATTGAATCATCATTTATTAGAAGGCATGGCTTATCCAGAAAGTAATAAAAAAAATTTATTTTTTGTTTTATTTAAATCAAAAAATTATTTTTCACGTACACAAAAAAGATATGATATTACTACAAAAGTTTTGCAAAAAAATCAAATAAAAAATTTTGTTTATGAAACAAAAGAAAAAGATAAAATTTTAGAAATGTGCGAACTATTAGTTTTAGGAAGTTATGTTAGTTATTATTTAGCAATACTCAAAAAGATTGATCCGACGGCTATACCTTATGTTGATTTTTTTAAGAAACGAATGGGGAATTAGCAAGTAAAGATAATATGAAAATATCAATAATCACCGTTACTTGGAATAATGAAAAGACAATAAAAAAGCAAATAGAAAGTGTAAAAAAAGGCGCCGGTGATTTAGAATTTGAAGAAATCATTATTGATAATAACTCAACTGATAATACTGTTGAAATAATTAAAAAATATCCTGAAATAAAGTTAATTCAAAATAAAGAAAATTTAGGTTTTGCTGCCGCTAACAATCAAGGTTATAAAATTGCGAGTGGTGAATTTATTTTATTTTTAAATCCTGATAATGAACTTGAAGAAAATTCTTTAAAAAAAATAATTCAAAAAATGGAAAGCGACCCAGCAATAGGATTATTAAGTGTTAAATTGGTTAATACTGATGGAACTTATAATAAAAATGCTGGACCAAGAAGATTTCCAAAACTTTTTAATCAAATTGCTTTACTATTAAAAATTCCTCATCTATTTCCAAAAGTTTTAGATAATTATTTGATGACAGATTTTGATCCGGAAAAAGAACAAGAAGTGGACAGTGTTCGTGGTGCTTTTATGTTATTACAAAAAACAACTTTGGATAAATTAGGTTTTGCTTTTGACCCTCGTTATTTCATTTGGTTTGAAGATGTTGATTTGTGTAGAGAAATAAAAAAATTAAACTTAAAAGTAATTTATACACCGATTGTAACTTGCATTGATCTTTTTGGACAAAGTTTTAAACAAAGAACAAATATTTGGAAACAAAAAATTTTTACAAAAAGCATGTTATTGTATTTCAAAAAATGGGAGAAAATGTATATTTGGATTTGGGTTGCTATTTTTAGGCCAGTAGCTGTTTTTATTGTTCGGTTGGATAATTTAAGAAAAAAATAATTATGAATAAATTAGCCATAAATTTAGTTGTTTGGAATGGAGCTAAATATATTCCTTATCTTTTTGATTCGCTTAAAAAACAAAAATTTCAAGATTTTAAATTATATATTCTAGATAATAATTCAACTGATAATACTGTAAAATTGATAGAAAAAGAATTAGAATCAGTAAATTTTCAATATGATTTTTATAAAAATAAAGAAAATTTAGGTTTTGCTGGTGGTCATAATGAATTGTATCAAAAAATAGTTGAAAAATATTTTCTTCTTTTAAATCAAGATATGTATTTAAAAGAAGATTGTCTCGAAAAACTAATTGATTTTTTGGATAAAAATGAAGATGTAGCTGTGATTTCACCTCGACTTATGAAATGGAATTTTGAAAATATAGAAAACGGTTTAGAAAAAAGTTTTAGTAATAAAATCGATACGCTCGGTTTGAAACTTTATAAAAATAGACAAGTTTCTGAAATTTTTGCAGAATATGATTGGGAAGAAATTAAAAATAATTTTACAGATAATAAATTAGAAGTATTTGGAGTTTCTGGAGCCCAGCCAGTTTTTAGAAAAAATATAATTGATAAAATAAGACTTTCAGAATCAGAATTTTTAGATTCAGATTATCATTCTTATAAAGAAGATGTTGATCTTGCTTATCGTTTAGCAACTACAAAAAATAAAGCTTATATAATTTTAGATGCGATTACTTATCATGATCGGACAGCCAGTGGCTTAAAAGAAATAAATAAGAAAAATATTATAAAACATAAACAAAATCAAAGCGATTATGTCCAGTATAATAGTTATAAAAATCATTTATTAACTATTTACAAAAATGAATACTGGCAAAATTTTCTTATTGATTTTTTTTCTATTTTATGGTATGAATTAAAGAAATTCTTTTTCTATCTTTATTTTAAACCGAAGATATTAAAAGCTTGGATTGAAATTTTTAAATTGAGAAAAAAGATTCAAAATAAGCGAAAAATTATAAAAAATTACAGAAAATTAAGTTCGCAAGAATTTAGAAAATTTATAGAGATAAAATATTAAAATTATGTCCGAATATAGAAAACCTCAAATTATAGAGGAAAAATCAAATATTGAAAAAACAGCGGAAAAACTTCCAGCTATTTTTGCTCACATAGTTAATAATTATTTTTCAGTTGTTTCAGCAATTCTAGAAAATGAAATCCCTCATAATTTTTTAGAAAAAATGCCATTAAAAAATTTTAAAGATTCTGTGATGGATAATTTTGATAGAGGAGTGATAAATGAAGAACAAGTAAAAGAACTTTTTTCTCGTCCTGATTTTATCGAAGAATATGATAATTTTATAAATAAATTTCAAAAAATTATATCTGAAAATAAATTAATTGAAAAACAGGAAGAATTAACAAAAGAAATGAATAATATTTTAAATAAAATAGAGAAATAATAATTATGAAAGATATCAATATAGTTTTTTTAAACTATTTAATGAAAGATGATATTTTGCGAGCGGTTGAATCGTTGATTTTGGATATCAAAACAAGTAAATATGATGTGCAAATAACAGTAGCTGATAATTCTGAAAATAAAGATAATATCAAAGAGGCTTTGTTAGAAAGATTTCCGCAAGTAAATTATATTGATTGTGGTGGAAACATTGGTTTTGGAGCTGGAAATAATAAAGGTTTTAAATCATGTGAAGCAAGATATTATTTTGCTTTGAATCGTGATACTATAATTCCAGAAAATTCGCAAACTATAGACAAAATTATTGAATTTATGGATTCTCATCCAAAAATTGCTTGTATTGGTCCGAAATTATTAAATATGGACGGTTCATTGCAATATTCTTGTTATCGTTTTGATTTGCCATCTATTTTAATCAAACCATTAAAACAAATAAATTTTGATAAAAAATATAATTGGGTGAAAAAACATGCTGACAAACTGATCATGAAAGATTTTGATCATAATGAAACTCGGCCAGTTGATTGGGTTTTAGGGGCAGCTTTGGTAGTCAGAAAAGAAGTTGTTGATAAAATTGGTTGGTTTGATGATAGATATTTTATGTATTTAGAAGATTGTGATTGGTGTCATCGAATGTGGGAAAAAAATATGCCAGTTTATTATGTTCATGATATCGTAATTTTGCATGCTCACGCTCGAGAATCCGCAAAAGTCCCAGGTATGTTTAAAGCTGTTTTTAAAAATAAATTAGCTAGAATCCACGCCAATAGTTGGATAAAATATTTGTGGAAATGGCGTGGAAATCATAGATTTTATAAAACTAAATATTAAAATTATGTCTGAAAAAATAAATGAACAAGAAAGAATGGAAATTGAAAAAGATATTTTTATCAAAAGTTTAAGATTTGGTTTACTAGACTCAGCTCTTGAAGTCCAAAAAAGAGTAGGTGACAAAATTGATTGGAAAAAAATTCCTGGCTATGATAAGGCTGTAGAAAATTGTTTTTTGCAAAATTTAAAAAATCTTTATACAGATAAATTATTATATATTCAAAATAATTTAGCTGAAGGAAAAGATTTATCTACTATAGAAAATTATAAAAATATTGTTTTTGAAAGTATTTGGAATAAAATGGAAAATGAATCATCTTTTTCTGAAATAATGGATTTTTTAGAAACAGATTTGGGAAAAAACATAAAAATAGAAGATGCACCTGATTATGAAAAAAGAATGTCAAAAATTTTTTCTTTAGCTTTAGAAAGATTAGACATAAAAGAAGTAGAAAAAATCAAAGAAAATTTTGCGAAAAATCTTGATTTAAAAATTGTAATTAAAGATGTTTTTAATTTTTTTATGAGAAGAGGTGAAATCAAAAAAGCCTTAGATATTAAAAAAAGTTTTATTGCGAAAGACATTGATTTTACTGAAGACACAAAAAATAATCTTGATTATTTGTGGAATAAAAAATAATAAAAAAATAATTTAAATTTATGGAAAATAAAAATTATCCAAAAATTGCTGTAATTTATCTGTTATATTATCACAATAAAACATATATTGATGATATGGTTTCAGCTTTAAAAAAAATAACTTATCCAAAAGATAAAATTGAATTAGTAATTGTTAGCAATTTACACCCAACCGAAGGATCATTTGTTCATTATATTGAATCCGCTGTTTTACCTCTTTCTGGAAATGAAATTCCGCACACAACTGTTTTAGCCCAAAATTCTAATTTAGGTTTTGCTAAAGGAAATAATGTTGGTGTAAAATGGGCGATAGAAAATAATTTTGATTATTGTATTTTTCATAATAATGATGGTTTTTTTGCTAGTACAGCTTTAGAACCTCTAGTTGAAACTTTTGAAAAAGATGAAAAATTAGCAATTGCTCAGTCACTTATCATGCTCTACCCAGAAACAAATTTATTAAATAGTGCTGGTAATTCTTTTCATTATTTAGGTTTTGGTTTTTGTGATAATTATCGTTTGGATGTAAAAGATTTGAATATTCCAGCCGAAAAGGAAATTGATTATGCGAGTGGCGCTTCTTTTATGGTTAAAACTGATTTAATAAAAAAATATGGAGGTTGGGATGATGATTTCTTTTTATATCATGAAGATTTAGAATGGAGTTTTAGACTTCGTTGCCTTGGATATAAAATAAAATTAGTTAAAGATTCTGTCTTTTATCATAAATATAATTTTGGTCGTAGTATCGAAAAATTTTATTTTATGGAAAGAAACCGCCACGCAATAATGCTCATGTTTTTTAAATGGCCAACACTCATTTTACTTTTTCCAATGGCTTTTGTTTTGGAAATTGGTCTTTGGATTTTTAGTTTAAAAAATAAATATGCTAAAAAAAGATGGGAAGTTTATAAATATTGGTTTGATAGAAAGAATTTCATGTTGTGGTATAAAAAAAGACAGAGAGTGCAAAAAACTCGTGTTGTTTCTGATAGATATTTGTTAAAGTATTCTGTTTCAGAGATTTTATTTCAAGAAAATGAAATGCAAAATCCTTTATTAAAATATATTGGTAATCCAATTATGAAATTATATTATTATATTGTAGTAAAAGGAATAATTTGGTGGTAGAAATTTTTTAAAGTTATAGTCTATAAATATTTTATGAAAATTAAAAAAGCAATTTTGACTGGTGGGGGACGAGCGACTCGTCTGCATCCAATTACAACCACAATCAATAAACACCTTTTACCATTGTCAAATAAACCAATGATTTTTCATGCTATTGAAAAAGCGGTTGAAGCTGGAATTACAGAAATATATATAAATACAAATCCAGGAGATAATTCTTTACGTGAAGCGATAGGTGATGGAGCTCATTGGAACATAAAAATTGAATATTTTGAACAAACTGGTGGCCCACAAGGTATAGCTCATGTTGTTAATGAAGCAAAGAAATTTATTGGCAATGAACCATTTATGTTTTATTTGTCAGATAATGTTTTTTTAGGAAGTTTAGTACCGATGTTTGAAGAATTTTATAAAGGAAATTATGATTGTATGTTAGCTTTATCACAAGTAAACGACCCACAAAGATTTGGCGTTCCTGTTTTTGATAATGATAATAAATTAATTGATGTTTGGGAAAAACCACAAAATCCACCAAATAATTTTGCTGTCACAGGACTTTATTTATATGGTCCAAAAATATTTTTTGATGCTTTTGATAAAATAGAAAAAAGTGATCGGGGTGAATATGAAATTTCAAGCATTCATTCTTTGTTTTTAAAGAATGATAAAAAAGTTGGTTGTAAAGAAATTACTGGTTGGTGGAAAGATACTGGAAAAGTTGAAGATTTACTTATTGCTAATGGTTTGCTTATGGAAAAAATGTCACCAACAAATTTTCTTCAACAAGGAAAAATTGAAAATAAATTAAATTTAACAGGTAATGTCCATATTGGTCATGGAAGTTTTGTGGCAGAAAATGTAAAAATAAATGGACCAGTAATTATTGGAGAAAATTGTATATTAGAAAATTGTTTTGTTGGTCCTAATGTTTCAATTGCTTCTGGTTGTATAATAAAAAATTGTCATATAGAAAATTCTATAATTTTATCAAATTGTGAAATTAATAGTGATTTATATATAGCTAACAGTATTATCGGAAAAGAAGTTAAAATAATTAAAAAAGATTTGGCTGAACCAAAATCTTTGATAATCGGGGATAAAACAACTATTGAAATTTAATTTTAATAGTTTAATTGAAAAATTCCAGTTTGGTTTCCAATTTTTGCAAAAAAGAACAATGTTCTTTTTTTTGTTTGAGTAATTATATTTTTGATTTCCGAATTATTTAACATCTCTGTAGTTATAAAATAACCAGGATTAAAAACTAAAAGTTTATCAGTCGTTTTTATTAAAAAATTTCCCTCATCGTCAAAAGATAAGACATCATTTATTTTATAACCGCCCCGATTGATAAGTTCAGTTTCTGCTTCAGAATTAATATTATTTATTTCCCAATCAGAATTGACTAAACAATTTTTATCAAAAAAAATTAGATCTTTACCTGGTAAATAATTTTTTTTACCTATCTGTCCATTTTCTATTTTATAAACAATAGTTTCTTTATCACTTTGAGCAATGATTCTTTTTTCGTCCATTTCAATAATTTTTTCTATCTTATCATTTAAAAAATATTTTTTTTCACTTTCATTATTATTTATCAAAAACATTTTCTCATCTAAAAACCAAAGATTTTCTTTATCGTCGACGTAAGTAATTTCAGAAGGAGCTTTTGTCAAAAGTGTAACAAGATTATTTTCTATTTTGTAAACAGTGTCTTCATTTTTAAGATAAGCTAAATTATTATTTCTTGTCCATTGAATTTCTAAATTTTCGCTTTGATTTTTTAGATCAATATTTATGACTTGTGGATTTATATCTAAATTAATTAAATAATGTTTATTATTATCTTGAGTTTCAATGAAAGCTAAATTTTGGAAAAAAGAAAAAATTATTTTTGGTTCTTCTTTACTCTCAAAACTTAAAAGTAAATTTGTTTTTTCAAATTCTGAATTATAATTATAGATTTCAAATAAATTTTCTTTATGAGTTAAAATTAAAAAATTCGTAGCATTATTTCCATAGATATTTACAATATTTTCTAAGTTTTCTAAAACTCGTAAAGGTAAATTTTCTTTGATTAAAGTGATATCTTTGATATAAGTTGTTTGGTTACTACTGATCAAAATATTTTTTTCCCAAGTTTTATAACCATTTTTTTCGATTTTTAAATTATAAGTTCCAGGAATTTTTCCTGATAATCTTACTGGTATTTTCTTTTTTATTAAAACATTATTTAACAAAATTTGTGCATCTCGTGGTTTAATATCAATACTTAAAACTCCAGTTTTTTTGATTTTTTTTTCTTTGATATCATAAGTATAACCAGAAGCATAAAAAATTAGCACTGGAGTTATAATAAAAAATGACAAAATTAGAGAAACCATAATAATTCTTCTAATTGTCTTGTTTAGACGGGTTTTGTGATTGTAATAGTTATTTGCCATATGTTTGTTTTTACGGTATAATAATAACGTTTTTTAAGATAAAAATCAATATTATATGAGAAAATTAGTCATAGATGGCGGAAAAAAATTTTCGGGAATTTTGGAAGTAAGTGGCTCAAAAAATTCTGCTTTGCCTATTTTAGTTGCAGTTTTGATTGAAAAAGGCGAGTATGATTTAAAAAATATTCCTGATTTATCTGATATAAAAACTTTAATTGAACTTTTGGAAAATCATGGTTTAATTGTTGAGAAAAAATCAAAAAATCATTATAAAATTATAAATAAAGGAATAAAAAATATTGTTGCTCCTTATGAAATAGTTTCAAAAATGCGAGCATCTTTTTTAGTTTTAGGAGCAATTTTAGCAAATAAGAAAAAAGCCAAAGTTTCTTTACCAGGAGGTTGTGCTATTGGTTCTCGACCAGTTGATTTACATTTAAAATCTTTAGAAAAATTAGGAGCAAAAATAAAAATTGAACATGGTTATGTAGAAGCAGAAGCAGAAAAATTACATGGTGCTGAAATAAAATTAGATATTGCGAGTGTTGGAGCTACTGAACATATTATTTTAGTAGCAGTAAAAGCAGAAGGTATCACAAAAATAATTAATGCAGCCAGAGAACCAGAAATTATAGATTTATGTAATTTTTTAAATAAAATGGGAGCAAAAATAACTGGCGGAGGAGAAAGCGAAATTAAAATTGAAGGAGTAAAAAAATTAAATCCTAGTTCTTATTCTATAATTTATGATCGAATAGAAGCTGGTACTTTTATTATTTTAAGTTTAATTACCGGAACAAAAATAAAAATAAAAAATGTTTTTCCAGAACATCTAAAAGGTTTTATAGATATTTTAAATAAAATGGGAGTAATTTTTGAAATAAAAAATAATTTATTTGAAATAAAATCTGATTTAAAAAGACTTAAAGCTGTAAAATTTAATACTGATTTTTTTCCCGGATTTCCTACAGATCTCCAAGCTCAAATGATGGTTTTATTAAGTTTAGTTTCTGGAAAAAGTGAAATAACTGAAAAAATATTTGAAAATCGTTTTATGCATATACCTGAATTAAATCGTTTAGGAGCAAAAATAAAAATTGATGGACAAACTGCTATTATTGAAGGATCTTGTAAATTTGCTGGTGCAGAAGTAATGGCTACAGATTTGAGAGCTGGTGCAGCTTTATTTCTAGCAGCTTCAGTAGCTGAAGGAAAAACTGTGATAAATAATATTGAACATATTGAAAGAGGTTATGAAAATATAGTAAAAAAATTAAAAAAAATTGGAGTAAAAATAAAAATAATTTGATGTTCTTTTTGAATTTGAAAAGGAGGAAAAAATGTCTGATTTTGAAAATGGAACTGCAAAAGAAGAAAGAATGTTTGGGGGAACATTGATTGACAAGAAAATCATGTCTTGTCAAAACAAGGCATGTTCTGTATTTGAAAATTCTTCATCACATTTTGTGGTGAAGATAAAAAGTAGATTTTTTGCTTTCTGTCCAATTTGTGAAAAAGGGACAGAAATAAAAAATTACAAAAAGGATGGGGGGTAATGGAGGCCCTCATCCTTAAACAATTTAATTATTATGAATAAAAAAATAAAAATAGTTTTAATTGCGATTTTATTATTAGCTGTTTTTGCTGTTGGAGTTTTGTTTGGAATAAATTATGGTGTCAAAGATGCTTTATTTAATGAATCTGGAGAAGTAGAAATTTCAAAAGTTTTAAATTTATATAGTAACACCAGAAAAGATTCAGTAGATTTTGAACAGTTTTGGAAAGTTTGGGATAAAATACATAAAGATTATGTAGATCCTCAAAAAATAAATGATACTAAACTTTTTTATAGCGCTGTATCTGGAATGATCGCTGGTTTAGAAGATCCATATTCAGTTTATTTTTCTCCAGAAAAAGCAGCTGAATTTACAGAAACTTTATCAGGAGAATTTGAAGGAATCGGAGCTGAATTAGCAATTAAAGATAATAAGTTGATAGTTGTTGCTCCATTACCAGATTCACCAGCAGAAAAAACTGGATTAAAATCAGGTGATATAATTTTAGCTATTGATGAAAATGATGTTTATGGACTTAGTGTTGAAGAAGCTGTGGCTAAAATAAAAGGCGAAAAAGGAACAATAGTAAAATTAAAAATTGCTCGAGGCGAAGAAATTTTTGATTTAGAAATTACTCGTGAAGTCTTAAATCGTCCAACAATTTATCTTGAAGAAAAAAAAGATGGAATATTTTATTTAAGCATTAGTGATTTTAATGAAAAAACTTGGGATGAATTTGAAAAAAATATAAAAAAAGTTATCGAAGAAAATCAAAAAATAAAAGCGATAATTTTAGATTTACGTTCTAATCCGGGTGGTTTTTTGGATACAGCAGTAAAAATTTCAAGTGAATGGATTGAAAATGGAGTTATTGTTTCAGAAAAATTTAATGATAACAAAGAAAATGTTTATGAAACAATTGGAAATCATCGTTTAAAAAATATAAAAACAATTGTCTTAATTGATGAAGGAACTGCTTCTAGTGCAGAAATAGTTGCTGGTGCTTTGCAAGATCAAGAAAAAGCAACTGTAATTGGTAAAAAGTCTTTTGGTAAAGGTTCTGTTCAAGAATATGAAATTTTGCTTGATGGATCAGCTTTAAAATTAACTATTGCGAAATGGTTTACACCAAATGGAACTGCGATTGACGGAATCGGTATAAAACCTAATATTGAAGTTGAGGAGATGTTTATCCAAAAAGATGGAACTAGTGGGGATAAAGTGGAGGATTATATTGATGTTGGTTTAGAAAAAGCAATGGAATTATTAAATTAAGATTTTCGATTTACGATTTTAGATTTAAAAAATCCGCAACCAGCGGATTTTTTTGTAAAAAAAGAAAAGACTGAAATGCTCTGGCAACTTATTTGTTGTAGAGACTCCAGTCTTTGTTTCGAAGTGAGAGAAAGTTTATAGGAATTCCACCGTGATTTTTTTCACAGTTTTATTTTTCGGTATAGCAAAAAAATTTCTTTCTTTGTTTACTGCAAACTCTTGTCTCATGCCGTTTTCATGAGTCAAAGAGACTATCGGTCGCCTGTTGAGAAAATTTTTGGCTCCTTCTCCTTCAACGGTAAGTACCCCCATTCCTTCTGTTTCATCTTCGGAAATTTTTATGATTATTTTTTCCATGATTTCTCCTGTTTTTTATTGTGGTTGTCTCCACTAAAAGTTTTTAAAAGATCAAAATAACAAACAAATATATCATATTTTTTACCTTTTGTCAAGTATTTATCTAACTTTTTGCTTATTTTTACCTTATTTTAGGTAAATTTTGAGGGTATAAATGAATAAAAATAGAGAGGAATAAACAGAAAAATAGACTGATAATCATTTTGTCATTTCGTAATGAGCGAACGAAGAGAGTGAGTGGAGAAATCCCCCTGCCTGCCGGCAGGCAGGTTAAACTTTTTTAAATCAAAATAATTTATTTTTAAAATGATTAGTAATAAATCAATATTTAAGGGATATCTTCGCTTCGCTACGGTATGACAAAGTGATTGGAAATTTGATTTAAAGAGTGTTTGTATTTCAAGCTTGTTTATTGAATCAAAAAAGATTTTAAAAAATCTTAAATCAAAAATTATGAATCTAAAATTAAAAAACAACCATATTTCAGATTGTTTTATTTTAAATAAAATCTTATCTGCTTACAGGCTTAATAGCTTACCTGCTTTCATTTTTAAAACAAAAAACCTGCTTTAAACAGATTTTTTGACTTTTTCCTTTTGACTTTAGATCCTCTCGACCCAATGTTTATCAACTTCTACTTCTAATTCCAAAAATATTTTTTTATTTAATGCTTGTTCCAATTCACGTCTAGCCATTTTTCCAATTTCTTTTATTTTTTGTCCATTTCTACCTATAATAATTTTTTTATATCTCTCATCCGCTGTCAAAATTCGAGCTTGAATAAGTAAAATATCTTTTTTATCTTCAATATTATCAACTTCTACAGTAATTGAATAAGGAACTTCTTTATCAAAAACTGAAAAAATCTTTTCTCTGATTATTTCGGCTATCCAAAAATGTTCATTAATGTTAGTGATTTGTTTTTCATCATCATACATTTTTAAATCATTTTCTGGTAAAAGTTCAAAAACTTTTTCTTTTAGAGGTTGGATATGACGAGCTTTTAAAGCAGATAATTCCATAACTGCATTAAAATTTTCTGCCCAGTTTTTATAATCATCTAAATATTTTTTATCTGTTTCTGATAAATCACTTTTATTTATTACAAGAATTTTTGGAATTTCTAAATGACGAATCAACCCAAAAGAATATTTTTCTTCGTCACCAATTTCTCGGGTGGGATCAACAACATAAATTATTAAATCTACACCCTCTAGAGCTTCTTTTGCTTTTTCAATAAGTCTTCCTGTTAATGAACTTTTTTTATCTTTAAAAATTCCAGGGGTATCAACAAAAACAATTTGTCCTTGTTTATCATTGACTATTCCATGAATAACTTGTCGTGTCATTTGAGCACGAAAACTGGTAGCCGAAATTTTTGTACCGACTAAAGTATTGATTAAAGTAGATTTTCCGACATTTGATCTGCCGATTAAGATAGCAAAACCTGATTTCATAATTTAATTATTTATTAAAGTTTGTCCACTATACCTTAAATTTGTCTAAAAATCAAGTTTATGATAAAATATAGGGGATAAAAATAAATGTGCTTTATGAAAATTATTTTAACTCAAGATGTAAAAGGTACTGGTAAAAAAGGAGAAATCAAAGAAGTTTCTGAAGGATTTGCTAGAAATTTTTTGATTAACAAAAAATTAGCGCAAATAGCCACAAAAGATATTTTATTAAAAGAACAAGCAAAAACACAAAAACAAAATAAAGAAAAAGAAAAACAAAATCTTGATCTACAAAAACAATTTTCTCGAGTTAATAAACAAAAAATTTATATCTCAGAAAAAGTAAATGATAAAAATATTCTATATGCAACTATTGATGAAAAAAGAATAATTGAAGAATTACAAAAACAATTAAAAGCAACTATTGAAAAAAAACAAATTACAATGGAACATATAAAACAAATTGGTGATTATAAAATAAAAATAGATTTTGCAGGTGGATTGTCAGCAATTTTATTTGTTTTAGTGTCAAAAGAATAAATCCTCAATAAAAGAGGATTTTTATAATAAAATTTTTACTTAAAATATTTCAAATAATTTTAAATATGGTTAAACAAAAAAAACGAAAATTTATCTTTGTTGTTGGAGGAGTGATGAGCGGAGTTGGCAAAGGAATAACTTCTGCTTCATTAGGTTTAATTTTAAAATCAAAAGGCTATAAAGTTACAGCTTTAAAAATAGATCCTTATGTAAATGTAGATGCTGGTACGATGAATCCAATTGAACATGGAGAAGTTTTTGTTACTAACGATGGAGATGAAACAGATCAAGATATGGGAAATTATGAAAGATTTTTAGATATTGATCTAAGTTCGGAAAATTACATGACAACTGGCAGAATTTATTTAAAAGTTATCGAAAATGAAAGAGCTATGAAATATAAAGGTAAATGTGTTCAAGTTGTGCCTCATATCCCTTTTGAAGTTATAAAAAGAATTAGAAATGCAGCTGAAAAACACGATGCAGATGTAACAATTATTGAAATTGGAGGTACTGTTGGTGAATATGAAAATATTTTATTTTTAGAAGCAGCCAGAATGATGAAATTAAAAGAACCAAAAAGTGTAGCTGTTGTTTTAGTTAGTTTTATGCCAGTACCACATCATATTGGAGAAATGAAGACAAAACCAACTCAACATGCAGCTAGATCTCTTTCTAGTGCTGGTTTAAATGCTGATATGATATTTGCTCGTGGTCCAGAACCTTTGGATAAACCAAGAAGAGAAAAATTAGCTATTTTTTGTGGTATTGACGCAAAAAATTGTATTTCAGCTCCAGATGTAGATTCTATTTATGAAATTCCTGATAATTTTGAAAAAGAAAATGTTGGTAATAAAGTTTTAAAAATTTTAGGTTTAAAAGCAAAAAAAACTGATTTATCTGATTGGGATAAAAAAGTTGTAGAAAAATTAAAAAATGGTAAAAAACAAATTAAAATAGCTGTAATTGGAAAATATTTTGGAACTGGAAATTTTACTTTAGCTGATTCTTATATTTCTGTTATCGAAGCAATAAAACATGCAGCTTGGGCAAATGATTCCAAAGCAATTTTAGAATGGATAGACTCAGAAAGATATGAAAAAAACAAAAAAAATGTGGAAGAATTAAAAAATTATAATGGAATTATCGTTCCTGGTGGTTTTGGAACAAGAGGAGTAGAAGGAATTATGCAAGCTATAAAATTTGCTAGAGAAAATAAAATTCCATTTTTAGGTTTATGTTATGGTATGCAATTAGCTTCAATTGAATTTGTTCGCAATGTTATTGGAAAAAAAGAAGCAAATAGTGTAGAAATTAATTCTGAAACTTCAGATCCAGTAATTCATATAAATAAAAATCAAGCAGAAAATATAAAAGAAGATCTTTATGGCGGAACTATGCGTCTAGGAGCTTATAATTGTCAAATAAAAAAATCTACCAAAACTTTTGATGCTTATCAAAGTGAAATGATTTCTGAAAGACATCGCCATCGTTATGAATTTAATAATGAATATAGAAAAGAAATAGAAGATGCTGGATTACAAATAACAGGTATTAATCCAGAAAGTGATTTGGTGGAAATTATAGAATTACAAAACCATCCATTTTTTATTGGTGTTCAATTTCATCCTGAATTTAAATCTCGTCCAATGAGACCACATCCTTTATTTAATCATTTTATTAAAGCTACTTTAGGTAATTTAAAAAAATAATAATTTTTGATATGAAAATATTGTTTTCCGGTGGTGGAACATTAGGACCAGTGACACCACTTTTAGCAATAAAAGAAGTGATAGAAAATAATCCTGATTTTTTAAATACAGAATTTGTTTGGTTAGGAACAAAAACTGGACCAGAAAAATATTTTTTAAAAAGTTATAATTTAAAATTTAAAGAAATAATTTCTGGAAAATTTAGAAGATATTTTTCTTTTGCAAACATAATTGATATTTTTAAAATTTTCACTGCTTTTTTTCAAGCTTTTTTTATTTTGCTAAAAGAAAAACCAGATGTTTGTATTTCAGCTGGAGGATTTGTTTCTGTTCCAGTACATATTGCAGCTTGGTTTTTGGGTATTCCAACATGGATTCATCAACAAGATTATAAAGTTGGTTTAGCAAATAATATTATGAAAGTATTTGCTTCAATAATCACAACTTCACTTGAAGAACATTTAATGTTTTTTTCAAAACAAAAAACATTTTGGTTAGGAAATCCAGTTAGAGAAGAAATTTTTCTTGGCAATAAAGAAGAAGCAAAAAAAATATTTAATTTAAAAACAAATTTACCAATTATTTTTGTGACTGGTGGGGGAACAGGATCTCTTAGAATAAATCAAATGATTATAGAAGCTTTACCTCATTTGCAAAATCAAGTCCAAATAATTCATTTATCTGGAGAAAACAGAGAAAAAAATAATTTAAAAGAAGCAGAGAAATTATTTAATTTTTATCACACTTATTCTTTTTTTTCTTTTGAAATGAAACATGCTTTTGCTGCTGCCGACCTTATAATTTCTCGCGGTGGTTTTGGTACCTTAACTGAAATTTCAGCTTTAAAAAAAACAGCAATAATCATTCCAAAAACAGGACATCAATTAGATAATGTAAAATTTTTAGCAAAAGAAAAAGCAGTAGTTTTTTTAGACGAACGATTTTCTGATGGATTAATTTTGGCTGGTAAAATAAAAGAATTGCTTCAAAACGAATCAGAAAGAATAGAAATGTCTAAAAAATTAAATAAAAAATTACCAGTAGCAAAAAAAGAGAAGATAATAGAAATTTTTAAAAAAATATTAAAATAAAGTTTATATTTGTTAAAAATTGTGTTATAATAAAATTGCTTGTTTTAAAAACGCATCTATGCCTACACATTTTTTGAACAAAAAAGTAGATTCAGAACTTGAAAAAAAAGAGGAGATTTGTGTTTTTGCACAAACTAATTTTAGAAATAAAAATAGAAAATTTGGTATAAAAACCGATGATCGTCGTCGTCATATGTATGTGATTGGAAAAACTGGTATGGGAAAGACAACGATTATGGAAAATATGGTTTTAAATGATATTTACAATGGTCATGGAATTGGAATTGTAGATCCTCATGGTGATTTTGCTGAAAAAATAATTGATTATATACCACCACACCGTATCAATGATGTAGTTTATTTTAACCCTGGAGATATTGATTTTCCTATTGGATTTAATGTTTTTGAAACAAAAACTGAGGAACAACGACATTTAGTTGCTTCTGGACTCATGGGAATTTTTAAAAAAATTTGGCCTGATGTTTGGTCAAGCAGAATGGAATATATTTTAAATAATACTATTTTAGCTTTACTTGAAACACAAGGTTCTACTTTATTAGGAATAAACAGACTTTTAGCTGACAAAGAATATAGAAAAAATGTTATTAAACAATTAAAAGATCCAGTTGTAAAAGCTTTTTGGCGTGATGAATTTGCTAGTTATAATGATCGCTATGCACAAGAAGCAATCGCTCCTATCCAAAATAAAATTGGGCAATTTTTGTCTGCTTCTGTTATAAGAAATATGGTTGCGCAAGTAAAATCAACTATCAATGTACGTGAAATAATGGACACAAAAAAGATTTTTATAATGAATCTTTCTAAAGGACGGATTGGGGAAGATAATTCTCGTTTACTTGGCGGTATGCTTATTACCAAATTACAATTAGCCGCCATGGAAAGAGTTGATATCCCAGAAAATGAACGACAAGATTTTTTTCTTTATGTTGATGAATTTCAAAATTTTGCAACACCATCTTTTGCAAATATTTTATCTGAAGCTCGTAAATATCGTTTAAGTTTGATCATGGCTCATCAATATATTGCTCAATTAGACGAAATCGTAGCTAACGCAGTGTTTGGAAACGTGGGTACAATAGTTACTTTTAGAGTTGGTGGAGCAGATGCAGAATCTTTAGTTAGAGAATTTACTCCTGTTTTTACTGAAGAAGATATAGTAAATTTAACAAAATATAAAATTATTTTAAAATTAATGATCGATGGTGTCGCTTCACAGCCTTTTAGCGCTGAAACTTTACCACCAATAGGTTTTCCAACAGCTTCTCGAGAAAAAGTTATCAGAGTTTCTAGAGAAAGATATGCAAAAAGCAGAGCTTTAATTGAAGAAAAAATATTACGTTGGAGTGGTATGGACACCAATCCAACAAATGATGAAGATGATGAAATGATGCCAAAAATCAATTCTTCTATAAATAAAAATTTTGAGAAAAAAGTAGAATTACCTGTAAAAAAAATAAATAAAGATTTTTCTAATCAAAAAAATAAACAAGATAGAGAACAAAAAAATTTTTCCCAATCAGTAAATAATTCTTTTACAAACAAAAAAAATAATGAATTTAAAAATAAAAATCAGAAAAATCAAAAAAAAGAAACACTTTCTTTAAAAGAATTATTAAACACTGAAACAAAAAATCTAGTTAATTTTTCTGGCAAAAATATCAATCCAAATTTACAAAAATCATCTGAACCAAAAAAAATTGAAGCCGATAAACCAGTTAATTTTTCTAATAATAATGAAGATTATCCATCCTATTATGAAGATAAATAAAAATAAAATCTTTTTATTTGCTTTTTCTTTATTAATTTCGTTTTTACCTGGAATTATTGGTTCTCTTTTTACTGTAAAAGCAATAGAAAATTGGTATGTATATTTAAATAAACCTATTTTTAATCCACCAAATTGGATTTTTTCGCCAGTCTGGATTTTACTTTATATTTTGATTGGTATTTCTTTTTATTTAATTTTAGTTAAAAAACCAAAAATTGATCAACAAAATTTTAATGTTATTATTTTTCTTTTTACTTGCCATTTAGTCTTAAATGCTTCTTGGTCTATTTTCTTTTTTAATTTTCATGATATTTTGACTGCTTATATAAATATTTTATGTTTAGATTTAGTAATTTTTTTATGTATTATAAAATTTTATAAAGTTAGTAAAATTGCTGGTTTATTATTTGTTCCTTATTTAATTTGGATTTTATTTGCGACGTACTTAAATTTATCAATTTTTTTATTAAATTAATTAATGTTAAATAAAATATGAATTTTAAAAAAATAATTATTTTCTCTTTAACTTTGTGGTTATCTATAACAGTTATTTTTTATTTGTTATCTTTTTTACCTTTTTTAAATAAAGACATTTATTTTTTTACTAGTGTTTGGATATTGATTTTAATAAAAATGTTTTTTCTTTGCAAATGGTATTTTAGAAATGAAGAAGCTAGTACAAAAAATGGTATTATTTTAGGTTTGTCTTCTAGTGTAATAATATTTGTCTTAGGTTATTATATTAGTTTGCCAGTTTTACAAAAAATAACAGAAATTTCTTTTTATCAAAATAAATTTTATTTATTAGTTATAATATTAGAAATATTTTTATTTTGTTTTTACGCTGGATTTGAATTTGATCGAACTTTTACTAAAAAATAATTTAATTGAAAAAACAAGCTAGTAGGCTTGTTTTTTGTTTGTTTTTTAGTATAATAAAGAAAAAAATATGAAAATAAACAAAAAAGTATTAATTGCTATGTCTGGAGGAGTGGATTCTTCTGTAGTTGCTGCAATATTAAAAAATAAATATTCTAAAGTAGTTGGCGCATTTATGATAAATTATGACACTGCAGAAAATGGTGAACAAGGCACTTGTTATATAAATGATTATCGTGACGCAGTTAGAGTAGCGGCAAAACTTAATATTGAATTATTAAAGTTAGATTTTAAAAAAGAATATAAGAAAAATGTTTTAGATTACATGTATGAAGAGTATAAAAAAGGTAAAACTCCAAATCCAGATGTTATGTGTAATAAATATATTAAATTTGGTTTTTGGTTAGAAAAAGCAAAAGAATTAGGTTTTGATTATTTAGCCACTGGGCATTACGCAAAAATAGACAAAAATAAACAGGAATTTTTTTTAGAAAAAGCAAAAGACGAAAATAAAGACCAAACATATTTTTTACATCAATTAAACCAAGATCAACTAAAATATACCTTGTTTCCGATTGGAAAATATACAAAAAAACAAGTTAGAAAATTAGCAAAAAAATTTGATTTACCAACAGCAGAAAAAGAAGAAAGCATGGGAATTTGTTTTGTGGGTGAAGTAGATATGAAAAAATTTTTAACTGATAAAATAAAAAATAAAAAAGGAAGTATAATTTTGGAAAATGGTGAAAAAATAGGGGAACATGATGGATTATCTTTTTATACTATTGGACAAAGACATGGTTTTGAACAAATTGGAGGAACCAAAGCACTTTTTGTTTTAAAAAAAGATTTTGAAAATAATTTATTGATTGTTGGTGAAGAAAATTCAGAATTACTTTATAAAAAAGAAATTGAATTAGAAAATATACATTTTATTTCAGAAAAAGAAATTAAATTTCCTTTGAAATGTGATGTTAGATTACGTCATCGCCAAAAATTACAAAAAGCTGTTTTAAATAAGGAAAATAATTGTTTTATTTTAAAATTTAATAAAAAACAAAAAGCTATTACTCCTGGACAATTTGCTGTATTTTATAAAGGAAATTATTGTCTTGGTGGTGGAGCTATAAAATAATATATAAATTTAAAAAGCGCGTAGTGTTTCTTTACACAAAACGCGCTTTTATTTTGAATCTTCGTCAATTTCAAAATTGAAATTGATTTCAGATTCTTCCCCCTCATTCTGCTGTTTTTCTTTTTCTAAAAGAAGTTTTTCCCTTTCTAGCTTCTTTATAAAGAAATCTAAAGAAGCTAGCTTTTTATTTTCTGTTGTTTTTTCGGAAAGCTGGTAATGAACCCAACCATCTTCTTTGTCAACATAAAAATAAAAAGTTATGCCGTTTTTCATCGTATAAGATGTTGGCATGTGAAAAGTATCATTAAGATACTTTTCTTTTAAAAAAAATCTAAAATCTTCATCGGCAAAAATAATTGCCGATATTCTTAAATCGGTCATTTTTTGCCCCCATTTTTAAAATTTAAAGAACTTTTTCATTTAATTAAACCATAATAACTTGATATTGTCAAACTTTTAGTGTATTATATAAATATGAATTTTAACTCTTAAATTACGATTTTTTTGTTTAATTAGTAATAAAAATATGATCATAAATTCTTTTGAATTAAGAAAAAAATATTTAGAATTTTTTAAAAGCAAAAATCATGCAATTATAAGTTCAGCTTCGCTTATACCAGAAAATGATCCAACTGTTTTATTTACTACAGCTGGAATGCATCCTCTTGTACCTTATTTGCTTGGTGAAGAACATCCAGCTGGAAAAAGGCTTACAGACGTCCAAAAATGCGTTAGAACAGGGGATATTGATGAAGTTGGTGACTTTAGTCATCTAACTTTTTTTGAAATGTTAGGCAATTGGAGTTTAGGCGATTATTTTAAAGAAGATTCAATAAAATGGAGTTTTGAATTTTTGACTGATAAAAAATGGTTAGGATTAGATATTCGTAAATTAGCTGTAACTGTTTTTGAAGGGGATAAAGATGCCCCAAAAGATGAATTTTCAGCTGAAATTTGGAAAAAAACAGGAATATCAGAAAATCGAATAGCCTATTTACCAAAAAAAAATAATTGGTGGGGTCCAGCGGGACAAACAGGTCCTTGTGGTCCAGATACAGAAATTTTTTATTGGCGTGGAAAAAGTGAATTTCCTTCGGAAAATAGTAATCCTAGAAATGATGAAGAAAATTGGTTAGAAATTTGGAATAATGTTTTCATGGAATATTTCAAAGATGAAGAAGGAAAATATAATGTTTTAAAACAAAAAAACGTAGATACAGGCATGGGATTAGAAAGAACTGTTTTAATTTTAAATGGTTTAAAAGATATTTATGAAATTGACACTTTAAAACCAATTATCAAAAAAATTGAAAATATTAGTCAAAAAAAATATAGAGAAAATGAAGTTTTTGATAAATCAATGCGTATTATTGCTGATCATTTACGCACAGCAACTATGATTATGACTGATAATCGTGGTATAGCTCCTGGTAATGTTGATCAATCTTATATTGTTCGTCGTTTGATTCGTCGTGCTGTTAGACATGGAAAAATTATCGGAATTGAACATAATTTTTGTCGAGAAGTTGCTGCTGAAGTTATAAATATTTTTTCTGATATTTATGAAGAAGTAAATAAAAATAAAGATTTTGCTTTAAATGAATTAGAAAAAGAAGAAGAAAAATTTAATAAGACCTTAGAACAAGGAATAAAAGAGTTTGATAAAATCTTAAATGGATTGAAAATTGCTTTTGAAAAAACCGGTAATAAAATTAATGAAATTTCTGGCAAACAAGCTTTTAAATTATATGACACTTTTGGATTTCCTTTAGAAATGACTGAGGAATTAGCCAAAGAACATAATTTAACAGTAGATAACCTTGGTTTTAAAGACGCTTTTGAAAAACACCAAGAATTATCTCGTGAAGGTGCTGAACAAAAATTTAAAGGTGGCTTAGCAGATCAAAGTGAAATGAGTACAAAATATCATACAGCAACTCATTTATTACATGCTGCACTTAAAAAAATACTAGGTGAACATGTAGCTCAACGTGGTAGTAATATCAATACTGAAAGAATGCGTTTTGATTTTTCACATCCAGAAAAAATGACTGATGAGCAAAAACAATTAGTTGAAGAATTAGTAAATTATGCAATTGAAAAAAAATATCCGATTTCTTTTGTAGAAATGTCAGTTGAAGAAGCAAAAAAAATAGGAGCAATTGGACTTTTTGAAAATAAATATGGAGAAAAAGTAAAAGTTTATAGTGTTGGTGATCCAAATAAAATTCCAAATGCTGAAAAAAATTCACCAACTTTTAGTAAAGAAATTTGTGGCGGTCCTCATGTAGAAAATACCAGCAGTTTAGGAAAATTTAAAATAATTAAAGAAGAAGCAGTGAGTTCTGGAGTAAGAAGAATAAAAGCTATACTTGAATAAATATGATTGAAATTAGACAAATAAAAAACAAAGAAGAGTGGGAAAAATTTTTATCTAAACAAAAATTTTGTCCCATGACTCAATCTACAAAATATGGTGTTTTTTACGAACAGATGAATGAGGAATCTTTTATTTTAGGTCTATACGAAAATGAAAATCTTGTCTTTGGTTCTTTGATTTTATCTATTCATGCTCGTCGAGGAAATTTTCTTTTTTTACCTTATGGACCGATAGGCGAACAAAAAAAAGAATATATAGAACTATTTTTTACTGAATTAAAAAAAATTGCTGAACAAAAAAAGTATTCATTTTTGCGTATCAGTCCTTTTATTGAAAATACTAAAGAAAATAGGGAAGTATATGAAAATTTTGGTTTTAAACTGGCTCCAATTCATATTTTAGCTGAAACAACTTGGTTATTAGACTTAGAAAATTCAGAAGAAGATACTCTAAAACAAATGAATAAAAATCATCGAAATTTAATAAAAAGATGTGAAAAAGAAGGTGTAAAAATAGAAATAACAAATAACATTGAAGAATTAAAAGATTTTAATAATTTACATGATTTTACAGCAAAAAAACATAATTTTACACGGTTTTCAAATGATTATATAAAAAAGGAATTCCAAAATTTTTTACCGAATGAAGTTTTGCTTTTTAAAGCTTTTTTGCCAGATGGAAAACTAGATGCAGCAGCTGTTATTTATTTTTATAAAAATATGGCAGCTTATCGTCATGGGGCTTCATTAAATTTGAATAATAAAATTCCAAGTTCTTATTTATTACAATGGACAGCTATAAAAGAAGCAAAAAAAAGAGGAATAAAATATTACAATTTTTGGGGTATTGCTCCAGATAATGCTAAAGATAACCATCCTTTTAAAGGTATAACTCATTTCAAAAAAGGATTTGGTGGATTCAAATTGGATCTTTTACCTTGTCATGATTTAATGATTTCAAAAAAATATTTTATTAATTTAATTATAGAAAAAATCAGAGCTAAAAAGAGGGGATTTTAATACTTAGAATGCTATGATTTTAAAAGATTTTAAACAAAATATAGAGTTAAAACCAAAAACTTCTTTTTTTTGTAGAAAAAAAATTAAAGTTAATAAAGACTATGCTTGGCAAGGGACAAAAATAAATCCATACAAAAAAGAATGTGATTCAGAAAAAAAGAAATTTTTATTTTATGTCTTCATCATTTTATTTTGTGTTTTTATAACTATTTTTTTAGCAATTTTTAATCCATTTTTTAAGATCAGTGAAATAAATATAAATGGCTTACAGAGAATAAATAATGCTGAAATAAAAACTGTCACCTTTGATCTCTTGAATTTAAAATCTTTTGGTTTTTTGCCTAATGATAGTTATTTTAGAATTAAAATTGATAATATAATTGAAATACTTAAAAACAGATTTCCAATTGAAGAAATAACAATTACAAAAAGTTTCCCTAATGTTTTGAATATAGACATTAAAGAAAAAATAACAACTATTATTTATGATAATGGTAAAGAATATAGTTTTATTAACTTAAACGGTGATATAGTTGAAATTTTTAGAAAAGTAGCTTCTTACGAATGGCAAGAAACTATAAAAATTAATACTAGTACCGATGAATTTGGTAAAATTATAGAGAATAAAGAAGTAATAAATAAAATCCATAAACCAGATATAAAAAGTTTAATAAATGATATGGGCAATTATCCAATAGTTTTTGATGAAAGACAAACTGATGTCGAGATAAACAAAAATGTACTTAATCAAAATCAAGCAAGAAAAATTGTAGACTGGTTTAATTTACTAAATAAAAATACAGACGAAATTAATCTAAAATATTTTATTTTAAATAATTCTAACGATGAAGTAATAATTCAAACTTATGATGCTTGGTATATAAAGACAAGTGTAGACCGAGAAGTAGAGAATCAATACAAAGAATTAAAAACTGTTTTAGAAAAAGAAATTCAAAATCAAAATTTTTCTTACATTGATTTAAGATATCCAAATAGAATTTATTGGAAATAATTTTATTGTATTAATTGACGAAGTTTTTAGGCAGAGCAGAAGTGGAATTGCGTTATATGTAAGATATATAGTATGTCGCACAATATATCTTATACGACATTATATATAATAAGACAGCACAGCTTTTTAACCTTTTATTCATTAAACCACTTTTCATAAACTCTGTTTGTATTTTGCTTTTAATTTAATTTTGTTTTTTTAAATTTAGCTTTGACTTCTTCTGTATAACTTCTTAATTTTATAGTTGTTATCTTAAATTAAAATAAAATCCTTTGATTCTCTCAGTATAACTTATCTAGTATAATTCTATATATTTTGCGACACAACAAAAAATGAGTTCAAAAAAAAAGAGGTAAACTAATACATCTTTTTTATTAAATTTTTCTTATAAAACAAATAGAAGCTAACTAATATTATATTATTATTGAATAAAAGCTGGCACTTTTATTGTTTTAAGTTTAATTATCGGAGTAAAAATAAAATTTGTTTTTTAAAATTAATATTATTAAAAGAACATTTTGATTAGTTATAATATATTTTTAAATCTATATTAATTATCTTATATTTTGTAATATTTTTGTTTCCCTACTCTATCAATTTCAAAAAATAATCTCTATATATTGTGCGACACAAATTATTTTAAATAAAAAATATTTTAAAAAAGTTTTAGAAAGTACTTGACAAAAATACTTTTTCTGTTATAATACAAGCACTAATACACGTCCAGTCACTCTCAGTTCTTTTTGTCCCATTCTGGGACAGGATGCGTGGGTTTCTATCCCCACTCCAGACCGGGAATCAGCAATTGCAAAGTTGATTCCCGTCTTTTTTTATATAAAAAAATTGGTTTTTTACCAATCTTTTATTAAATAGTCTAAAGGATTTACTGGAATTCCATTTATTCTGACTTCAAAATGTAAATGGGGTCCAGTTGTGAAAGGCCCAGCCCCAATAGTTCCTGGTGTAGCTCCTGAATAACCAATTATATCTCCTCTGGTGACAAACTGACCTTCAGATACAGATATTTTGCTTAAATGACCATAAACTGTGGACATACCACTAGAATGAATTATCATGACATATGCATAACAGCTAGCAGTAGAACAAAAATTTGCTCTTCCAATATAACCTGATTTTGTCGCTCTGACAGCTGTTCCTTGTGCAGCTCGAATATCAACTGCATTATGTTCAAAAACATTACGATAAGGATAATTTTTATCATAAAAATAAGCTGTTATATAGCGACTATCAGTTGGCCAAGAAAGTTTTGATTCATCTTCAATACCAGAAAATTTATTTTGAGCTTCTAGCATTTTTCTTACTTTTTGTTCTATACTAGTAATTTCATTTTCAATTTGTTGATATTGAGATTTTAAATTTTTCAACATTGTTTGATAAGTTGCTTCTGAGGCTCTTGTCTGTGAAAGTAAATTAACTTTATATTTATTTTGTTCAGCTAAATCTATTTTTTGATTTTCTAATTTTGTCTTTTCTTCATTATAAGCTTTTCTTTTATTTTCTTCTTCTTTTTTATTTTCTTCTAAATTTTCTTTTGCTAATCTAATTGTTTTGGCACTTTGTGCCATGTCAGTTTCTATATTTTGAATATATTGCACTCGATTATAAAAATCAGAAAAATTATCATAAGCAGTTAGGATCTCAATAAATTTTTTATTATTTTCATAATATAAAGTTCTAATAAGTTCTGCTAAAATTTGTTTTTGTTGTGAAATCAATGTTTCTTTTTGGTTTATTTCCAAATCTAATTCTTGAATTTCTAATTCAGTTTTGGAAATAGTTATTTCAGTTTTTTCTATTTCATTTTCAAGTAATGTCATTCTGGTTTCTAAAATTGAAATTTGATTGTTTAAAGATACTGTTTGAGCTTGAGTAGATTCAATTTTCTTTTTATAAGTTTCAATGGATTTTTCTAACTCTTCTATTTTTGTTTTTTTATCAGTAATTTGTTTATTTAATTCATCTACCGTCTCCCCTTTTACTACTTTATAAACAGCAAAAAAACCTAAAAATAAAATAAAAATTAAAAAAAATATTTTGTATTTTTGAGAAAAAGACATAATTAAAAATAGTTTAATATATTATAACATATTTTTAAATAAAATAAAAAAACCACTCGTTTTACTCCTGAGTGGCCAAAAGGGTTTATTGGCAGATTCCCGCCGGGACTTCTCCATCCGGCAAGGAATAGATTGCGTCTTTAATTTCTTTAAATTCTTCAGCGGACGTCTGTCCGCTGATTATCTGAATCGTTCCTGATTCAGATAAAAATGCCTTCAGTACCATTTTTTCCTCCTAAAACGAGCTGACAAAATAATATCATAAAATTGACTTTTTGTCAACCAAAAACAAATCCTAATGTTAAGGATTTGTTTAAATATAGCAATTATTTTATTTTTTTAAGGCTAAATTAATTCTTTTTATTGTTTCTTCTTTTTTTAAAATAGCCATAATTTCAAAAGGTCCTGGAGAATTTTTTTGTCCAGAAATAGCAATACGCAGTGGCCATAAAATATCTCCGACACCAAAATTATTTTTTTCTATAAACACAAAAACCATTTTTTCTAAAATTTCTTTTTCCCATTCTTCATTAGATATCTCTTGTAAAAAATTAGAAATAATTTTTAATTTATTTTTTGTTTCATCCAAATCAGTTTTTTTCCAAATCAATAATTCCTTTTCATAATCAGGTAATTCAAAAATAAATTTTACTGCTTCTGGAATAGTTGATAGAATTTTTGCTCTATCTTTTTCTAAAGCAATAATTTGAGCTATTTGTTCTTTATCTTTAATTTCATATTTTGACCACCAATCAGTTTTTTCAAAAAAAGGTAATGTTAATTCTGTTAATTTGTTTAAAGACATTTTTTTTATATATTGTCCATTTAACCAATCAAGTTTTTCTAAATTAAACACTGCTCCTGATTTATTAACTTTTTTAAAATCAAATGATTTTATCAATTCTTCTAAACTAAAAATTTCTTGATCGGTTCCAGGATTCCAACCTAAAAATGCAGCAAAATTAATCAATGCTTCTGGTAAATAACCTTTTTTTGTATAATCTTCAACTGCTACATCACCTTGTCTTTTGCTCAATTTTGATTTATCTGGGTTTAGTAGTAAAGGTAGATGAGCAAATTGTGGTAACTCCCAATTAAACATTTTGTACAATGTAATATGTTTTGGAACTGAAGAAAGCCATTCTTCACCACGAATAACATGAGTAATTCCCATTAGATGATCATCAACAACAACTGCTAAATGATAAGTTGGAAAACCATCCTCTTTTAAAATCACTTGATCATCACTGATTTCATTTTTGAACACAATTTGTCCTCGGACTAAATCTTCTAAAATAGTTTCTCCTGTTTTTGGCATTTTCATTCTAACGACATATTTCTCTCCTTGTGCAATTCTTTTTTTAGCTTCTTCAATATTTAAATTACGACAATGTCCATCATAACCAGTTGGTTTTTTATTTAATTCTTGTTCTTTTCTTAATTCTTCCAATCTATTTTTATCACAAAAACAATAATAAGCATCGCCTTGATTAATCAATTGATCAATATATTTATGATAAATTTCAAGTCTTTCTGATTGAATATAAGGACCACAATCGCCTTTTTGATTTATCTTTCCTTGATTATCAAAAACAACTCCCTCATCGATTTCTAATCCAGCCCAATTTAAAGATTTTAAAATATTTTCTATTCCATCTTGAACAAGTCTGTTTCTGTCCGTGTCTTCTATTCTTAAAACAAAAGAACCATTGTTTTGTTTAGCAAGTAAATAATCAAATAAAGCAGTTCGTAATCCGCCAACATGTAAATACCCAGTTGGACTTGGTGCAAAGCGAGTTTTAATCATAAAACTATTTTTTTATTTTATACATAACTATTCCAGCAGAAATGGCTAAATTTAAAGATTCTGCTTGTCCATAACCTTTGATAGTATATCTTTTGTCGACAAATTTTTCAAGTTCAGCAGCTAAACCATGTGATTCATTACCAAATAAAAATATATTTTTATCTTTAAAAGACATTTTTTCTATTGACTCGCCATTTAAATCTAAGGAATTTATGACAAAATTTTCTTTTTTAAATTTTTCCAAAGTTCTTTTAAAATCATTAACACGCAAAATATCTACATGAAAAATAGACCCCATTGTACTTCTAACGACTTTTGAATTATATAAATCTACGCTGTTTTCACTTAAAATTATTTTTTTTATTCCAAACCAATCAGCCGTTCTGATTATAGTTCCTAAATTTCCCGGATCATTTACAGCATCCAAAGCAATAATATTTTTTTCTTTTAAAAAATCTTCTATAAAAAATTCTTTTTGTACAACTACAGATAAAACACCTGGAAAAGTTTCTGTGTCAGAAATTTTTTCTAAATCTTTTCTGTCAGCATATTCAACAATTATCCCTTTTTTTTCTGCAGTTAAAATAATTTTTTTGATTTCATTTTCATCTCTTCTTTTTCCTTCAATTAAAATTAAAGCAATATCAAAATCAGATTTTAAAGCTTCGGCTGTTCCTTTTATTCCTTCTACAATAAATTCGCCAAAATCTTTACGAAATTTTTTTTGTTCTAATTTTTGTAAATGTTTTTTAATTTTTTCTGCTAACATAAAATTATTTTTTATTTTTAAAAATTAAATAAGGAAAAATAAATACAGCTTTAAAAATTCTCAATACTCTTTTCTTTGGTTCTGATAATAATCTAAAAAACCATTCTAAACCGATTTTTCTCATCCAAACTGGTGCTCTTTTTGTTTTATCAGCTAAATAATCAAAGCTACCGCCAACACCCATTGCTATTTTTACACTTGGCAGATCACGTAAAAATTCATTTATCCATTTTTCTTGTTTTTTGTGTCCAAAAGCTACAAAAATAATTTGTGGTTTTGTCATTACTATTTCCCCTATTAATTCATCATTTTCTTGTTTATTAAAGCTAAGTTTTTCTTTATTTTCTATTAAAATTTTATTTATTTCTAAACCTTTGTTTAAACCAGCAATTTTTAAATTTGGGTATATTTTTATTAAATTATTTTTTAAGTGTTCAAGTGTTTGTTTATCTCCAGAACCTAAAAAAAATACAGAGTAATTATTTTGTTCAGCTAATTTTAATATATCTGTCATCAGATCAATTCCTGAAATTCTTTCAATTTTTTCTCCTGCAAAAATTTCAATTCCTTTTCCATCACAAATATTTAAATCTCCCGAATTTAAAACCTCTTTAAAATAAAGATCTGTTTGCGCGTCCACAAGCATTTCTGGATTTGGAGTAAAGATTTTGTATTGTCCAGGTATATTTAAAAAAGTTTTTATTTTCTCCAAAACTTCTTTTTTTGTTAAATTGTCTATTTTAATTCCTAATAAAAACATATAATATTACTTGTATAATATCACAGATAATTCAAAAAATCTAGATTAAAAAATCCTTGCTTTTAACAAGGATTTTTTGTGTTTATTAGTAATCTTTTAATTTATCAATAACTTGGAAACCTTGCATTTTTTCAATAGCTTTTGCCTCAATTTGTCTGATACGTTCACGTGTTACACCAAATTCTTTACCAACTTCTTCCAAAGTATGCGTAACACCATCAGCTAAACCAAAACGCATTTCTAAGATTTTTCTTTCACGAGGAGATAAATCAGTTACAGCTTCTTGGATGTAACCTTTTAAGAGTTCAGCTCCTGCTGCTTGTGATGGACTGATATTTTTTACATCTTCAATAAAATCAGATAAAGATGTATCATCATCGTCATCATCACCAACAGAAGTCTCTAATGAAACAGTTTCTTGAGAAATTTTTATAATATGTTTTACTTTTTCTAAATCCTCACCCATTTCTGCAGCAATTTCTTCTGGAGTTGGGTCTCTACCTAAATCTTGTAATAAACGTCTTGAAACTTGTTGTAATTTATTTATAGTTTCAACCATGTGAACTGGAATACGAATTGTTCGAGAATGATCAGCCAAAGCTCTGGTAATAGCTTGTCTAATCCACCAAGTAGCATAAGTAGAAAATTTATAACCTTTTTTATAATCAAATTTCTTTACTGCTCTAAACAATCCAATATTTCCTTCTTGGATCAAATCTAGTAAAGAAAGATGTTTGCCAACAAATTTTTTAGCAATGGAAACAACTAATCTAAGATTAGCCTCGATCATTTTTCTTTCAGCTTCTTTGTTACCTTTTTCTTTAGCTTTAGCTAAAGAAGTTTCATCTTCAGCACTAAGTAAAGGAACTTTTCCGATTTCTCTTAAATACATTTGAATTGAATCTTGATTTAAATTATTAAAATCAAATATTAAACTATTTGCAGATTCTTTTTGTTCTCCTTGCAAACTAGTCATAACTTCTTGTTTTCTTTCCATTCGTCTATTACCTAAAAGACCTTCCTGGGCTTCAACAACTGAAATACTATTTTTATCAATCAAATTCAAAAAATATTCATAGACATCCACATAGCATTCTAGACGACTAAACAAATCCAAAATTTCCCGTTCGGTCAAAAAACCACGATTTCTTCCTTTTTGAATCAAATTATTTATTTGTTCTTCGGTTGGTTCGACAAAAGGCTCAAAAATATTTTTTTTGATATTTTTTTGAACTATCTTTTTGTCTTGTTTTTTTGTTGCAATTTTTTTTGCAACTTTTTGTTTCTGTCTTTTGTTATTACTTTTGACAGTTTTTTTTATTGGAGCTTTGGCTCTAATAACTGTTTTTTTAACAGTTGTTTTTACTCGCAAAGAATTTTTTTGATTCTTCTTTGAAGTTTTATTTTTTTTAATTGTGGTTGTTTTTTTTCTAAGCATTAGAAAAAATTAAAAATAAAAATTATTTTTTTGAAAGTTCTAGATAATCGACTGTAAGTTTATCAACTAATTCTTGATTATTTTCACTATTAGCTTTTTTAATTTCAAGCTCTAATCTGTTTTTTTCTTGCTTGAGCCATTTATCTTTTAGAATTTTTGTTATTACTTCCAATTCTTTATTTTTTTGTAATGCATCAAAATCGGAAAATTCTAATTCCGATTTCATAATCAAAATATCTACTAAATTTTCGCTATTATTAGCAAATAAATCACGCAATTTATTTATATCTATTTTGTGATTATTAGTATACTCTAAAAAAATTTTTTCGTAAAGATCTAAATAAGCACTTGGGGATAATTTTTGTCTGTCTAAAATTTTAAAAGGTAAAGAAAAATTATCTTTTTCAACGAAACTAGGGTTTTGTAAAATCAACATTAAAAAAACTTCTAAACTTCTTATTAAATCATCACTTTCTTTGTTAAAAATATTTCCTTCTTTAGAAGAAAAACTTTTTATTAATTTTGGTTCGTTAGTTTTTGATTCTTTATGTCTGATTAAATCTTGCGTTAAAACATCAATATTTACTCCTAAAGTCATCGATAATTTTTGCATCCAAAAGTCTTTTTCTACAGCAAAAGGAATATTTTTTATTTCTGCTAAAAGTTCATCAGCAATAGATTGTTTATCACGAGGATTATTCAAATCTTTATTTTTAAAAGCTAATTCAAAATACCAATCCATAACTGGACGAGCATTTTTTACAGCTTCAAACCAAATATTTTTATTTTTCTTAATACATTCATCTGGATCTTTTCCTTGTCCATCAGGAATCTGAATAATTTTTACATGCATACCTTCAGATAAAGCTATTCCTATTCCCCTTCTAGCTGCAGCTACACCAGCAGGATCAGCATCAAAAGAAATATTGATATTTTCTGAATATCTCTTGAGTAATTTTATTTGTTTTTCTGTCAAAGCTGTGCCTGAACTAGCTACTACATTTTTCATTCCAGCTTGATGACAAGTAATTACATCCATTTGTCCTTCTACTAAGACTACTAAATTTTCTTCTTTAATAAATTTCTTTGCTTTATTTAGAGCAAAGACTAAACCTGATTTATCAAAAACTTCAGTTTGCGGAGTATTAACATATTTACCTCCACTATTTTCTTTTTCTTTTAAAATTCTACCTGTAAAACCTACAACATTATCATGTACATCCCAAATTGGAAACATAATCCGATCACGAAAACGATCATAAAAACCTTTCATTTTTTGAATATCTGAGTTATCTTTTTTTATAGTTAAACCAGTTTCTGTTAAATCATCGATACTAAAACCTTTTTTTAATAAATATTTAGTCAATAAATCCCATTGGTCTGGTACGTAGCCTATTTGCCAATCAATTATAGTTTTTTCTTCTAAATTTCTTTTTTTTAAATATTCTCTCGCTTCTTGACTTTGAGCCATTTGTAACAAAAATTTATGAAAAAAACGAGATGCTTCTAAATTTACTTCTTTTAAACGATTTTTTTTATCAGATTTTACTTCTGATTGAAAATTATTACTAAGTTCAACACCAGCTTTTTCTGCTAAATATTTTAAAGTTTCTTTGAAATCCATTCCTTCGATTTCTTGAATAAAAGTAAAAATATCTCCACCTTTGCCACAGCCAAAACAATGCCAAGATTGTCTCTCAGCATTAACCATAAAAGATGGTGTTTTTTCATTATGAAAAGGACAACAAGCTTTTTTATTTATACCTGCTGGTTTTAATTGAATATATTCTGAAAGTAAATCTATAATATCAATTTTATCTTTTATTTGTCGGATATCATCATTCATATTATTTTTTGTACAAACCACAAATTATTTCAATTTGTTTTTCTGAATCTTGTGGTTCTAAAATTCCTGTAGAATTTTCTTTTACGTTTTTAAAAGTTGAAGTCAAAAGACAAACATCAAGATTATGTCTAAAACCGATCATTGATGAAATTGCGGAATCAGCTTCATTGTAAATACTATTTTCAGTATTTTCTTTTAAATAAGTAAAAAGTTTGGTTATTTTTTCTTCACTAACTTTTAGATCTATAAATTTCAAACCAAGTAATTCTTGTTTTTCATTATTTTCTAAAAACCAACCAAATTTATCTTTACCTAAAAAAGTAAAATTTAAGTCAGTTTCAGTGTTTATCTCATTTAAAAAATCATTGATCGAGTCAGCACAAGATTCTTCCCAAACTCGCAAACATTTTTGTTTTTCTTCACACCAAGAGTAACCAGCACTAGCTTTACAGCCATGTTCATCAGAATCATTTCCAAGCAAATTAGCTTCATTATTTTCATTTTTTATGGTTTGTTTTGTGCTACCGCAAGCAGAAAACACAAAAACTCCTACAAAGAGAAAAATAAAAATTAAAACTTTTTTAAGCATATTTTTTATATTTATTACTTTATTTTAGCAGTATTTTTGGGTTTAGTCAAAAAAAAACGGGAGAGAACTCCCGTGTAAATTAAAAACTTTTTAATATTACTATCGCCTCTGGCGATAGTTTATCAATATCAAAAACTTTTTCTAATGACATTGTTTGAATCAGTTGAAAAAGTTTAAGAGAATCTTTAGCTCTTTTGACACCTTCTTCAGTTCTTTCCATAAAAGCTGGATGAGCTTCTATAGCATATATGAACTGATCGTAAGAAAACTGAAATACTACATCATCTATAATATTTTTTCTCACAAAATCAGAAATTTCTTTCAAAGAAACTTCTTCTTTTTTAAGTAAAACTGCATTAGCACAAAACACCCAAAGAGTCAATAAAAAAGCAGGAGTTTCCTCCTGCGTAATGCTGATAGTTTATAGTTCTTTTGTTTCATCTTTTGATAAAACAACTTCCTTCTTGGTTTCAGAGAAAAGTTTTTTTCTTTCTTCAGCTGTAACAACAGCAGAAACAGAAAAATGTAAACCCTCAAAAGGTCTTCTAAAAGATTCTGGGTCTTTTTTAAACCTTTCAAGTTCTTTATCGTTCATAGGAGGGTAAAGAATCCCCCCTTTTTTTTCTTTTTCTTTGACTTTTAAACCAAAGAAAATTAAAATTTTTATAAAAAAATTTTTCATCTTAATTTTCCTCCTCTTTATTTATGTTCGTTTTTCCATTTTTATCAATCTCTGCCCCACAATTAGGGCAGATTCCGGTCATAAATCTCTGCGGATCTTGGTACCCACAATCAGGGCACAAAAAACCGTGATGATTGTAAATTTTTTTTTCTTCTTCCTTTTTTTCTTCATTATCTCCTCCTCCTTGCAGGAAAGAAAAAAATTCATCTTTATTTGGATATATTGTTACAAATATATCCAAAGTATTATTTACAATATGATTATAAATAATACTTATCTTTTCTTCTCCCAAAGAAAGAATTTCTTCGGTTGTAAAAAAGAAAAAAGGGAACCTTTGAAGATTTTCTTGGATCTTCATAACCATCTCGTTAACACCCATGGTTTAAACCTCCAAAAAAATTAATTAAGTTGTAAAAAACAAAAAACAAACATATAAGATATGTCTGCTTTTTTATTTTTTAACGTTTTCTCCATTGGTGAGCTCTTCTAGCTTTATGTAAACCAGGTTTTTTTCTTTCTTTAGTTCTGCTATCTCTAGTCATAAGTCCTTCAGCTTTTAATAGTGGTTTTAATTCTTCATTCCAATTTACTAAAGCTCTAGCAATACCATGAGCAACTGCTCCAGCTTGTCCTTTTATACCACCACCTAAAACTTTTACACTTATATCTAGATCTTTTTCTTTACCAACAATTTTTAAAGGATTTAAAACTAAATCTTGTAAAATTTTTGTAGAAAAATAATCTTTTAAATCTTTTGAATTTATTGTTACTTTTCCTTTTCCTAAAGTGATTTGAACACGAGCAGAGGCTGATTTTCTTCTACCAACAGCGCGAGACATGTCATTTGTTTTTTTTGTTTTTAATGTCATATGAAAGTTAGGCTTTAATAGTTAAACGCTTCATCATTTCTTCTCTCATATTATTTTTCGGAAGCATACCATAAATGGCTTTTTTCATGACTTCTCTTGGGTCTGCATCAAAAACTTTTTTCATTGAAGTTTTTTTCAAACCGCCAGGATGCATGGTGTGTTTATAATAATCTTTTTGAACCAATTTTTTTCCGGTAAATTTTACTTTTCCGGCATTAATAATGGTGACAAAATCTCCATTATCAATATATCTTTCATAATCAGGTTTATTTTTTCCTGAAAGAAAGCTGGCCGCTTTTGTGGCTACACGACCCACAGATTGATCCATAGCGTCCAATTCTATTTTTGCTCTTTTAATTTCTATCATAATATTTTTGATTAAACAAATTCAATTTTTACTTTTTCAGCACCGTCGTTTGGTCTTACACCTATTTTGGTCATTCTAGTGTAACCACCTTGTCTATCTTTATATTTTGGTGCTATCTCTTCAATCAATTTTTTTTGAGATTTACCAGTATATAAAACTTTATTGATATTTTCTTTATCTACTGCTCTATTTTTTTTGGCTTTAGTGATTAAAGGTTCTACAACTCCACGAACTGCTTTTGCTTTTGCTTTTGTTGTTATAATAGAACCATTTAACACCAAACTTTCAGCCAAATTTCTAAGCAAAGCTTCGCGTGGTGCTTTTTCTCTGCCTAATTTTACTTGTTTTTTTTGATGTCTCATATTTTTTATTATTCATTTTTGTTAGCTTCATCCAAAATTAGACTATAATGATCCATTAAAATCTTAGTGGCTTTTGAAACTGCCAATCTTGGAGAAATTGTTCCGTTTGTTTCTATTTTTAAGATAACTTTTTCATAATCAGTAATATCACCTACACGAGTATTTTCTACTGTGTATCCAACATCTTTGATTGGAGAATAAAAAGAATCCATCATGATAGTTCCTAAATCTAAATTTTTACTGTTTTTTTCAGAAGCTGCTACATAACCCAAGCCTTTGCCGATAATAACTTCAAGATTAAATTCTTTTTTTGCATCAGTAATAGTAGCAATTTTTAATTCTGGATTGATTATTTCAATATCAGCATTTTTAGCAAAATCAGCAGCAGTTACATCACCAATTCCTTTTTTAGTTAAATTCAAAGTTACTGGGTTTTCACTGTGTGAAATGACAGCTAAATTTTTTAAATTTAACATGATTTCTATCACATCTTCTTTTACACCTTCAATTACTGAAAATTCATGACTAGCTCCTTCTATTTTTAAAGTTTCGACGGCTGCTCCTTCTATTGAAGATAACAAAACACGACGAAGCGAATTTCCAATTGTAGTTCCGTAGCCTTGATGACAAGGAGAAATTATAAGTTCTCCAACATTTTTATCATCGGTTTCAGTAAACTCAATTGTGGAAGGTAAAAGTATATAATCCATATTTTTTTAAATTAACAGGTTTTTTAATCCCTAATTAATCAGGGAGTTTTTAGCGAGTTGAATAATACTCAATAATTAATTTAACATCAAATACTCTTTCAAAATCTTCAGTTTTTGGTTTTCCTAAGATTTTTCCAGATTTTTTTGCAAGTTCAAAACTTAACCAAGAAGGTAATTCTTGTTTTTGAGATCTTTCATCTAAACCTTCAAAAATTTTCTTTTTCAATTTATTTTCTTTTATAGCAACAACGTCGTTTACTTTTAAAATATGTGAAGGAATATTCATTTTTTTACCATTTACAGTAAACATTCCGTGAGAAACCATTTGTCTAGCTTGTGATCTAGTTGTAGCTAAACCTAATCTATAAATTACGTTATCCAAACGCATTTCTAAAATTTCTTGTAAATTTATACCAGAATCTCCAGTAAGTAAAGTTGCGTTTTTTACATATTTTCTAAATTGATTTTCACGAATACCGTAAATAAATTTAGCTTTTTGTTTTTCTGCAAGTTGTTTTCCAAAAGAAGAATTAGATGTTGATCTTTTTTTAGGTCCATGAACACCTGGGGCTTGGTTAATTCTTCTGGCAACTTTATTAGCATTAGTTTTCAAATTTAAATTTATATGAAAACGTCTTGCGATTTTATTTTTTGGTCCTATATATCTACCCATATCAAATTTAATTTAATTATACTCTGCGTCTTTTTGGAGGACGACAACCGTTATGAGGTACTGGTGTTGTATCTTTTACTGATAAAACATTTATACCATTATTATTTAAAGCGCGAATTGCTGCTTCACGACCTCCACCAATTCCATTCACAAAAACATTAACTTCTTTTAATCCGAAAACTTTTACAGCTTCTACAACTTCTTTAACAACTACTCCAGCTGCATATGGAGTTGCTTTTTTTGGTCCTTTAAAACCGGTTTTTCCAGCTGAAGACCAACCTAATACATCACCATTTTGATCAGTAATTGATACAATAGTGTTATTGAAAGTTGCTTGAACATAAGCTTTACCGTGTGAAACGGAGCGTATGCTTTTTTTCTTTTTTATTTTTTTTAATTTTTTAGCCATATTTTATTAAATCTATTTCAAAAACATTAAACAATGCGCAAAATTAAGTTTTTTGTGCTGCTGGTTTCTTGCCACTTGGTGCAAGATTTCTTTTGTTTCCTCTGATTGTTCTGCTATTTGTCTTTGTTCTTTGACCTCTTACAGGCAATCTCTTTTTGTGTCTATCTCCGCGATAACATTTGATATCTTTCAAACGTTTTATGTGAGCAGAAATTTCTCTTTTCAAATCACCTTCGGTGAGTTCTCTTTTTTCAATCAATTCACGAATTTTCGATTCTTGATCTTGAGTTAAATCTTTGACACGAACATTTCCAGCTATTCCGGCTTTTTCTAAAATCTTTTTTGATTTTGTAGGACCGATACCAAAAACATAAGTCAATGAGATAAGCACTTGTTTATCATTTGGAATTGTAACTCCTGATATTCTCATAAGCTTTAAAATAAATAAATTAAGCAGCTTTGGTTCTTTGTTTTGAACCTTGGCGCTGTTTATGACGTGGATTTTTACAAATTATGTAAACAACACCACGTCTTCTGACTGTTTTACAATCTTTACATCTTTTTTTGACGGAAGCTTGTACTTTCATATAAAAAAATTAAATAAAAAATCATCAATTACTGCCGTGATATCAACGCTTAAAAAAGCTACACCACACTAATTGAGATTTAAAAACGGTATGTTATACGACCTTTGCTAAGATCGTAAGGAGTAATTTCTACTTTTACCATATCCCCGATTTCTAAACGGATATTATTCATCCGCATTTTACCGGAAAGATGAGCAATTATTTCGTGATCGTTTTCTAATACTACACGAAATTTTGCACCTGGCAAAAGTTCATCAATTTTCCCCTTTACCTCTAAATTATCGTTATTCATTTTGTTTTTTAATTAACGACGTTATTTTATCTTAAAACTAAAATAATGTCAAGTTTTAATAAATAAAGTTATAAACAATTAAATTATTATAGCATTTTAGCTGAAATGGAACAAATTTGGAATAGCTAGAAAGAGCAAGTAGAGCTAGTAAGCATAAAAGATTATAAAAATTTGAATAAAAAAAGACCAGTATATTTCAACCGACCAAAAATAATAGGTTATTTAATTCTTTCTAGCTTACATACTTACTGGCTTACTAACTTTTTCTATAAACCCAAAATTTATAAATAAAAAAATTCCACATTACCATTATAATAATTGTAGCAGTTCTTACCAACCGATAATCAAAATTTAATAATTCATTAAAAATGTACATTACAGCCACAGAAAAAAAATAATTAAATAACACCAGTGTCAGATATCTAACAAATTGTTTGTGGTCTATTGCTTTATTTTTAAAAGTCCAATACTTATTTAAATTAAAATTATAAATAATAATCAAAATCTGATTTATTATAACAGCCAAAGTAGCAGATATAAATAAATATTCTTTAAGTAAAATTAAACTAAAAATATCTAGAAAAAAACTGCTTAAACCAACTGTAAAATATTTTATAAATTGTTTTCTCATTTTCCAAAGTTTAATAAACATAATTATTTTTTTGGATGACCAATTATATTATCAGTTTTATAAAGCAATTTATAAATTTTATATTTAAAAGAATTAAGAATTATTTCTAAGGCTTCTGGGTAAGATTTAACATAACCACCAAAACCAGCTTTAAATCTCGTAACTCCATTTAATGGATCTTCTACTTGCCAACAATAATTATGATGACAACTAGTTTTTCCCTCACCTTCTTTTGCAGCTGGAGCTATTCCCCAAAAATCATATTTTTTAAAACCTAATTTTTTTGCTAATTTGATAATTTCCCAATGAAGCAGATAAGGAGCCATTAAATTTCTATGTTCATTTCCAGAAGCACCAAAAAAATATATCAAAGTGTCGTCATGACCAAGCAAAATTGCTGAAGCCAAAATTGAATTTTCAAAATAAGCATTTAATTGATAAACATTTTCAAGTTTTAATAATTCAGCTACATATTCTTTTGGATGTGAATTATAACTATTTCTTTCAACTGTTATTTCATTTAATTTCCAAAATGATTCTAGATTTTTTTCCTCAACAATTTTTACACCTTTTCTTTCAGCTAAATTTATATTATATCTAGTTTTACTATGCATTTCTGTCAAAATTTCATCTTCTTCTTTTTCGATATTTAATAACCAAGTATTTTTTGGTTGACGATTTTTGATAATAAAAGTTTTTTCTTTTTGTTGATTTTTTAATTCCAAGACATTTTCTAATCTAACAAAAGCAAAATTTTGTTTTTTGAAATAAACGAGAAATTCAGAGAAATCTTTAATTTCTCCTCTTGGTATATAAGCAAATTTACCAAAACGAAAATTACTTATTAAAGCTTGTAATTGTTCGCCTTTAGAATTTTCTAAACGGATAACTTTTCTACCAATCTTTTTTAAAAATTCACCATAAAACCAAGACTGTAAAAATTCTTTTTTGGGAGTATGTTCTATTATATTTTTTATTTCTTTAACTACCATATTTATTTATAAAATCAACTATTTTTTTTGCTTTTTTAAAATCAATATTTTTATCAGTTGGTAAATTTAAACTACATTTTGCTGTTTTTTCAGCGTTTGGACAAGAATTCGAAATATAAAAAGTTTTACTTATATCAATGTCTTTTGGTGCAATTACACTATTATACCAATCGCCTAGTATAATCCCCTTTTTTCTAGCTTGTTTTAAAATTAATTCAGGATTATTAACTTGTAAAGGAAAACGTAAATAAACACAATCTGAATCAAAAGGAGCTAAAATATTTTTATTTTTTATATTTTCAAAATAAAAATTAGCTATTTTTTTTCGATGAATATTGAAATCGTCTATTTTATCAATTTGATTACTCAAAATATCAGCTAAAGAATTTGCTAATTGTGCTGGATAAAATTTATTTGGCAAAGCTTTTTTTTCTGAATCAAAAATAATTCTACCAGTCAAACTAAATCTTTTAGCTGTAGCTAAAATAAATTTTCCTATTTTAATTCTATATAATTTTTTGCCAATCGGAAACAATAAAAAATTTGCTAAATATTGAATAGTTTTAATTAAATTTGCTTTTGCAAGATTTTTATTTTTTTCCGCAATTTTTTCTTTATAATTTCTGTTATTGACAAGTAAAGCACCACCACGAACACAGGAAATTATTTTATCACTACCAAAACTAAACATCGCTAGATCAGCAAAAGTACCTAATTTTTTTTCGTTTTTAATTCCGCCGAGAGAATGGGCACAATCTTCAATAGTTTTTAAATCATTTTGTTTGGCAATAGTTAAAATTTCATTTAAATCAGCTGCTTTTCCAAAAGTATGCTGGATAATTATAGCTTTGGTTTTTTTAGAAATTTTTTTTCTTAAATCCAAAATATCAATATTATAATTTTTATCAATATCCACAAAAACTGGCTTAAAACCAGCCCAAATAATCGCATTAGTAACTACAACGCAAGTATAAGATTGCACTAAAATTTCACTACCACAAGGTAAATTTAAAGATTCTAAAGCAATTTGTAATGCACTTCGTCCACTATCAAAAAAATAAATATCTTCAGAATTAAAATATTTTTTAAATTTATCCAAAGCTATCTGATAATCTTTTCCTGTAATTAATTTTTTCCATTTAAAAGGATTGAACAAATAATTTATAGCTTTAACAATATCCTTTTTTTCAGCATTAGGTAAAAAACCAGTAAAAATCATATCTTTATTTTTTATTTTTATATTTTTCTAATTCTTTTAGTAAAATACTTGGCATTCTATTTTCTAATAAAATTACCACCTCTTTATTTTTTAAAGATTTAATATAATCAAGCAAATCTTTATGGACTAACAATATTTTTATTTCTGTGTGATATTTATTACCTACTCCTTTTTTTAAAGGTTTAATAAAATCTGAAGTACTAATAACTAATTCATCAGCCATATAAGCTATTTCGCCACCAATTGCTTCATGTAATTCTTCACTTTTTTCACCAAGTTCAAGCATACCTCTAGTTACAACTATTCTTTTTTTTGTCGACGGATAAGAATTTAAAATTTCCAAATCAGCTCTAAAACCATCTGGATTGGAATTATAACTAGCGTCAATTATGATTGCTTTACCATAATTAAAAATATCTAAAATTTTATGTGGATTTTTTAAATTATTTACGGCATCAATAATTATTTGTCTATCCATTTTTAAATATAAAGCAGTTAAAATACAAGGAGCAATATTTAAAGTATTATAAATTCCTAAAACTTTTGTGATTAAATTTGCTCCACAATCATGATCATCAAAAAAAGTTTTTACAGTAAAAGACATGCCGTCGGCTAACATTTTTGCATCTTCAATTAACATGTTTGGTTTGTATTCTTCGTCCATACCAAAAGTTAAAATTCTAGCTTTTGGTTCATCTAATAATTCACGGCAATATTCATTATCACTATTAGTAATTCCCAAACCATCACTGGGCAAAGCATTTAAAAGTTCGTATTTTGCTTTTTGAGTATTTTTTATATTACCAAATAAACTAAGATGTTGTTCATTGATTGCTGTCAAAATTCCTATTTTTGGTTTGACAATATCGCAAAGTAGTTTTACATCTCCAACGTTATAAGCTCCTATTTCTACAATAAAAATATCATAAGCTGAAAAATCAGTATTTAAAATCAAACGACTAACTCCGAGATCGCTGTTAATATTTTCTGGAGTTTTGAACACTTTAAATTTTTTGGATAAGATTTCAAATAAAAATTCTTTAGTAGTTGTTTTGCCATAACTACCAGTAATTCCAATTACTAATAAATTTTTATATTTTTTCATTTTATTTTTAGCGCGAATAAAAAAAACCTTCTTTATCAAATCTGTACAAAAATTTACTAATAACACTGTCAAAGCAATTAAAATAGGTCGCATCACTAAAGCTAATAAAACTACTTGCCAATTTCTATAATATAAAATCCAAACAGATTCAAAGAAAAAAGCCAAGAAAATTATCAAAATAGCTTTTAAACTGAAAATTGGACGGTAAAGATGACCTTTAATTCGTCGATAATTTAAATAAATAAAATCAGTTAAATAAAATATTATTATAAAAATTTTTATTAAAAACATTTCGTTAACCGGCCACAAAAAAATTAAAGAAGCGAAAGCTGTTCTAATTACATAACTTTTACGAAAAATAAATATTTTTCCTTGTTCACTTTTCAAAAAATCAAGATAACGATCGAAACGATACCATTTTAATTGCCAATAATAAACATATTCACAATAATCTATAAAGGAATTAAAAAACCACAAACAAATTATGATAAAATTAAATATTGTAAAATTTATTTCCCAAGGCATATTTTATCTATTGGTAAATTTTTTTATTATTTGTAAAAATTTTTCCGGCATTTGAATGTGCAAACCATGTCTGCCACCAGCAACGATTTCCAATTCAGAATCTGGAATTAATTTTTGTAATTTACTAGCATTTTTTACCGAAACATAAGCATCTTTGTCTCCCCAAATTATTAATGTTTGATTTTCAATATTTGGTAAAATTGCAGTTAAATCTTGACGAATTATTTTTTTGAAAATCTCTTTTTTAATTTCAGAAGTTACAAAATAATCTGGTGAAGAAATTGAACGATAAAATATTTTTTTAACAAAAACTGAAAATTTTTCTAACAAAGGTAGTTTAAAAATTATTTTTCCAACTTTTGCGATTATAAAAAAGAAAAAGCGGCGTAAATAATTTTTTGGTCTAAAAACTGCTGGGCCACTTAAAATTAATTTATCTACTAAATGATATTCATGAGCAATTAAATAAGCTGAGATTTGCCCACCAAAAGAATGTCCTAATAATATTTTTTCACCTTGCAAATTTAATTCTTTTATTTTATTTTTAACAAATTCTGCATAATCTTCTACTCCCCAAGCTTTATCTGGACAAGATTCATCACCAAAACAAGGCATATTGATACAAAAAACATTAAAATCTTTTTCAGCTAGTTTTATAAAATCTTGCCAAGTTTCTTTTGTGCCTGCCCAACCAGGAATAATAATCAGATTTTTCATAAGAAATTATTTTTTTATCACTTTCTTCCCCATCCACTTTTGTAAAACTTTTGGAATTTTTATTGAACCATCAGCTTGTTGATAATTTTCTACTATGAACAAAGGCCAACGACTAGTATTTACAGCTGTACCATTTAGAGTATGAACAAATTTATTTTTTCCACTTTCATCTTTATATTTTATATTTAATCTTCGAGCTTGATAATCTGTACAATTACTACAACTAGTTATTTCACCAAAATCATTATGCATAGTCATAAAAGCTTCTATATCATATTTACGATAAGCTGGTCCACCCAAATCACCAGAAGGAATATCAATAACTCGATAATTAACATCTAAACCATCAACAATTTCTTTTTCTAAATTTAAAATTTCTTCATGATATTTTTCACTATCTTCTGGTTTACAAAACACAAACAATTCTAATTTAGTAAATTGATGAACTCGGTAAAGACCTTTGCTTGTTTTTCCATAAGAACCAGCTTCGGTTCTAAAACAATGAGAAATCGCCACATATTTTTTTGGACCATCGCTAAAATCTAAAATTTCATCACTATGAAAACCACCAATTGTAATTTCTGCTGAACCAATCAAACTCAAATCGCTATTTTCAATATTATAAACTTGTGTTTCTTCACCTCGTGGATTAAAACCAATTCCTTCTAAAATATCTCTTTTTGCTAAATCTGGAGTTTCAATCAATGTAAAACCAGCTTTAGTTGCTAATTCAATTCCATAATTTATAATTGCTTGATTTAAAAGAACTAAATCATTTTTAGCAAAATAAAATTTTGCTCCTGAAGTTTTTGCACCACGCTCAAAATCAATTAGATCTAATTTTTCTAAAATCTCTACATGATCTTTTGTTTCAAAAGAAAAATTTGGTTTTTTACCATAAACACCTAAAACTTTATAATCACTTTCACCACCGATTGGAGTTTCTGGATGGGTCATGTTTGGAATTGCTGTCAAAATTTGTTTGAATTCCTCATCAATATTTTTTTGTCTTTGATCCAAAATTTTTTCTTCTTCTCCAAGTTTTTTCATTTTTTCTATTTCTTCTGGACTAGGTTTAGATTTTGATTTTTGATTTCTTTCATTTCTTACTGCTTCTAATTTTGTTAAATTATCTAAACGATTTTTATCTAATTGTAAAAATTTATCCCAATCTATTTTAACATTGCGTTTTAAACAATTTTGTTTAACATTTTCTAAATTGTCTTTAATGAATTTTATATCTAACATATTTTTAAATTATTTTTTCTATATATTTTTTGATTTTACTGGATTTATATTTATTATCATTATAAGGAGGTATTCTAACTATTTGTGTTTTTAAACCAAATTCTGAAATCTTTTTTTCCAATTCATCAACAAAAAATTTTTGATCATAGCCTAGAGCTATAATGTCTGGTTTAACTAAATCAATATTTTTATAAGGATCTGATAAATCTCCTAATAAAACTTCATCAATATCACGAAAATTTTCTAAAAATTCTTTTCTTTCATTTTCACTATGAAAAGAACCAATGCCTTTTATTTTTTCTACATTTTGATCACGTGCAACTGAAACAATTAAATAATCTCCGTACTCTTTGGCTTTTTTAAACATATGGATATGCCCCATATGAACAATATCAAACACGCCAAAAACCATTACTTTTATCATAAATTTTATTTTTTATTTTTCTTTTCTTTTGTTGAAACAGTAATTTCTGGTTTTAATAAAGGAAAAAGTTGACATTCTCTTACAGGTTTATTAACCATAAAAGAAAATAACCGCTCACCAAATCCAAAACCGCAGGTTGGAGGCATACCATGTTCAAGCATTTCCACAAATTCCATATCTGGCATCATTGCTTCTTCATCTCCTTTTTCAATCATTTTTTGTTGTAATTCAAATCTAGCTCTTTGATCTATTGGGTCATTTAACTCTGAATAACCATTACCAACTTCACTACCAGCTATAATTACTTGGAATCTTTGGGTTAAATCTGGATTATCTTCACGTGATTTTGCTAAAGGAGAAACTAATTTTGGATGATCAACTAAAAAAACGGGTCCAGCAATATTACGACGACAAAATTTCCATAAACTATCAGTTAATCTTTCTCTATTTGTGCCTGTATATTTTACATTTAATTCTTTCAATTTTGCAATTAATTCTTTTTCAGTTGCTTTTAAAATATCAATTCCAGTTTGTTTTAAAATTTCTTCACTATAACTTATTTTTGGCCATTCACCAGCTAAATCATAATCAAAATTTTTTGTAGTAAATTTAGTTGTACCAAAAACTTCAAGAGCAATTTTTTTATATAATTCTTCTACTATTTTCATACCATCATTATAATCAGCATAAGCCCAGTAAAATTCCATATTAGTAAATTCTTGCAAATGATCTGGGCTGGAACCTTCATTTCTAAACACTTTTCCAATTTCAAAAGTTTTTTCAAAACCAGCTGCCATTAATCTTTTTTGCCATAATTCTCCAACTGAAATACGCAAAAAAACATCAAGATCAAAATCATTATGATGCGTAGCAAAAGGTCTAGCTTCTGCGCCTCCAGTAGTAGTTTCTAAATAAGGAGTTTCTACTTCAAAAAATCCTTTTTCTTTCATAAAATTTCTAACTACATCCCAAAATTTAGATTTTTTATAAAACATGTCTCTAAGCTCTGGATCTAAAAGTAAATCCAAATATCTTTTGCGATAACGCAATTCTTCATCTTGAATTCCATGATATTTATCAGGCAAAGGCAAAATTGCTTTTGAAAGCAAACGCCAATCTTTTATTAAAACTGATTCTTCGCCTTTATGAGTTTGAAATCTTTCTCCTTGAACTTCAATAATATCACCAATATCTATTTTTTTAATGAAAGTTTTATATTTTTCTTGATTATTTTCATCTTGACGATAAGCAATTTGAATTTTTCCACTAGCATCTTGCAGATGACAAAAAGTGAGTTTTCCCATTTCTCTTTTCATCATAATTCTTCCAGAAACCACAACTAATTCACCAATTTTTTTTGCTAAAGCTTCAGTGACACTATCCTTTTTTTCACAATGAGCTGGATAAGGATTGATTCCTATTTTTTTTAATTCATTTAATCTATCCAAACGAATTGCTCGTTCGTCATTAATATTTATTTCATTATTCATAAAATTAAAATTCTAAAACTGTTTAATTAATAAGTATTTTAGCAGAAAAAACACAAAAAGACAAATAAATTAAAAAACTTCTCTGTTTTGAGAGAAATTTTTTTTATATTTTTTTAATTTACTGTTAAAATCTTGAATTTTTGGCTTCCATTAGCTAATTTTAATTCAACACTATCCCCTTTCTTTTTGCCTAAAAATATATTGCCAAGTGGAGATTCATTAGAAATTTTTCCGTTTAAAGGATCAGCTTCTTGTGGTCCAACAATTTCATATTCTCTTTTTTCTTTATCTTTTTCAACAACAATCTTTGAACCAACTTGTACTACTTTACTATTTTTATCATATTCTATAATTTCAGAATTTTCTAAAATTTGTCCAATCTCAATTTCACGTCCTTTGGCCCAAGCCATTTCTTCTCGAGCCGCATGATATTCAGCATTTTCTGATAAATCACCTTGCTGACGAGCTTCGTCTATTTTTTTTGCAATGTCAGGAATTTTTATATTTTTTAAATTTTCAAATTCTTTTTTTAATTCATTGTATTTTTCTTGAGAAATATAATGCATAATAATTATTTTCTAATTTTTAATCTAAATAAAAATCAAAACCCGAAAAAATCTTAGGTTTTGATAAATGTATTATAGCACAAGTAGTTTAATAGTCAAAAAAACTTCAACAAAAAAATAAACTTATACACAATTTTACATCATGAAACCACCAGCTTGAATATTCCACAATTTTGAATACAAACCATCATTTTTTAATAATTCTTCATGACTACCTTCTTCAATAATTTTTCCTTTTTGTAAAACAATCACTCGATCCATTTGAGAAATAGTTGATAATCTATGAGCAACAATGATTACTGTTTTTTCTTGCATTAAATTTTCCAAAGCTTTTTGTATAAGTTGTTCTGATTCTGAATCTAGTGCTGAAGTTGCTTCATCCATAATTAAAATTGGAGAATTTTTTAAAATAGCCCGAGCTAATGCAATTCTTTGTCTTTCACCACCAGATAATTTTATTCCTCTTTCACCAACTTCAGTGTCATAACCTTTTTTTAATTTCATTATAAAATCATGAGCATAAGCTTTTTTAGCTGCTTTTATAACTTCATCACGTGAAGCATTTTTTCTACCATAAGATATATTTTCGTATAAAGAACGATGGAATAAAAGAGGTTCTTGTGGTACAAAAGAGATATTTCTCCATAAACTTTCTTTTGTCATCCGACTGATATCTTGACCATCAATAAAAATTTTACCAGAATTTAAAGAGTACATTCTTAAAAGTAATTTAATAATTGAAGATTTTCCCGAACCACTTGGACCAACTAAAGCCAATTTTTCTCCGCCTTTTACTTTTAAATTAAATTTTTTAAATAAATTTTTATTTTCTTTATAAGCAAAATTTACTTCTTCAAATTCTATTTCCCCATCACTAACTTTTAAACTTTTTGCTCCTTTCATATCTGTGACATCAGCTTTTCTTGTGATAATTTCAGTCATTTCTGAAGCTTCTGCCATTGCTTCATACAATCTTTGCATCGAACGACCAATACCCCAAACACCCATCATAATCATCACAATATACGATTGAATCATTACAAAATCACCAACAGTCAAAGCATTTTGTTTATACAAATTTAAAGCAAAATAATTTAAAGCTATTTCTAATATAATAAATAAAAATCCTTGTAAAGCAAAAAATAAAATTCCAAAAAGCCAACTTCTTAAACTTAAAAGTCTTATCTTTTCGTTTTGATTTTTTATTTTAATTAGTTCAGTCTTGGTTTGATTAAAAAGTTTAACATTAACATAATTGGAAATAATATCAGCTATGTAACCAGAAACTTTATTTGTTTTACTATTAACTTCAACATCGATTTTTAATTTGTATTTTAAAACTACAACATCTAAAATTATAAAAATAAAAAGCCAAACTAAAACTATTATGGCTAAAATCGGACTTCTAAAATATAAAATAGCGCAGATACCGCCAATTTGAAATAAAAGTTCTAAAAGATCAAACCAAATTACATCATTTAAAGTTATAAAAGCATTAGAAAATTTATTTATTTTTCTAACCATTGAACCAACAAAATTATCAGCAAAAAAAGAAAAGGAATGATGGAAAATTTTCTTCACACAAAATTGTTCAATGTCTTTGTTACAATAAGTTTCAAAATAACTGTAAGCTAAAAATTCTAATCTTTGAAAAATAAAAGTTGCTGTCTTAAATAAAAAAATCATTAACAAAATATTTATAATATTAGAAAATTCTTTGACAACTAACAAATCTGTTAATTTTTTATAATAGATCGGAGCTACTAAATTTAGGCCCATTGCTAACAAAGAAAAAATAAAGACAAGAGTTAACAAAAAAGCTCTTTTCTTGAAAAAAAGCAAAAACAAAGACAATGTCTTTTTTACTGAAGATAGTTCTAATTTTTCTTGATTATTTTCTCTTTTTTTAGTCATAATTGATGATAAAAAATAACAGGCAAAAAAATAAACAAAAAACAAAAGAGTTTTTATGCCCGCATTATAGCTTAAAAATAGAAAAAAAGATAGAGGGTCTTATCCACTCATTAAAAAATAAAAAAAACTCGTACTTACTAACTAATGTGTTCAGTACGAGAATATAAAAAGAACGGAGCATTTACGACAATTTTCTTGTTACAAAATAATTCCTATATTTTGTAACTTTTTCCAGCTTGCTGTCTACTTCAGCCAACAAAGTTACTTTTGAGTATTTTTTTACAATATCAAAAATAACCCTATCAATTTTTTCATAGCCGGAAGCAACTACAAAAAATTTCAATTCAGAATTCTTTGTAGATTCTTTTTCGGCTTCCTCCAATTCTTTTTCAAGATTTTTCGTAATTTCATCAAAAACAAAACCGATGAGATCCAAAGATTCATAATATAGAACCCTTGTTTCAATACAATTAATACTCAATTGATCATTAAAAGGTAAACTTTCATAAAAAAAATGTTTTGAAACATCTGTTTTGCTTTTTTCAATCAAAACATTTTTACAAATTGGACAAAACACAATCAAAATAGCTTTTTCCATAATGGACCCCACTAATTAATCTATTTTAAAAACATACTGTGTTATATCTTTCTTAACCCAAAAATTTTTGGGTTATTATATTTTTTTTCCCAATCTGGAACACTTGGGGAAAAAGTATTTCTTTCAAAATCTTTTAAGATTTTTTCCAAAATATCCTTATCGATAAAGATATCCAGAATCTCTAAAAAATCTTCTTCTTTGGAGAAGAGAAAAATTTTTTCTTCTATAAAAATGATAAAATTTTTTTTATTATCATTTTTTTTAAAAACAATTCCTGATATTTTTTTATCAAAAATATCAAAAATAAAAACATTCTCTACTATTGGCAAATATATTAATGGTATCTGTCTTTTTAAAAAGTAAAAATCATCTACCAATATATAAGAATTAATGGAAAAATTATCCAAAAAAAATATTTTTCTTTTATTATCATAGACATATATGTCTAACGAATTTTTGTTTTCTCTGTCAACTTCAATCGCCGATATCTGGCAACCTTTCTCAAATAGAACTTTGTGTGTTTCAAGAACCCCCTTATCCCGATCAAGATAAACAGCTTCTTTTGCCTTTATATTTTTCAATTCCAGATTGTTATCCTCCTCTGGAAAATTAAAAAAACAAAATAATTGTTCCAAGTCATAAAGACTTTTTTCAACTTTTTTCAGAGATAAAAAAACCTTACTAAAAGATTTTTCTGTCTCTTCTTCCATACTTCTTTCAAATTTTTTAGTAATTGCACCAATGGCACAAATACTAAAGATAATAATACAGATGATTAAAACAATAGTTTTTTTTGAATACATCTTCACCCTCCACTAAAAAAATATTTTAAACTATATCTTCTGAATAATATGAAATTCATTTAAAAAAATACTTTCAAATGGTCCTTCATAAAAACAAAAATACCAAGCTTTTGTTTTTTTATCAAAAGAAAAAAATTTTACTCTCTTTTTTTTGTCTGTATCTATAATTTCGATAAGAAAATCTTTTTCTCTTATTTCTATAGGAATTTTTTTCTGATTTCTTCTGATATTTCTATATTCATCAAAAGAAATACTATTTTTCGAAAGAATATTTTTGATATATTCCAAATCAAAAGTACCATCACTTTTTTTCTTTATTTGAAGAGAAAAAAAATTAAAACTTTGCTTTCCGATTTTAATTTCCTGTTTTTTCATGATAAACTCCCAAAAAAATAAATTGTAAATAACTGTCAGTATAAAACCACAACAAAAACATATTGTCAATATTTTTGACTTTTAAATTTGTTTGTGTTATATTAAATTTATCACTCGCCTACTTAGAGTGATAAAATACAAGTCAAATAAAATGCACGAAAAACGATTTTTAATTTTGCATTTTATATTTTTAATTTATTTTTATGTTTCCACAAAATTTTACTCACAAATCAGGCGAAGCAATCCAAAAAGCTCAAGAATTTGCTTTAGAAAATGGTCAGAGACAAATTGAACCACCTCACCTATTTTTAGCTTTACTCGATCAAAATGAAGGTGTAGTTGTAACAATTTTAAAAAAACTAAATGTCAATATAAAAGAATTGTCTGATTTAATAATTGGCATGATAAGCAAAATTCCGAAACAAAAAGAAAATTTACAAACTAATTTAGGTCAAATAGCTTTAAGCCAAGCTATGGTTTTTATTTTACAAAATGCAGAAAACGAAGCTAGAAAAATGAAAGATGATTATATCAGTGTTGAACATTTATTATTAGCTTATTTAGTAAATAAAAATCCAATTAGCGATGTTTTGTCACGACAAAATGTTCAGTATGATGAGGTTTTAAAGATTTTACGAGATATTCGTGGAAATCAAAGAGTAAATTCTCCTGAACCAGAAAATACTTACGACGCTTTAGAAAAATATGGTTTAAATTTAACAGAAAGAGCTCGTGAAGAAAAACTTGATCCAGTAATTGGTCGAGATGATGAAGTTCGTCGTGTTATGCAAGTTTTAACTCGTCGAACAAAAAATAATCCAGTTTTAATCGGTGAACCTGGTGTTGGCAAAACAGCAATTGTTGAAGGTTTAGCACAAAGAATAGTCAAAGGCGATGTACCAGAAAATTTAAAAAATAAAGAAATAATTTCTTTAGACATTGGTTCACTTTTAGCTGGGGCAAAATTTCGTGGCGAATTTGAAGAACGATTAAAAGCTGTAATTAAAGAAATTAGCAAATCAAAAGGACAAATAATTTTATTTATTGATGAACTTCATACTATTGTCGGAGCTGGAAATTCTGAAGGAGCTGTTGATGCTTCAAATATGTTAAAACCAGGTTTAGCTCGTGGTGAACTTCATCTTATTGGTGCAACAACTATTAAAGAATATCAAAAATATATAGAAAAAGATGCTGCTTTTGAAAGAAGATTTCAACCAGTCAATGTCAAAGAACCAAAAAAAAGTGACGCCATCGCTATTTTACGAGGTATAAAAGAAAAATATGAGCTTCATCATGGAGTTAGAATTACTGATTCAGCTATTTTAGCAGCTGTAAATCTTTCTTCACGTTATATTAGTGATAGATTTTTACCAGACAAAGCAATTGATCTTATAGATGAGGCTGCTAGTGCTCTAAAAATGCAAATAGATTCCATGCCAGAAGAACTTGATAAATATAAACGTGAAATGATAAAAATCGAAATTGAAATCAAAGCTCTTGAAAAAGAAAAAGATGATGACGCAAAAACTAAAATAAAAAAACTAAAAGAAAAATTAGCCAATTTAAAAGAAAATAGTAAAGAAATAGAAATGCAATGGAAAACAGAAAAAGAAACTTTAAACAAAATACAGCAAAATAAAAAAGAAATCGATAAACTAAATCAAAAAGCTGAAATTGCGGAAAGAAAAGGTGACCTCCAAGAAGTGGCTGAGATTCGTTATGCTTCCATTCCAAAAATTAAAAAAGAAATAGAAGATTCACAAAAAAAATTAGCAGAAATTCAAGAAAAAAATAATATTTTAAAAGAAGAAGTAAATGAAGAAGATATCGCAAAAATAGTGGCACGTTGGACAGGAATTCCAATTTCAAAAATGTTAGAAGACGATCAAGTTAAATTAGCTCACATGGAAGAAGAACTTGCTAAACGTGTTATTGGTCAAGAAAAAGCAATCAAAGCAGTTTCTAATGCTATTAGACGCAGTCGGGCTGGAATCTCCGAAGAAAATCGTCCGATTGGATCTTTTATCTTTTTAGGGCCAACTGGAGTTGGAAAAACTGAATTAGCAAAAGCTTTAGCAGAATTTCTTTTTAATGATGAAAATTCATTGGTAAGAATAGATATGACAGAATATATGGAAAAACATACAGTTAGCAAACTCATCGGTTCCCCTCCTGGATATGTTGGTTTTGATGAAGCAGGACAGTTAACAGAAATAATTAGACGCAAACCATATAGCGTAATTCTTTTTGATGAAATAGAAAAAGCTCACAGAGATATTTTTAATATCATGTTACAAATTTTAGAAGATGGACATTTAACAGATTCAAAAGGACGCAAAGTTAATTTCAAAAATACAGTCATTATTATGACCAGTAATATAGCGAGTGACACCATAATAGATATGGGGAAAAAAGAAAATTTTGGTTTTTCAGAAAAAACAAAAAATAATTTCAAAAATAAAGAAGAAAAGATGGAAAAAAATATTATGAACGCACTAAAAGATTATTTTAAACCAGAATTTTTAAATCGTATTGATGAAATTATTGTTTTTCATTCACTACAAAAAGAAGAAATTAAGAAAATTGTTAATCTACAATTAGAAAAAGTAAAAGACAGATTGGCTAAAAAGAAAATTAGTATTGAATTTAGTGAAAAAGCAAAAACTTGGTTAGTTGAAAAAGGTTTTGATGAAAATCTTGGAGCCCGTCCTTTAAAACGAGTTATTCAAAATCAATTATTAGATGAACTAGCTTTAGAAATTATAGAAAAAAAAGTAAATAAAAATGATAGAATAAAAATTGATGTAGAAAAAGGAAAAATTATTATCAAAAAAATAAAATAACTTTATGCGAACAATAAATCGTAAAGCTGAAAAAAAACACAATCAAAATTTTGATCCTTTTATTAGTCAAGCACAGTATCAAAAATATGAGAAACAATTAGCTAAATTAAAAAAAGAATCTCCTTTTTTGCGTGATGAAGTAGCTCGATTAGCATTACTGGGAGATTTTTCAGAAAATGTTGAGTATCAAATTGCTAAAAGTAAATTACGTTCAGCTAATCATAAAATTCTCAAATTAGAAACACTACTAAATCAATCACAAATAATCTCAGATGATACAGATAATGAATTAGTTAAATTAGGGAAAACAGTCACTTTAGAAACAAATGGTGAAATAAAAAAATATCAGATATTAGGCTCACAGGAATCAGACCCGAGTAAAAACATAATTTCGCAAAATTCTCCTCTTGGACAAAATTTACTTGGTAAAAAAGTCGGTGAAAAAATAGAAATAATTTTGAAAGATAAAAAAATTATTTACAAAATAATATCTATAGATTAGTTAGTTAAAAAATGGATTTAATAAAAACAGATCCATTTTTTATTACTTGACTTTTTTCCTGTTTTCTGCTAAGTTCTCAGTGTGCTTTTACAAATTTAGGAGGAAAAAAATGGAAAAAATGTTTGAAATGGGCACTTTTTGTGTGCCTGGTAAAAAAAGAAGAAGACAGAGAAGGAAAAATAGAGAAACTATTTTTTCTCTCTATAGACAAAACTATAAGACAGGCATCCTGATAGAAAACAAAATCTGTCTTGATGACCTTTTGTTCATACTTCCCACTCAGGAAAAAAGGATGGGAGGTACGTTTGTACCAAGAGTATTTGGTCCAAACAAAAAAAATTTTTTTAATAAAAAGAATGGAGGAAAAAATGGAGGAAGGAAATTTTTTGCTTTCTTATAAAAAAATGTTCCAAATAGGGGGTTTTAAAACCCCGTCTCCAATTAAAAATTGGAATAAGAAATCTTCTGGCAAAAATATTTATTTCCTATTTGAAATAGGAAATAATAAAAAAGCTCCGAAAGAATTGTCTTCGGAGCAAATAAAAATGCTGATTGAAGATCAGCTTAGCTGATAATCATCATGATCTTATTTACACCGCGTGTCTAAGCGCGGTTTTTTTATACAAAAAAACAGACTAATTCTAGCCTGTTTTATTTTTTTATTATTTTTTCTTTTTTTCAGTAGTTTTTTTAACAACTTTTTTATCAGTTTTTTTTGCTACTTTTTTGGCAGAAACTTTTTTTTCTACTTTTTCAGTTTTTATTTCTGGACTTAACATGTTCAAAATCTTTTCTAATTTTTCATTCAAACTTTCAAACTGTTTTGAATAATCAACACTAGAAGATCCACGATTAGAACTGCCTTTGCTTTTTGAAAAACAATTATCACAATAAACAGGTTTGCCAGCAGTTGGTTTAAATGGTAGTAAACATTTTTCTCCACAACTATCACAGATTGCTTCAAATTTTTGTCTGTCTTCAAAACCACGTTCTCTTCTATCTTCTCTTCTGTCTCTTCTTTCAGGTCTTCGTCCAGCACCACCATTTTGTTTATCAAAACATTCTTCACAATAAACTGGCTTGCCTTCATTTGGTCTAAAAGGTAAAGTAAATTTTGCACCACAATCATCACAAATCGCATCAAATCTTTGTGGTCTGCTTCCACCAAAACCACCTCTTCCAGAACTAGATCTGTTATTTCCTCTTGATCGATTATCTCGATTAAAATTTCCCATAATATATAAATTAAATTACTTAAAATGTAATTTGTTAAAAACAATATACCACAAAAAACAACAAAAAGCAATAGCTAGCCTATTTTAAAGTTATTTTTATTAAAAATTTACTAATTAGCGTAAAAATTTAATCTAGCAAGTAATTCTGAAACATTATTTATTTTTTCTATTTTGAAACCTTTTTGTAAATAAATTTCGGCATGTTCGTCATTATCATCAATCAAAATTGCTTCATTATAAAGCAAATTATTTTTTTCAAAGTATTTCGCAAAAAAAACAAGAGAATCATCTTTTATATCTTTTTTTAAAGCTTTAATTTCTGGCGATAATAAAAAATCATCAAACATTTTTTCTAAATTCATAGCCGGCATTGTAAATTTTCTAAAAGTATCCATATTATCTGAAGCTAAAACAACTTTTATTCCTTTATTTCTAATTTTATTAAGCAAAATAGGAATATCTTCAGAAACAAATTTCATGTTTTTGCTACTATATTCTAAATCAGACAAAATATCAGTAAACGAGATAGAAAATTTTTCACTTAGTATTTTTGCGATATCCAAATAAGTATATTCTCCTCGCATCCATGAATCCAAAAGAGGACGATTATTTATAAATAAAAATTCTCTAAATGAAGAAAAATAAATAGAATTATCCCAAAATAAAGAATTTGACAAAGTCTTGTACCAATCAATAAAAATAACTTTTGGCCGAATAATTTGATCGGTCATAAATTTAATTTAATTTCTATAAATTAAGTTCCCCCATTCTATCATCTAAATAGATTATTGTAAATGTTTTCTACCCAAAAAAATTAATCACAAGAAAAATCTTGACTTACAAAAAACTATATGTTATACTGTTTTCGGTTTTGTGTTTTTTATTAAAATACAAAAATTACAATTTAATATTCGGCGGTAGCTCAGCGGTACCTGCCTGCCGGTTTACATACCGTTAGGTATGCAGGCAGGGAGCAACCAAATAAAATATGTATAAAATATATATTATACAAAGTGAGAAAAATAATTTTTTATATGTAGGGCTAACATCGAATTTAGAAATTCGATTAAAATACCACAATCAAGGTAGAGTATTTTCAACAAAAGGTTATCGATCATGGAAATTAGTTTACACTGAAGAAGTTGAAACCAGACAAGAAGCAAGAAAAAGATAAAAATACTTTAAAAGTGGTTGTGGTAAGGAGTTTATTAAAAACTTTTTATACAAACCAGCAATTTAAAATTTATTCGGCGGTAGCTCAGCGGTAGAGCAACTGGCTGTCGAAATGTGGCAGCTCTTGATAGAAATATCAGGATGAAAAACGAAGTGAATTGACAGGAAACCTTTTCTCGACTTAGTCGGGATGGTAATCTGCAGCCAAGTCTTAAATTATATCCCGTTGTAAAGGCGGAAAAATATTGTTTAAGAAAGGTTCAGAGACTATCTCATTTTGAGAGTAGTCTTCCGATATATTATCGGAAGCCGAAGCGCTTCGCACCCGTAACGCTCTTGGAAATAAACCAGGTAAATGGCGTGGGTGATAAAATAGTCCAGTCTTTTTTGAAAAAAGAAGAAATAACTGTAACCAGTGGGTCGTGGGTTCGAGCCCCACTCGCCGAGCAAAATAAAAAAACAGACTTTTCTCAAGCCTGTTTTTTTAAATTTTCACTTCAATATTATTTCCTAACTCACTTCTTTCTTTTATTAATTTAATTTCTCTTTTATATAAATAAAAAGAAACTACAAAGGCAATCACATCCGAGATAGCAAATGCATACCAAATACCGTCTAAATTAAACAAATAAGATAAAATAAATAAAAATGGAATTAAAACTAAAAATTGTTTGAAAATTGAAATGAAAAAAGCTACTCCAGCTCTTCCCATCGCTTGGTACATACCACCACTGACAACTTGTAAACCAATAAAAGGAGCAGATAAAAATATTATTTTTAAAGCATGTTCCCCCATTTCTAATAAATCTTTTTCAGTGGTAAAAATTGCCACCATAAAACGAGAAAAAAATAAAAATATAAAAAAAGCAAATACCGACAAACAAGTTCCATAAAAAACACTCAGACGAATAGTTTTTAAAACTCTTTTAACATCACCAGCTCCATAATTAAATCCTACAATTGGTTGCATACCTTGGATTAAACCAAAAATCGGCATCATAACAAAAGATACTAATCTCTGGACTATTCCATAGGTCGCAATTGCTAAATCGCCTCCATAAAAACCCAGTAATCTATTGATAATCACAACTACCAAACTAAAAGAAGATTGACGAGCAAAATCAGAAAGTCCAATACCAAAAATTTCTTTAACAATGTTTTTTTGTAATTTAAAATTTTTAATCTTAATTTTCAATAAACTTTTTCCTAAAAAATAAAAAGAAAATATATAAAAAAAAGAAAAAACATTTGATAAAACACTAGCCCAAGCTGCTCCAGCTACTGACCAATTATATTTTATAATAAAAATATAATCTAAAATAATATTTATTATTGAACCTAAAATCATTGATAACATTGCCATTTTTGCTTCTCCTTCTGCTCTGACTAAACTACTCGCTGCCACGCCAAAAGAAAAAAATATTAAACCACCAAAAATTATTTGTCCATATTTTATTGATAAAGGAAGTATTTCTTCACTAGCCCCAAAAATTTTCATGAGCGGTTCAATAAAAACAAGAAGTAAAATACTGATAATTATACTGGACAAAAAAACTAAAGACAAAACATTTCCTAAAACTGTTTCCGCTTCTTCTTTTTTTCTTTCGCCTAATTTTCTAGAAATCAAAGATGCGCCTCCAACTCCAAAAACTTGAGAAAAAGCCATGATTATCATGTAAAGTGGAAAAATAATAGAAATAGCAGTAATCGCAGTCATACCTACTCCTCGACCAACAAAAATTGTGTCTACAATATTATACAAAGCAATAACAAACATACCAACAATAGCTGGTACAGATAATTTTATTAATAATTTATTAATTGGTGCTTCAGCCAATAAATTTTCTCGTGATTGCATAATTATTTTTTTCTTTCTTGACCAGCACGAAGTTGTCCACAAGCTGCTTTTATATCTTGGCCATAAGCATATCTTTCGGTCACACGAATTCCGGCTTTAAACAAGATATTTTTAAATCTTTGAATTTTTAGTGGATTTGATGGACGATATTTTTCGACTGGATTATAACGAATCAAATTAACAACAAAAAGCGGATGGTTGATAATTTGAACCAATTCTCTAGCATCTTTTTCACGATCATTAACTCCATCAATAAGCAAATATTCAAACATAACTTGACGGTTTGTTTTATCAACATATTTTTCAACTGCTGACATAATTTTTTCAATTGAATATTTATTATTAATAGGCATCAATTCTGAACGTAATTCATTATTTGGAGCGTGCAAAGAAATAGCTAAATTAATTTGTAATTTTTCTTGGGCAAATTTATTTATTCCTTCCACAATTCCTGCAGTTGAAATTGAGATATGTCTAGCACCAATATTAAATTTATTTTTATCATTCAAAATTTCAATAGCTTTAAAAACATTTTCATAATTTAAAAATGGCTCCCCCATTCCCATAAAAACTATATTTGTAATACGAGAATTTTCTGATTGACTATTTTTCAAAAATCTAGCAAAAAACAAAACTTGTTCAATTATTTCTCCCCAAGATAAATTTCGACGAAAACCCATTTTACCAGTAGCACAAAATTTACAAGCCAACGCACAACCAACTTGACTAGAAACACAGACAGTATTTCTACCGCTGCTATGTCGCATCAAAACAGTTTCAATTTTTTCTCCATCTTCTAATTCCAGCAAAGCTTTAACTGAACTGGATTTTTTTGAACCAAAAATTTCTGTTTTAATTTTTAGAGGAATTTCAACTTGTAATTTTTCTTTTAAACTTTTCGGTAAATTAGTATTTTGCTCCCAATCATCAATCAAATCTACAAAAATTGCTTTTTCAACTTGAGCAAAACGATATTTAGCTTCCCCTGACAACACTTCTTTAATTTTTTCTAAATTCATATTTTCTAAATTAAATTCAAATATTTTTTTAAAGTAAAAATCAAATTTTCATTTTGTTCTGATTTATTTTTTGAATTTTCACTATTAAATAACCACTCTAAATAAGGTCGATCATTATTAAAAACTTCTTCAAAAGACAAGCCTTTGTACTTACCAAAATTTAAATTTTTTACTAAAACTGGAGTTTTACTTAACAAAATCATCCTAGAAATTATTTCTTCATCATTTTGTAAATTATATTTTTCTTTTAAAATTTGAACTAGATTATCAAACAAAACTTCCAAAACTAAAATATCACTAAATGCATCATGAGGATTTATTTCTTTTTCACCTAAATCTAAATTCAAAAAATAACGTAAATATTGTAATTTATAACTCGAGGAATCAATCAAATGCTGAGCTACCCGACAAGTATCAATATAACGATCATGATCAACTTTTAAACCTTCATTTTCCAAAATTTTTATATCATAAAGAGCATTATGAGCAATTAAAACATTATTGTCTAATATTTCTTGAATTTTTTCTTTTAGACCACTAGCTAAAAAAGTACTTTTATTTTGTACCATTTTATTTGTAATATGATGAACTGACATCGCTTCACAAGAAATTGAAACCTCTGGATTAAAAATTTCATTTAATTCTTCTATATTTTTTCCATCATCACGAACTTTATAAGCTAATTGAACAAGACGAGCATTATCTGCTAAATCAGTAGTTTCAGTGTCTAAAAAAATTATTTTCATACAAAAGATAAATAATAAGCTATTAGATTATAAAAGAAAAACAAATAAAAAACAAGCCCTGAATAGCGGCTTGTTTTTAAAAAAAATTTTAGAATAATCTTTTTAACCAACCGAATAGACTAAAACTATTTTCTTCATTTTGAATTTCCGATTTTATTTCGGTTGTTACCTGTTCCATTTTTTCAATTTGATTTTCTAACAAAACTTTATCGTCTCCAGAAACTTCATTTGCAAGAGTTTTTAATTCTTCTATTTTTTGTAAATGATTTTCTAAATTTATTTTTACTCCATCTATTTCATTATATTTTGGCCCAATCAAAAATCTGATAAATTTGTTTTGATTTTGAACTTTTTCTAAAGAATTTTCAATATTATTTTGTAATTGATTTTGATTTTGTGCGATTTCTCTTATTTGTTCTCCGATACCACCATTTCTTTCAGCTACTTGTAACATTTCTTGAACTGCATTTGCCACTTCACTTCTTCTTTCAAGAGAACGCCCGAATTTTTTTTCTGTACTGCTAACATTATTTTTATTTATTTGCATTTGATTTTGTTCTTGATTCATTTCTTTTAATTCTGGGTTTTCCAAACCTGTTCCAGTTTCATGAATTTGTCTTTGTTCTTGATTTTCTGCTTGGACTTGCATTCTTACTAAACCATCATTATTTGTTGGTTTAGTTGGATCAATTTGAGTTTTTTCTATATTTGTCTCTTCTGATTCAGAATTTGTTACAGAATTTTCCGATAAATCCACGACAACCTGTGTTTTTATTTCTGGACTTTCTTTAGCTGAACCCGTTTGACTTTGTTCCTGATTAGAAACATTAACCATAGCTAAAGCTGTCAAAGGAGCAAACAAAACGACAAACAGAGAAAAAAATGTGATTTTTTTGTTCATATTTTTAAATTAAAAATAAAAAATCTAACAATTTAACTATAACACATTTTTTAAAAAATTACTAATCAATTTCAATCAATTGTTTATCCACTACTTTTAAATACTTAGAAACACCAACTGATGGCAAAGCAGTCATAGCTTCATCATCTTTTCTAACTGCAAAATTTACAACAATCTCTCCATCTAAAAAGCTAATCGTCTGAGGAGCAATACGATCACCTAGAAAAATTGCGTTAGAACCAAAACAAGCTGTTTTACTTCCAAAAGCAACGGCTACATAATAAAATATTCCGCTTCCACCCAAATCTTGAGTCAAAATAAAAGCTGAATCAGACAAACCATCTTCATCAAAATCACCTTTTATTTCATTACCAAAATATTTAGTAATAATTTTTGAATTGGAATCAATGATATCTTCCTCTGAATAACCGTTTTTAAGCAAAACCATCTTATCATCAATTTTATAAGCGCAATTTTTTTGATCTAAAAATATTTCACTAGTTTCTTTTGTTTTTTTAGATTCAATATAAAATAAATAACTTACTATAATAATAAAAATAATTATAATAATTAAGATATTTTTTTTATTCATATTTTTTAATATCGATTTTATCTTTAATAAAATCTTGGTATTTGCTATTTAGGGCTATATTTTTATCTGCTCTAGAAAAATTTTTATTCATTTTTGTAACAAAAAATTTTTTATTGTTAAGTAAAATTTCATCACCAAATTTAAGTTGAAATTCGTCACGTAAAGCAATATTTAGTTGAACATTATTTAAACTAATTTTATCATCATAAGTAATATTTTTTAAACTCATCATTTCTTTTTCTTCTTGTTTACTTTTTTCTAAATAAATTGGTATTTTATTATTCATTTTTTCTAAATCTTCTTTAGTTTGAAAAGTAATACTAAATTGTTTTAATAACTCTTCTAATATTTCTGACATTTTTTCTGTGTAAAATTTTCTTAAATATAGACTGCATTCTAATTGTAAACATTGTAGCATCTCACCAAAACCCGTAAAATCAAAAATTCCATCACCATGACGCATTTTCGTCAAAGCAACACTTCCAGAATAAGCACCGAATTTAAAAACTGTATTTATAGATGGTGTTTGGTTATCTTTATTTTTTATTTCTTCTTTTTCTAATAATTCTTTTAATTTTTCAGAAAACCAAATAGCAATTCTTGGATCTAATGGCCCTTTACCGTCTTTTTGTTGTCTAGCACCAATTACTAAATCATCTCCTATTTCTGATTTACCATGAAAATATATTACTAAATGAGGCCTTTCTGCTTTATTATTTTTATCTAAATTATCCTGACTTTCTAATATTTTTTTTGTCAGATCTCTCTGTGCTTTTACTGCATTTAAATTATCTTCTTTGGTAAATACAGTATCTTCTGATTTTATAGATGACTCCACTTCAAAAGGTAAACTATTTATATCTGTAAATAATCTGGATTTTTTGAAAATAACATGATTAGAAACATTTTTAGCAATGTCTGTTGTTTTTGATTCAAAAGAAGTTACTTTATTTTGTTTACACCAATCAATTATTTTTTTACTAGGTTTTGTCCCATGTGGAACTTCGATATGTCCTCTTACATCTTTATTATCAATTTGGAAATCAAAATATTTAGTGATTTGTCTTTCAATAATTTTTTCTTTTTCAGAATCAGGAAGATCAGAATCTAAATCATACATTTTATGAGATACAAGACGTCTAATTTCAGCTTCTTCAACATTTTTTTCTATATTTTTTCCTTCAGGAAATTTTTCAAAAGCGTCTTCTTTATTTTGTCCAAAATCTAATTTTTTAGATAAAATATCAACAGGTAAACTATTTTTTACTTCTTTAACAATTTTTCTAATTGTATTAAAGCGTTCAGAACTTATTTTTGGTTCCATATTTTTACTTTTTTTCAAAAAAACTAAAATTTATTTAAAATATTTCTTGTTAATGGTCCACAATAACCTAAAGCTGGATTAATACCATTAGCTTTTTGAAATTTTATCAAAGCATTTTGAGTTAAACTTCCAAAATATTCTGTTTCATTTCCTTTAGAACCAATTCCTTCATTTACCAAAATAAAACCAGAATCATTTAAATATTTTTGTAATTTCTTAACATCTTCATCAATCATTCCAAATGATAAATCTTTTGTAAATTTAACATTATTTTTTACTATTTCAATATTTTGTCCTTCGACAAAATCAATATCCACAATATATATATCTGAAAAATTAAAATTGTAATAATTAAAAGTTTCTTCATCTACAATCCAACGTTTTTTATTATTTTCTATTTTATATATTTTTGGTGAATTAGAATATTTAACCAATTTACCTTCATAATTTATATTTGTTGTATCAAAATTTTTATTTTTATAATTTTCAATAATATAAACATCACTTACTCCACCATCAATACTTCTAAATTTTATATATATTTTCTCTTGGCTATTTTTAAATTTTTCATCATAAGTTTCCCAAATAGCATTTGAAAAATCTGGTGAATTTGAGATTGCCATCTGATAAGCATTTCGCACTTCTAAATTTGATTTTGAGCTGGAAGAAAAAGATTGTGAAACAAAAATTGATGGTAATGAAGACGCAATAAAACTACTATTAGAATTCAAACTAAAAATAGCATTTACTGAAATATTATTAAAAACATTTGTATCTTTTCTTGGATTTATTTCACTACCATCTGACCAATTTATAAAAGAATATCCTTGATTTGGGATTGCCTCTACAGTTGAAGAATCATCACCATAATTTACAGTTTGCGCTGCTAAGCCAGAGATTGTGCCACCTGAACCTGCATTATAATTTACAGAAAAAGTTGTCGTCGCACAATTTGCTGTAACTGAAATATTTTCAGAAACATTTAAATCAGTTCTATCAGTACTTGTCACACCATCTGACCAACTAGTAAAATAATAACCTGTACTAGGAATAACTGAAACTTCCAAAGCATCTTCACCTAAATACACTGCTTGTGTTGAAGAACCAGAAATAGTGCCATTTAAGGCTGAATAACTTAAATTATAAAGAGGAACATTCAAATATTCAATTTCAAAATTATCTAAAATCGGTGTAAAAATCCCATCATCACTTGAAATTGAAACTTGATATTGAGCATATCTTTGTCTATCAGACACACAATTATTTTCGGAAATATCTTCGTCAGAAGCTCTTGAATCACATAAACTAAAATCAATCGCATCTGACATGTCTAAATTATCAAAAGTTCTAACTTTTACAAAAATTTCAGTATTAGTGGCATCTGTATAAAAATAAATAAGATCACCAAATTCAACTGGAACTTCAAAATCAAAAATAGAAGAAGTCAAAGATCCAGATAAAGCATAACGTTTTTCTTCATTTTGTGGCAAAGAAACACTTGGTTCAGAATTAGTATATTTTCTTACAAAGAAAAAAGAATAAGTCGCATAACCAGTTTTAGAAGTGCTATGTGGAGTCAAAAATAAAGAAACATATTGGGTACTAGTCACACCCCAAGGCTCTACAGTAGATCCTCGTTGTGTCCAATCTATTCCATTGGCACTAAAAAAACCAGCAATTTGATTGGAATTATTTTTACTTAATTTTAAAAATACTGGTAAACTAGCCGAACCACTATTTATTTGTAAATTTGGAGCAATAATTCCATCTTCACACGATCCATAACTACAAAGTTCTCCTGATTGCGATTGATATTGAAAAGCCATACCATTTCCCGGAGTAGCCACGATAAAAACTTGTCCGTTACCTACACCAGAATTGACTGAATTTTGTACTGTAATACCTGTTTTTGCCCAAGGATCTGAATTATATTGAGAATTTAATAAAGTTTCAGCAATAAAACCACCATCTATAGCTAAATTACGATAAACATGAGTAGCTCCATAAACTTTTTGCCAAACATCTTCTCCGTTTGTGTTAGAAATTGACAAAACTCCGCTACCTACAGAAGCTGAACCAGAAGTTCCAATGTCTTGTTTTAACCAACCAGATGGTAAAGAAGAACCAGAAGTAAAATCAGCAAAAATCGGAAAAACTTCATTTCCATCACTAACTGTATTTGCTTCGGAATTTCCATAATAAATATAAATATTATCACCAGCTTCTGGTAAAGAAGATAATTTAACCCAAATTTTTGTATTTGTTCCATCGCAAGAATTTATGGCTGGAGCTGTACTAACCCAAATTGGTAAAATATTTTTTTCTGAATCAACAACTCTAATATCTGCACAATCACTTTGCATTTTTCCAGCATCAATAAGTTCAGAAGTGTTCAAAAAAATTGGAATTTGGTAATCAGTTAAAACTGAAGCAGAATTATTTTCAATTTCAATTTTTTGGCGATAAAACCAATCAAGATCAAACCAATCTTCATTTTCGGCTAAAAAAATACCACTATTTGTAGATGAAACATTTTCAGAAGATAAAAATTTTGTAGAATCTGACCAAAGAGTTTGTGCTGAACCCCCACTCCAATCACTTTGTATCCAAGAAGAAAAAGATGAAGAGGCAAAAACAAAATTAACGGACAAAAATCCTGTAATTATTATAAATAAAAATCCCAATAAAAATATTTTTCGCTTCATAACTCAGATTAACTGATTCTAGTTTAGCACAAAAAAGCAACATTCGCAAAATATTGATTAAAAAAATTTTATTTTATAAATTGGCTTATATATTGACCTAAAAAATAAGGCCAGACTAACAAAGACAAAATTGATTTCCAAAAAGTTAATTTTAAAAAACCAATTGTGAATAGCCAAGCAGCAAACCAAGAAAATGCTGTAAAGCTGTTATTCTCTATTTTTATTTTATTCATAAATTATTTTGATTAAAAATTATTTATTGAATCTTATATCCCCGACTTTCTACGATTACACTCTTTACATAACATCTGACAATTTTCAGATATGGTTTTTCCACCTTTACTCCAAGGTTTTATATGATCTGCTTCCATTTCATCTATTTCAAAATGTTCTTTACATTTTTTACATATTCCTTTTTGTTTTTCATAAGCTTCCCTTTTTTGATTTGGAGTAAAAGCACGAATGTTTAAATATTTTTCATCTCCAGTCAAAACATATGAATAAACACCAGACTTTTTTGTCACATCTTCATCTTGTAATAATTTCACAATTTCTTTTTCCAATTTTTTTGAATCAAATTTTCCATTTTTAAATTCATTATATAAAAATCCCCAATCAATCCCCTTCATTTCTTTTCTGTATTCAGGAAATACAGCTTTCATCCAATTTATCACGCTTTGAAAATATAACCACAACTCATTTGCGTTTGGCTCATGCTGATGAGTTCCCATATATTTTTCAATTTTTCCATTACTAATCCAATTTATAATTGTTTCTAAATACTCTTGACGAATTGCTGAACCAGTCAAATAATCACTGGCTAAACCATAAGCAGCACAACCAGTTTTACTAAAATATCTTTTGGCATCAGTAAGCCAAGGACCAGTATAAATAGCATTTCGTAGTTCTTGGTCAGTCAATTTTTCTCCAGCTATATTGATAATCTTAAACCAATCCAATTTTTCTTTATCATTACCTTCGCAAAAATAGATCATAAGCTCATAATCTAAAATTTGTTTTTGGTCTGTGTCTGTAAGATTATGGAAATATAAATTATTTAAAGAAAATTTTCCAGCAATATATTCACAAAAACTAATGGTTCTTTGCTGACCATCCAAAACTTCAAAAGTTCCATCTTCATTTTTTACCCAATACATAACATTCAAAGGAAAACCTTTGTTTATGGTATCAAGTACAGCATTTCTTTTATCATCTTTATAAACAAACTCTCGTTGATATTTCGGGCGGATATTTAATTTTCCACCATAACCAACAACTCCTTCTTCGTCGTTATTCACATAACCATTCACAACATCTTTTATTTTAATTTGTTTTAGTTGTATTTTCATAAAAATTAAATTTTATTTTAAATAACTTTTTTATTAAACCAACTCTCTTTTTATTTTTTCAACAAGATCATCGGTCTTAAATACATAAGGTAAAGAAAATTTAATATTGAGCTTTTTATCATCTTCTATAATTTTTTTAATTATATTTATAGCTTCATCATAATAATTAAAAATAATATCACCATTTTTGATGGTCAATGAAATATTATTTTTTTCTGCTATCACTTTTAAAGTAAATAAAATATAATAATGAGCATAATCTAAAAAACCATAATCATTAAAATATTTTTCTAATTCTTCTTCTTTGTTATTTGCTAATAATGTTTTTATTTTTGAACGAAATTCTTTTATTTTTTCTTCAATTTTTTTATATAAAAGATAAGGCAATAATACATAATTTCCATTCATTCTTTGTTCATCAAAAATATCATTATAAAAATCACCAAAGATTTCTTGTTTCTTATTTTTTGCTGAACCCGGTTTATCAACATAAAAAGACAGCATAGCCTGACCTATCCTCTCAGCATCAATCTTTTTATCTGCATTAACCTCTTTGTCTCTAAATTCATATTTTTTTCTTTCATAAAAAAAACCCATTCTCTCTAATTCTTTTTGAATTTTAATTTGAATTAAATCATTAGACATTATATCCCTATTTTTAACAGGATTTTGAGTATTAGTAAATCTAGCAATTTCTTGTCCAATATTTCTATCTTTTTTCACTTCATAAATCCTTAATAATAAATATATGTCATTTATTTTATCTTTTAAATTATTTTTGAATGCATTATATAAAGAATGTGTAGTTTGTCCACCATTTACTATTTGAAAATTTTCTAATTCAATCAATGGACTATCAGAATTATTATGTGTAAAACTATCACAAATAGCTGTTATACCATTATTGTAATAAAAAAACTTGTAATTACTTTCACTTTTAATTGAATCATAAATTTGTTTGTTAATTTTAGTATTAGCACGTAAATACACTCTTACATTTTCATTAAAAACATTTTCATTTAATTCTTCCTTTTCATTTAAAATTGACTTAAGAAAATTCAATGCATTAACTTCTGCTATTAAAGCCCTTATATTACCAGTTGATTCTTCAAAATAATTTTTACCTTTCAATTGCATCTTAATATCTACTTGTGCTATATTTTTTTTAACAATAGAATCAATTATTTCAGGTAAAGAAATAGATATAAATTTTGCTCTAAATTTTTCTTCTAATATTTTAACCGCGTCTTTTTTATTATTATCATTTATAGTATTACTAAAATTCGAAATAAAATATATATTAGTTTTACTATATCCATTTTCAAAAGCATTCCAAATTTCATTAATAGCTTCTTTCATTTTATAATTTGCTTTGTTATAATAATTTTTATCTTTATTCCAAATAGCTTCCAATTTTAAAATAAAATCACTAATTTCTTTTTCTTTAATTCCATCTTTACGATTCGCTGTTTCGAAAATATCAGTGTGTTTGAATTGAAATAAGTTAATAGTTTTCTTATTTTCATCAATAAAATAAGCATCTATACTTAAATCATTTTGACCATCAGTGATTTGTTCTAAAGGATTATTAATTTCTGGAAAAAATTTTTCTAATATCATAACCATAAAAGCATATGGTAATGAATCTAGTTTATTTTCTCTTTTAAAAAATTCTGTTTCTTTTCTAATTAAAGAAAAATCTTGATAAGTAATCATAATTAATAATTAAAAAATTATTTAATAAATTTATTTAATCTTTTTATTTTTAATCAATATCCTGGCATAAGGAACATTTACAACACCATTTTCAACCATATATAAATCCCCGTTTACAGCAGCCCTCTTTTGAACTTCTTTTCTATATTTTCGATGATCTTCTTTGTATGGTCTGACCCCAATTTCTATTCCTGAATTAGATATACCTAAACCTATTATTTCAAACTGCTCCGGGTTATATTTATGTAAAAAAGTAATTGGAACTCCCATCGCTCCTTTATAATCTACCGGAATATCTGCTGTTTTATCTACATTTATAGCATCATAATTATCATATTTCGGATAATCTTTTTCATTTCCTTTATAAGTTTTATAAAGAATTAAATCTTCATGTCTTTTTTTATGATCTAAATTTGTAAACCAAATTGTACTTGCCACAAAAGCATATTTTACACCATCTTCAATTTTATGATATTTTTCATAAGTATTAGGAACTCTAAACCAAATATTTCTTCCATCAAGACTATGACCCAACCAAAGTTTATTTTCTTTTATAAATTTAAAAATTTCTTTATAAGTAATTGCATTTTGATTTCCGATAATTATAAACTTTTTATCATATTCCATCAGTTGAGCCACGTATTCCCTAAAAAGTGAAAAAGGTGGGTTTGTGACAACAATATCGGCTTGCTTAAGCAGATTAATACATTCTTCACTTCTAAAATCACCATCATTTTTCAAATGTTTAATGCCTATCTCTTTAAGATTTGGAACTTTGTCTCCGTTTTTATCACCTGTATATTCCAAATAAATTGCTTTTTCAGAATTATTTTGACTAAAAAGATTTACATCTTGATTTTTATAACAAGTAGTAATTAATTTTTTCAAACCCAAATTTTCAAAATTATAAGAAAAATAATGAAAAAAATTACTAACTCGCGGATCATCACAATTACAAAAAACAGTTTTTCCTTTGAAATGCTCTTTATAATGACCTAATTCTTTTTCTATATCCGAAAGCTGAGTATAAAACTCATCTTTTTTTGCTTTATTTGCTTTACGTAAATTTTGATTTCCTTGTTTTTTAACCATATTTTTTATAAAAACTATATCTTTATTTTACTCTTTTTTTTAACCCTCGTCAAAAAATAAAAACAAACTTTTTACAGATTGTCTTTTTGTTTGCTTTTTTCTTCGCTCAACATAAAATCAGCCTTACAGCTGATTTTAGTTTTGCTCCCAACTCGGGTTCAGACCTTTGTAAAACTGTATACCTTAGGGCTTTTTCAAGGGTCAAATTGACTGTCCCACGACAGAGTCGGGTCGGGGCTAAAATAAGGGATTTTTAGCGTGGGACAGGACACGTGGGACATTAATGAATATATTTTACTATGTCCCGAAAGTATTATCAATTATAGAACCTTTTAATTAGTAAAAACTTATAAAGAGTTTGTATTGTGTGTATCATCTATTTTTTTCTCCAAAGACCTAAATCCTTTAATATATATGGATTAATAAAATAAACAAAAGGACCCCAAATAGGAGTAAGGATGGCAGCAATATAATAATTATCGACAAAAAATCAAATTAACAAATCACCAATTGAAAACATAATCAACCATGATAATCTACCAATATTTTTTTGTTCTTTACGTGTTAATTTTTTTCTCATATTTTTAAAGCCCTTCTTTTATCTTTTTTTGTTATTTTTAAATTATTAAATATTATTTTATCTAAACCATCTTTATTATCTATAATGGAATGTTTACGCTTACTATCTTTAATTTTTTTTAATCTATCAAGATTAACACCCAACATTCTATCCACTATTAATTTGAACTGCATATCAAAAGAAAAAATATAATTAAATTTACCATCATTAGATATAAAAGATGATTGGTAAATATAAAATAACGTACCAATAGCCTTTTTACAAAACATTAAATTTTCTAAATTTAATCTTAATTTATCATGAACTATCAAATTTCTAATATGATAAAAATATAAAATATTATTTCTTAATATTTTTAAATTTTCTTCTTTATAAGAATAATATTCTTCTCTAATATATTTATCTACTAACCTTCTAAACTTTATATTTTTTTTAAAAATATTAAACTTAGAAAGTTTATTATTGCTTTTTAAATTATAATATATAAAATAATTCTCTAATGATGTAATAATTTTTCTTATACATTCATCAGGATTATAATAAAAATATTCTGTCATTGCATCTATAAGATCTTTAATATAAGTAACGTTATAATTACCATCGTCATTTGAAGGAGGAAATCCAGGTACTGATAATGGCCATAATACTGCGTAAATTCCTCCCAAATCATCCACAACAAACACTTCACTAATATCAAATTGCGAAATAGTTTTTACTATTATATGACCTTCATTATACTTTCTGTTTAATATTTCCTTATTTATTCTGGGTAATGTTTCACTTATATATCCAACTATAAATTGAGATGGGTTTTTTTTAGTTAATTCTTTAGAAATATAATTATTATTTTTAAAATCACAAAAATGTTTTTTAATATCTTCTAATAATTTTTTCGAAATTATCTTATTAAAATTAACATATATTTTATTACCATTTTGAACAACATGAAGCGGATAATCGTCAATATTAAAATTATCAACTATAGAAGGCAGTATTATAGTATATTTTATCAAAACTTCTATTTTATCCTCATCATCTATATATTCTTGCCCTACTATGTAACTTTCATGTTTTGGTTTTTTTACAACAGACTTATTTTGAGAAATAAAAATTTTTTGTTTTTTATCCATACAACATTTTTTATATTTTTTACCACTACCACATTGGCAAGGATCGTTTCTACCAATTTTCATTTTATATTATTAAAATTTAATTTGTATTATTTATATCTTTTTTATTAATATTTCCAAAAATGCAATACATTTCTTAATAAAAATTTAACTCCTACAAATGCTATTATGTGCATTAGACAGAAATAAATTTCATCAAACATTTTCCAACCCCATAACTTATATGAAATAATAAAAATTAATAAAAAAATAATAAAATAAGTAATACTACCAATTAATCGATTAAATTTTGGTGAAAATCCGTTTTTATATTTATTTTTTTTGTGATAATTATTATTTAATTTGTACATATTATTTATGTGGTTTACAAAAATCAAACATACACCAAAAAGATATATTTGCCAATTCGCTATTATTAAAAGGAAAACTATCTTTATCTTCTTTGAAGCAACACTTTTTTGAACTTTGTGGCCAAAAAAGATTATGAACACCCCCAACAAGAACAGGAAAATAGTTACTGTTTTCTTTATCTAAATAAGCAAAGAGTAATATCAAAGAACCAAACTGCATAACAATTTTATAATTTTTATTATAATCTTCTATATTAAAATCTTTTTCATCCCAAATTAAAGCTGTCTGACCTTGGATCCAATAAAATTTTTTAGTTGGGTTATGTTGTGTTCCTAATACAAAATAATTATTATTAGGTATTTTATTTTTTAAAAATAAAAGATCTTTTTTATTTATTTCTAAAAAGTTATCTATATCACTTGAATAGTTTAACATTGATGCTGTCTTTATAAACCAACGAGCAATAACTTCTCGTTCTTTTAGGGTGAGAGAACTGATGTCTTTCTTATTTTTTATTAATATCTTTAATAAAGGTTTAACTTCTGTTTCTAAAAGACTCATCCAACCATTATTACACTTTTCACACACAGCTTTACATTTTAGATCTTTCAAATAATGTTCTCTTTTTTTTGATTTTATTTTCTTTTTTTTAAGACAAAATCTTGTCGGGGATATTAATTCCTTTTCAATATTTAATTCTTTTTGTAACCATTGTGGAAAAACATGTTCATTTGAAAATTTAATATCTTCATCATCTTCTCTAGATTTTCCACAAAAAATACATTTTTTTATCATATTACATTAAAATAGACAAAGAGTATTGTGGCCAATTATTATCCTTATTTTCTACAATACACATACCTGATGAAATTTTTATTGACAAAGAAAGTAATATAATATTTTTCAAAAAAATAATTATTTCATTTAATAATCTAATTAAAAAATCATTTACATTTTCAAATTCTTCACCATTGTGATATATCCGTTGTGAAATTACTTCTTGATTTTTCTGTTTATAAATTATATTACTTACATTTTCTAAACGACCACGATGTATACTATCTCTTAAAAAGACTATATAAGAAATCCAAGATATATTATTCTCTATATATTTTTTTAAATTTTGTGCTTTATTATTCAAATCTAAAGATAAATTATTATCTATGCTATCTAACACAACTTTTCCACTTTTTTTATTTTTTTTGTGCCACCCATTTAAACTAAACCCTAATAATGGATTGAGGCTTTTTGCTAATGAGTCTAAAGCAGCTTTTATCTGATTTAACATACCATCAATTTCACTTATTAAATCAATTGGATTTAAAGACATGTCTATTGTGTTAGAACTAGACAAACATTCTTTTTTAAAATCTTCTAATATTTCTTTTTCTTGCAAATTATATTTTCGTAAATGATTATTAGCTTTTAATAGACTGTGTGCAACACTCTTGATATGATTAAAATATTCTTCGCTATCTTTTTTTGTTTTAAACGAAAAAATATCTAAATTTAAACACATAACTATATTAAAAGTATTAGACATAATTTTTTTATCTACATCATCTTTCATTTCAAAAAGCTTTGTTAAAACAATATCTTCTCCCATAAAATTTTACAAAATTATAATATTAATATTTTATATATATTTAATATAACTCTTTTAAATACTTGCGTCAATTATGAATTTGAATTTTACTGATGTCGGGGGGTCAAATTTTATACACAAGTAAATTTACCTAAAACTAGCCTAAAAAAAGACTTCTAAAATTTGTAAATTCGGAAACTATTTTTTTTATATCTATACTTAATTTATAAGAATGTAATCATTTATATTCTTTTTTAAAAATTAATTTATCTAATATGAAAAAAGATAAACAACTCAAAATTGAGTATATTACTGTCGAGGAATTAAAATCATACGAACAAAACCCTCGTCTTTGGTCTGAAGATGCGACAAAACAACTTAAAGAAAGTATTAAACGCTTTGGAGTTGTCGACCCTTTAATTGTAAATTCTGCACCTGACAGAAAAAACATAGTTCTTGGTGGTAATTTTAGATTACTTATATTAAAAGAAATGGGTATTAAAATTATACCAATTGTATATATAAATATAACTGATACTAAAAAAGAAAAGGAGCTAGTTATTCGATTAAATAAAAACATAGGAACATGGGACTATAATCTCTTAAAAGAGTTTGATGAAGGTATTTTGTCTGACATAGGTTTTAATAGTGAAGAATTAGATGAAATATTTGATATTGAATCAGAGCCTGAAAAATTTGATCTACAAAAAGAATTAGAGAAATTAAATATAAAAAATATAGAAATGAAAAAAGGACAAATCTGGCAACTTGATAAATGTCGAATAATGATTGGAGATTCAACGATCAGAAAAGATATAGAAAAACTTATGAGTGATGAAAAAGCTGATATGTGTTTAACAGATCCACCATATATACTTGATTATCTAAAAGGTAAAAAGAAAAATGGTAAACCCACTGAAGGTTTTGGTTACAAAAGAGATCGTAAATATTTAGAAACAGATATTTTACCTGATGATTTTACAGAGAAATGGATATCCAATATATCTAAAATACAAAAAGAAAGTTTTAGTATTATATGTTATGAAAATTGGAAGAATTTACGAATCATTTGGAATGAAATGGAAAAATACTGGAAAATAAAAAATATGATTGTTTGGCATTTACCTAATAGAACACAAGGATTTGCAGCTAAATATAAATTTTTTAGTAAACATGATATTGCAATGGTTGGAGTTTCTAAAAAACACTCTTGTGAATTAAATACGACGAATGAAGAAGAATTACTTGAAGAAGAATATAGAACTGCTCTTTTTGCTATTTCAGGAAAACCACATTGGGAAGGCTATAAAAAAGGTAAAAAATACACACCAACTGATTTTATCGAATACAAGGCTAGTGATGAAAAAAGTTCAGGACAAGGAATAATATTTGGTACAAAACCATTAGAAATATTAATTCCCTACATAAAAGTATTAACCAAAAGAAATGATCTAATTATCGAACCATTTGGTGGAAGTGGTAGTACACTGATAGCTTCATATAAAATGAAAAGACGTTGTTATTTAATGGAAAAGTCCCCTATCTATGCTGAAGTGATTAGAAATAGATGGGAAAAATTTTCTGGCAAAAAAGCTAAATTAATTAAAAATTAAAAATATGAATCAAAAAAAGAAAAAAGAATTAATTAAATTAGTTCAAGAAAACCCAATTATTGAACTAGCATGTCGTAAAATTGGTATAGCTAGATCTACTTTTTACAGATGGAAATTTGAAGATAAAAAATTTTCTTTAGATATAGAAAAAGCTAGAGAAGAAAGTAAAGAAGTAGTTAGTGATCTAGCCGAATCACAGCTTATAACTTTAATTAAAGATGGAAAAATAAGAGCAGTAATGTTTTGGCTTAAAAGTCATCATAAAGATTATGCAACAAAAGTAGAACTAAAAGGAAAAGTAAAATTAGCTACTGATGAATTATCAGAAGAACAAAAAATAAATGTTGAAAAAGCACTTCAATTATATGGTCTTACTCCTAATAAAAAATAATAATATGGCAATATACAATGAAATAATCAATGATAGAATAACAAGAGTGGCTATATCCAGAACAAGTCATAAATGGTTTTTTGCTACTTATTTTAATCATTATATAACTTATAAGGCTGCTAAATTTCATCATGAAATGTTTGATATAAGTGAAAATGAAAATATTAATCAAGTAGCAATGGTGGCTTTTAGAGGTTCTGGCAAATCTACTATTTTTACTTTATCATATCCACTATGGGCAATAACTGGAAAACAAAGAAAAAAGTTTGTAGTTATTTTAGCCAGAACACAAAGACAAGCAAAACAGTTACTAAATAATATAAAAAAAGAATTAGAGTCTAACGAATTACTACGTAATGATCTTGGCCCTTTTGAAGATCAATCTGATGAATGGGGTTCTTATGCTTTACTTTTACCTTGGTATAACGCAAAAATAATATCTGTATCAATGGAACAAACAATACGTGGAATGAGACATATGCAGTATAGGCCTGATCTAATTATTTGTGATGATGTGGAAGATCTTGATTCTGTAAAAACAAAAGAAGGGAGAGATAAAGTAAAAAAATGGATTACTGGTGAAGTTATACCTGCTGGAGATAAAAATACAAGAATTATCTTTATAGGAAATCTTTTACACGAAGACTGCTTATTAATAAATATTATAAATAAAATAAAAGAAAAAAAAATAGATGGAATATATAAATTTATACCAATTGTTGATAATAATGAAAACATAATGTGGCCAGATAAATTTAAAAACATGGATGAGATTAAAAAAGAAAAAAATAAACTATCTAATAAAATATCTTGGCTAAGGGAATATATGTTAAAAATTGTACCTGAAGAAAATCAGGTTATTCACAGAGAATGGATAAAGTATTATGACGAGTTACCTACTAAAAAAAATATTCATTATAGACAAACGGTAATAGGTGTTGATCTTGCAATATCACAAAAAAATTCAGCTGATTATACAGCAATGGTTTGTATGCAAGTTCATGGACGTAATGAAAATTTAAAAATATACATATTACCAAATCCAATTAACAAAAGAATGACTCATCATGAAACACTAGAAACAATAAAAAAACTCTATGCAACCTTATCAACCAATGGACATCTCTTATCAAATATATATATCGAAGATGTTGGTTATCAAAAATCAGTAGTACAAGAACTTGATAGGTTTAGAGTCCCAGCAGAAGGAGTTTCTGTTTCTGGTACTGATAAAAGAACAAGACTTACCACAGTAAGTCATCTTATACAAAATGGTGCAGTTATATTTCCTAGAAAAGGATGCGAATTACTAATTGACCAATTAGTTCATTTTGGCGTTGAAAAATATGATGATTTAGTTGATGCATTTACTATTGCTTTAAATAAAGTAATACAGGATGATAATAGAGGTTATTTAGCTTCTGATTTTCTTTTGTTTTAATCACAATTCGGGTTTAAAGTCCTAGTTGGATAAGCTATTAAAAGTTCTTCTAATGAGTTGAAAACTTTTAAATTACTAGGACTTAATTCTTGCCAACTTTCACAAGAAGCTGGGTAATAATATTTAGTTCTCCAATGTGAAGAAGTATAATATTTATTATCACTTTGTGTTTCTAAAATTGATTCATTTTCTGTTTCATTATTATTTGATTCAACATTAGATGCTTGAGTTGTGTCACCATCACATGTATCAGATGACCAAAGACCTCTTAGATTATCTCTTGCTTCTTTTTCTGCTGTTTTAAATTCTGCTTGATATTTATAAGGTAAATTATATGTATATTCATGAGCAAAACCTTGTTCAATCATATATTTATTATAAAATAAACCGTCTTCACGATAAACATATGCTAATAATCTTCCATAAATATCAAATTCACCTTGAGTAGGATCAGTTTCTATACGAACTTTTGTCCCTGATAAAAGTTCTTTAGCTTTATTAGATGCTTCAACTCCAAAACACTGAACAGGTTTTCTAGGGTCAACTGTTTCAGGAGTATCTAATCCTATAAGACGCAAAGTGATAATATCACCGTCTTTTAAAATTTTAATGGTATCACCATCAGTTACTTTTTCAACTTGATAATAAATATATTTTGAATCATTTGTTTCTTCTTCTTTTGTATTTTCAACATATTCTTCTGTATTATTTTTTTCTGTAATACCTTCTTCTGTCTTTAATTCAATTATATTTTCATCATCATTCTGAACAATATTTTCTGAAGTTTCATTTTCTGCTATTTCATTTACTAATTCTTCTCTGTTTTTTTCTTTCAAATTATTAGCAACAAATACTTCACCTTGATTACTATTTTCAACAGGTGGTGCGGTTATTCCCATTATTATAAAAGTTGCAATAATTAGAAAAGAGAATAAAAGGAGTATGTTTTTTCTTTTAGGAACCCTTTTTAAGGTATCATAAAAAATATTTGGCTTTATTAAACCTGCTACCAAAAAAAATACTGAAAATATAAATAGAAAAAAAGAAAAAATAAACATATTATATATAAAAATAAAAAACCAATTATAATCAGCTGGTTTTTTGTTTTTAAACACAAAACCCCAGACCAGCCGGACCTTGCGGTCCTATATTTGTTTCCAAATATAACTCGTTGAAAAGTCGCTGATCTTGGGGATCAGTATTTTCAACGAGGTTTCATACCATGCTCATAAAAATTTATGAGTTTAGGTATCTGGTATTATCCAGTGTTAATTGTAATTACATTTTAACTTAAAAAAGCTAAAATGTCCAATTTAATAATAGCTTAGATATTGATTTTTGCGAAGTCTAGTTACCAACAGTTTACCTACTTCCCTACTGGACGACAGGAACGGGACGCGTCATTAATGTAAGTAATAAGATAATAATTTTTAATTTAATATCATGGAACAAGAACAAGACAATCTTCAAGAAAAAGTCCGTTATTGCCTATATGCTAGAAAAAGTACAGAGCAAGATGAACTTCAAGCATTATCAATAGATTCTCAAATCAAAGAAATGCTTGATATGGCTAATAAGGAAGGCATGAATATAGTAGAGATAAGAAAAGAAAGCCATTCGGCTAAAGATTCAGGGCAAAGACCAGTATTCAATCAACTACTCATGGATATAAAGAAAGGAATGTTTAATGGTATTTTATGTTGGGCACCTGATAGATTAAGTAGAAATGCAGGAGACTTAGGTTCAACAGTAGATTTAATAGATCAAGGTCATTTGTTAGAAATACGAACACACAGTCAAAAATTTACCAATAATCCAAATGAAAAATTTCTTCTCATGATCTTAGGTAGTCAAGCTAAATTAGAAAATGACCATAAAGGCGAAAATGTAAAACGTGGACTTAGAGCAAAATGTGAACAAGGCTGGCGACCTGGCTTACCTCCTCTTGGATATTGGCATGATAAATATGCTAACAAAGGTCAAAAGAAAGTTTTTATAGATACTGAAAGAGCTCCTCATATAAAAAAGATGTTTGAGCTAGTGGCTTATGAAAATTATAGTGGTAGAGATTTAGATATATGGCTAAGAAAAAATAATGTAAAAACTAAAAAAGGTAAAAACTTTACTTTAAGTATGGTTTATAGAATATTAGCTGAACGATTCTATTATGGAGATTTTGAATATCCTGTTGGTAGTGGAAAAATATATAAAGGATCACATGAACCTATAATATCAAAAGAGCTTTTTATGAAAACAAGAGAAAACTTAACAGTAGCACCAAGAAGGCATCCTGGAACAATAGATTATGCTTTTACTAGATTATTTTATTGTGGAAAATGTGGTTCTGGAATATCAGCTGAAGAAAAATTTAAACATCAAAAAAACGGTACAGTTCATAGGTATGTCTATTATCACTGCACCAGAGGTAAGGACAGAAACTGTAAAGAAAAAGCAATTCGTGAAGAAGATTTGATCAAGCAAATGGTTAACCTGATTGATAAGATCGAAGTGGACCAATTAAAAATTGGCGAAAAAGTGAAAGCTGAAATGGATAGATTTAGGAAGTTTAGTTCTATGCTAGGACAAACCGCTGAACAGCTCAAAAATGTTAACCTAGATGCGAGAAACTATGCCAAGTATATTCTTTTGGAAGGAAGTAAAGAGGAAAAAAGAGAGTTATTGGAGTGTATGAGAGGAAAAGTAGTATTGAAGAATAAGGAATTATTTGTTAAATAATTCTATTTTTTAATTTTAGACTTTATAAAATCTAAAAATTTTTGATTAACCTGTAATTTTTGCTTACCATTTTCAAGTGTTAAATTAATTCCAGAAATATTTTTAAATAAAATTAAGGCGAATCTGATTACTTTTTTTGCATTACCTTTATCTTGCTTATTTCCAATATCGAAAGAATGAATATATTTATTTCTAATATTTCTAATTTCTTCTAACATTCTCGCGTTGTCTTCATCAATAATTTTAACTAAGTTCAATATTTTTATTCTTCTTTCTTGATCTACTTTACCAAAAAGAATTTTTTGTTCATTTTTATCAAGTATATTTCCACCCATTGAAAATTTATTCATTTCCCAAACAACATAAGACATCATTTCAGCAGAAAGTCCTGCAAGTGTAATACATGAAAGATATTCACCTAGAGTAAAATATTTTTTTGCTAAAAGTAAAGGTTGAATGATTCTATTGGTAATATCTTCATAATTTTGACTAGGAGTAATACCTAAATGAGTTTCGTCATCTGTAATTTCACAATATCGTCTTATTTCATCTTTTTTTATTTTAGAAAAATCTTTACCCAAAAAATCTTCCAGCATTGAAATAGAATGATCCTGACGTTGTTTCAAATCTTTCTTTTTTGGTTTTGTTAATAACCAATTTTTATCATCTTCAGAAAAAATAGGACCGAAGCGATTTAAATTTAGAAGAATAGTATTTCCTTGTGACATATCAACTACTTTCCTCAATAACTTTTATCTCCTCATCAGTTAAATCATAAAGCTTATAAACTAACTGATCAATTTCTTCTTCTAATTTAGAAGTGTCAGCATCTGAATTTTCTTTTCTTGTTTTTAGTAATGTGTCAACTAAATTTATAATCGGTCTTTGTTCTTCTAATGAAATACTAGGAATTGGTAAATTATTTATGGCGGGCATTGTGATTTGCCACCCAACGTAAGTTTTTGTATATAAGAAATTAATAACTTTAGAATTAAGTACCGCTAATAAATATTTTAATGAAAATTTTTGATTTTTCTGCAAACAAATATAAGCAGTATTTAATAAATAAAACTGATCATTATCAATAGTACAAACGAAAGAATTACTTCTACGTGGAAAAATTATTTTCTCTTTTGCCAAAAACAGCCGTTCTTCCCTAGGTCTATGTAATTTTTTTGTATATTTAATATACCTATTTTCTTTCTTTTTATCATATTCAATTAGATATTTTTTTATATCTCGTCCATCTAAGACCCTTTTGTAATTTTCATCAACTTTTTCATTAGCAAAAACATCTTCCTTTTTTTGACCAGAGTATATAATACCTTGCTGAACCTCAATTATATCTGATAAGGTTGTCGAACTAGAATTAATTTTATTTATTATACAATTTATATTGGCTGAATTTTTAGTTAAAATGATGTCATTGATATCTGACTGTTTAATTTCTGTAATTTTTTTATTTAAATCTAATAAAATTTGGATAGAGGAATCTTTTTTAGATTTATTCTTTAAAACAATCACCGAAGTGTCAACGGCCGCTTCAAAAACACGGGAAGAAAAGTTGGAGATAGTGCAAATTTGTGTTTTTTCTAATAAATATTTTCTAATATGTCTATATTCAGAATTTGTATATAAAGATTCTGGTAGAATGAAAGTTAGAATTCCATCAGTCTTTAATAATTTTTGACCTTTTTCTAAAAATAGTGTAAATAAATTAAATCTACCTTTACCTGTATCAAATAAAATAGAAAAACTTTTTTTGTTTTTAGATGTGATTTTTTTAACACTTACGTATGGAGGATTGCCAATTACGACATCAAAACCACTTATACCAAACATAAATTTTGGATCAAAAAATTCTGCCACCTGTTCATTATCAAATGGATGATACGACTGCAACTGTTCAAGTTTTTTGGATTTACCAAGTAAATTACCTTGATTTTTTGTTAATAAAAGCTTGTTAAACTTTTCTTTTAGGGCTGTCTTAACCTGCGGACTGCGAGCGTTAAAATATTTATCCCTAATATCCTGCATTTGTTTTTCCAAATCATCCGCTTCATCAAACATCTGTTTTTGTTTAGTATCATCCAAAGGAATTAGACTATTTGCACAAACAAATTTAAAATCAAGGTTTGGCAATGGTTTAATTTTGTTACTATCAACTTCTTCATCGACAACAATTGACAACCATGCTCTAAGTCGTGAAATTTCCACTGCCATTGGCTCTATATCCACCCCATGCAAATTATTTTTGATAATCTCTAGTTTCTTTTTATAAGAATCAAATGTGGCATCCAATCTTTCATAAGTCTGCAAAAGCAGAGACAGCATACCCATAGGAAAAGCTCCGGATCCGCAAGCAGGATCAAGTATTTTTATTTCATCAAGGGCTTTTAGTATGTCATATTTATATGGTTTTAATTTATCACGATAATTTCTTTGCTGATCTCTCCAATCATGCTCTTTACTATCCAACAAATTATCTATTAATTCAAATGACTTACCTTCATCACCAAGAGTATTTTTCAAATATTGCCTGAGACTCTCGCGAGACATATAATCAACTATTTCGCGAGGAGTATAAAAAGCACCTTTGGCTTTTCTTGCCTGTTCTCCGGTTTCTTCTGTTTGTTCAGCTAACAAATTTTCAAAAATACGCCCTAACATCTCTGGGTCAATCGCCACTTGTTGAAATGTACTAGTACTTTCATCAGTTGTAAAATTGTAATGATGAAGAAAATCAACGAGTCGGTCAAAATAATCAGCAGGAAATGTAAGCTTTGGATCACCATGCTTATCTCCAAGTTTTTCTTCAAATAAACCACCGTTCAAAAATGGAGTAATATTATCAATACTTTTCTCTCTATCCTCAATCGGAGTATTAAAAACTTTAAAAAATAAAGTTTCCAATTTTTCTCTGTAATATTCTGTTGAATTTTTTCCGCTAGTGTTAAAATAATCAATTTTATCATTAATAATACCTTTTTTATCTAAAAACCAACAAAATACTAATCTACCAATTAAACGATTGACGAAGTAAGAAGCGTGCTTATCGTCAAAAACTTTTTCCTTAATTAAATGTTGTTTTAATTCTACAAAGAATGAGCTTACTTCCTTGTAGAATCGTTTGTTGAGAGGTTCAATGTCAAAGCTTTGCCATAAAATTTCATGGACTTGAGCTTTGTTTGTAAAATCAAATTCTTGTAGCCATTTTGAAAATATTTCTTGTTGCGTAATAGTTAATTCTCCTGAAAGTTCCAAAGTACGAATAACATAATTTTTACTTAATACTACTATTACTTTGTCAGATCTTTCTGGAATAACAAAATCAATCCCTACATTTAGATTTCCATAAAAAGGCTCGTCCTCAAAATTCGGAGTAAGAGCCACAAGCCAACTGATAATTGATTTTTTAGGTTTCTTAACCCAATATACTTTTAAATCTATTTTTTCCAAATTATCATTTGATATTTTGTATGAAGCTCTACGGTCAGCAAAACCTTCCGCTTCCATAAACCAGCCAGCGTTTGATCTGATTTTACCTTGAGAATCTGTAAATAATTTCCATTCATTTTTGGATTCAATACCAAATAATGATACCAAATTATTAATTACATTTTGAGTATTTGAAAAACTCTTTTCCTGTGACAGAATTTTTATTGATTCGTTTAATTCCTGAATTTTTTCTGGTAGTTTATTCATTGTCTTTGACATAATACAAAACTTGTTTTGAGCTGGTAGATTGAACAGGTCTATCTTTTCCATCCAAAGTCTTATAAGATAAACTGATCAATTCTTTTAATTCATCTAGGAAACCTTCGTTTGCTCTTTTTTGTTTCACAATCTTTCTGACTAGTCTTCTTATTATCTGTTGATCTATAATATTTTTTGTTTGAAAAGCCAGTCTGACTTGTTCAATATCCTCTTCCAATGTTTGACTTTCAAATAAAATTCTTAGTAATTCTGTTTGTTGAGGAAGTGGAGCACCTATTTCATCATCCTCTGAATAAGTGGCAATGCTTTGTCTTACCTTTTCATCTATCATTTGTTTGTCCACGCTAATGTTGTCAGAAACTCTTTCATTATTATCATCAGTTGTTCTCAACCACTCTAGAGCCTGCAAATTGGTTACAGCCTGAAAATTAGATCCGTCCCTTAACATAGAGACAAAACTATGACCAATTACTTCATAATTTTCATCACGTAAATTATTAAAGGATAAAACATCTGGTCTTTGCTCACCGCGATGAACAGTATTTGGCATAATAGCCCATTTACCAAGTGAAATATTGTATATTTTATCTCTGTACTCTTCGGATAATTTATCATTAAGATGAAAGTTTTTTAGATCTGCTACAAAAATATCTTCTGCCAACAAGAAATCAGCTTCTCTTTCTAATTTTTCCATTGCTTCAATACGTTTTTGAATATCTTCACTATAAATATCTTTTAGATTATCAGTATATTCAATCGGATTTGCTAGCTCGTCTAGTACGGGGGAATCGGTACCGATAGTATTTTTAATCAAATTAATTTTGCCTTCTAATCTTTCAACCAGTTGTAGATACTCTTCAAGTTTTGCTTCTGGTGAAATATTGTAAATATAAACTTTGTCATATGTACTACCTAAACGATTTACACGACCATTTCTTTGAATCATTCGAACAGGGTTCCAATGCAAATCATAGTTAACAAGAATTCCACAATCTTGAAGATTTTGACCTTCCGATAGGATGTCGGTTGAAAATAAATAATCTAATTCAGTTTCATCGTCTTTGATTTTATAATTTTTTGCTTTTGGTGCAAATCTATTTGCCGAGTTTTCGCTATCAACTCTATTTTTAGATGAAATGAATGCGGAATTTTCATTTGTAATAAATTTTGCGTATTCAGGCAATGCTTCTTTTAAATATTCTACTGTATCAGCATAAAATGAAAAAATTAAAACCTTTTTTCCTGCTGGCTGTTCTTTTTGAAGATTTTTTAATAATTCCGCAAAAGATCTAATTTTAGAATCATCTTTACCTAAAATAGAAAGTTGTCTATCAAGAATATCTATCAATATTCTTTCTCTTCGTATATCTTCTCTCAGTGCTTCTATATTATATTTTTTATCATCAATATCATCCAATTCCATTTCTTCATCAATTTTAATATCTTCAGGATTAAAATCTTCATCACCAATACCCAACATTTCTTCAATATTACTGAGATTTTTTAGACTAACGATTTTACCAATATCCAAACCTTTTTCAAAAACATCCAATTTTCTTTTGTAAATGTCTAGAGAACTTCTAATCGCACTAACAGATGACTCTAATCTTTTTAAGAACATCGTTCGCAAAATCCCATAGATACTTAATTGAAGAAATAATGATTTACTTTCTCTTTCATCAAGTTTCATGGCTTTTACTTCACCTCTTGTTTTTCCATAGTATTTTGTTTGATACATCATCCATCTATAAGGAACAAATCCTAACAATAAAATTATCTGATAAACAAAAGCGACAGCTGATAAATTTGAAAATTTTTCATCATCTACTTCTGCTTCCAAATTTTCAATTTGATCAAGAGGGTGTAAAAGTGCATTTGTGTTTTTAACAATCTTATCAATTGGTAATCTGTAAATTTTACCCAGATCCACTTCATTACTTTCTAGATTTTTAACTTCATCAGCTACTTCTTTATTAAAACCATATTTTTTAACCTCTGGAACAACAGTTGGAAAATGACTTTCTTTACCACCAATATTCAATCCGCCATATTCTTTTTCTATCCCTTGCCTTGTCCTCCTAACAACAAAAGCTCTAATAATAGGAGCCATTACTTGCTGGACATAATTTTTATCAAAACTTCCATCTCTTTTTAGATCCTGTTTTATTTTCTTTTGTAAATTTTCAATTGCTTGATAAAAAGACATTTGAACCGTCTGTTTCAACTTTTTATCAACCGATGTCACTTTTAATACATCGGCAACACCTCTAGTACCAAGTAATATTTGATTTACAATATCACCTAATTGATTGTTAATAGGAGTGGCAGTAAGTAGAAGTACGTGAGCTTTGGGGTTATTTCTTATCCATTCAATAATTTGATCAAATCTTTTTCCTCCGCGATTTTTTAAATTATGAGATTCATCAATAACAAATAACGATACACTGGCAATATTATCAAGCTCTTTTTTTCTTTCAATTTCATTGGGATTTTGCAATGTAATTGGCGAAAGACCCAAAACTCCTTGTATTGCCATTTCTTTTTCCCATTGAGTTTTTAAGGATTTTGGACAAATAATTTCAACACGCTGTTGTCCAGAGTCAGTATTAAGATATTGTTTTATTACTTCAATAGCAGTATATGTTTTCCCCAAACCAACAGAATCTGCCAACATAGCAACTTTATATTTTTTCAATCTTCTAACAAGGGCATGAACATTTTTGACTTGAAAATCCAAAAGATCATATTTACCTTTGATAGTTTCATCTAAGTTTTCTTCAATCAATTCATCGCTATACAAATCATAAAGTGTTTTTATATATGTTTCATAAGGACTAAAAAGAGTATCGCCAGCTGGTGAATTTTCTAATAATTCAGTAAATTGACCATTCCATTCTTCTGTTTGAGGATCATCCCAAAATTTATCAAACCAAAATAAATGACCAACTTCTTGGGTTTTAGATTTTGGTTGAAATGTTACAATTCTATGATCAGGTTCAAGAGAATTCAGTTCGGTATTTGAAGTCAATCCATTTTTTGTAAAATTGGATGACCCAATAATTCCAATCGCATTATCTGAAGAATAATCACCAAATATATAACATTTTGCATGAAGAAAATTCTTTCGATAAACACGAACTTCCAAATTACCATTTTTAATCATTACTTTTATTTCCTTGACTAATTCTTTTAATTCAGGGGTCGGTTGAATTCTTTCTAGATCATAAAAAAAATCTTTATCAGGATAATCTGGCTCTGGTTCAAGTTTTTTATGTCTTGGTATAAGGGGCTCTCTACCAATTAGTAGCCTGATTTTTTTATAGTCTTTGATCAAATCAAAGACTTCTTGCATTCCTTTTAGATCCCAATATCCAGTTGCAATTGAGAGATTTTGATAGTTTGAAGTTATTGATTTTATTGTATCCAATAAAACAACCCTATCATTATCAATGATTTTATGAAGATTTGACATGTAATTGAATTTTAATAATTATAGATATTGTACTATTTTTGACCACAAAAGTAAAGTTATCAGAAAAACAAAAACCACTCTTTTGTAGAATGGTTCTTTTATTTTAATGAAATGACCTACTCGAGTCGGTTTCACCAAAATTAGTCAACAAGACCAATAGATTCAGGAATGACTCCATGCAGAGGGAAAGAACTTGTGTTAATAAAAATCATCCAGTACAAAGCATCTTCAATACCAACCATAAAAGGAGCTATTTTTGCCACTACAAATTTAGAAATTTTTCTATATTTAAAATCACTTTTTAATCTATCAAAATTAATTGGTTTGTTAATTATTAATTTTCTAAGATAGTTTGAAAACAAATACCATAATTCATCTTCATATAAAAAAACAGCAGGTATGTTAATTTTCTTAAACAATATTTTTAATTGATCTTTTAAATGAATAAATGAAGTCAATTCTTCAATGTATTTATTAACCACATGCCGATCCCAAAGAACTTCTCTTTTATTAAATAATCTATTTAATTCTTCAAAATAATTATACATTTCTTTAATATTATCTTTTTTCTTATGCAATATCCAATCAGAATAAAATTTAATTACCCTAAATTGTTCAGTATTTTCATCTTCTAATAAAATTCTGATCGAGGAAAAGAAATAATTTACATCAGCTTCAGATTTAAAACCTTTATCAATTATTTTTTCTATTGTTTCTTTCATAAATTTATATCTAAATTCATAAAAAAATTAATGTTTTTTATCTTTTAAAACATAATAATTTGACATATTTTATGAGTTAAAATTAAATATATTTTTATATTATCATTTTTAATTTATATTGTAAAACAAAAAAATAAACTTTTAAAAAAATTTTATTATGTTTTTTAATTATCTAAGTTATTTTCAATAAAAAATAAACACGAATTGATATAATCAAACAACATATTAATTAATTCACCTTGATTCAAGCTTGAACTTTCCACTATTTCTTCATCTGTTTTAGAACATGCAACTTGTTTTACATTATGTCTCATATCACTCATAAACCATGTACACTGTTTATGTTTCTTTTGATTATGTACAATGTCAACATTTCTATAATTAACAATAGAATCTATAATTTCTTTAAGCATAGGTAGATTTTTATCTTTAAATTTTTTTACCCTTTCATCATCTCCTGAATATACTTTTAATTTATTATAAAATTTAGTGATTGACCTATCACCAATGTCTCTCCAATCATAAAGAGATCTAAATAGTTCTGTAAAATCATCTAAAAAGATTTTAATAAATATATATAAACACTTTAAATCTAAAGAATTTTCTCTATTTATAGCTTCACTTTTTTTTCTTAAAATTTGACCTAGTTCATTAATTGTATTATTAATATTATTTTCTTTTTGAATTTCTCTTTCATTTCTTTCAAATAAAAAAATATTTCTTTCTAATCTTGTAAAAATAGTTTCAATATCATAAAAAGAACGCAAAACAACAGAAATTCTACGGTTTAATTTATTACCTTTATTATATTTTTCTTTATTTAAAATATTAGATATATTTGATATTTTATCTCTAATATTTTTAAAATCTATAGTTTCCATATATTTATTATAACAAAAACCGTCCTTTTTTAGAACGGCTTTTTTATTTGGTGATATAACCCAATCGGGTCGGTTTCACCAAAATTACCTGCTCTAATAAAAGAAACAAATCAAGGTTCAAAATAAATTTTTATAATTTTAAATAAAATCAATATACTATTTCGTTTATTCAAATTTGAAAGGAACAACTAAAACAGTACTATCACTATGTAAAATATATAAATTTATAAGCCCTCCCCAAATTGGAACTGTATTTTCTTTAAGTGAAACCTGAGTTACCCAACACCCTAATTTTATAGGATTTGCTTTTATATTTTCAATAATAATTTTATCTTTCTTTTTTGTTAAATTCTGTGATAAGTGTATAGGGCAATCTTGTAAAATTTTAATAAGATTAACAGCAAAATTTTTCCAAAAATAATCGTTGTCAAAAATCGTCACATTAATACTATTTTTTTTTAATAAATACTTTATTTCAGTACGTAAATCTTTAAATGAGATGGCACCCGAAATAAGTACAGATACTAAGTTTTTATCTTTAAAAGTTTTAATATTTGATATTATTTTATTTAGTTTTTCTATAACATGTAATGCCGCAGTTCTATCCATATCAATATGAACCGACCAATTACAAAAAAATTCAAGAAGTTCTATATCTTTTTCATTAGTATTATCAATTAATTTTCTCATTAGTACCATCAAATGAACTATATGACTCTCACTTAAATTATCAGGTAGCGTAATAATATTAGCTATTTTATTAACAATTTCATTTCTCATAATATAACTACGCTTAGTTTATTTTTTAAAAAGGTAAATCTTCTATTATGTTAGAATCCTCTTTTAGAACCCAGATTGCATTTTTGTTAATTTTATATTTATTAAGATAATTATTTTTAATATTTTCCACTTCTTCCGTTGAAATAAATTTTTCTGGTAAAGATAAAATCACCAACTCTGCAATCGACATACAATTATATGTTACTAATTTATAAAAATTAGAATTATTTACTGGAATAGTATTTTGATCTGTATGCCTTATGTTACTGATCTGATTCGCTAAATCTTTAGAGTTTTTAACAGCATCGTTAAGTAATTTTGTTAGCGATAAAACGTTCTTTTCGCTAGTCCACTTTTGAGATACCATTTTGCAAAGATTTTCACTGTAATTCTTTGTATTTTTTTTATCCTTTGGACTACTAAAAATATTTTGTATTAAATCAGCAGTGATTCTTGATAAAACTTGATAATTAGGATTCTCAATATTTGTTAAGAAAAACTCTTCCAACTTATCTTTTAAAGACTTATTTTTTATGAATGGCACAACTGACCTAACACCGGTTATATTTTTATTAAAAAATAAATACTCATGTATCAAAAATGGCGTATCTTCTTCCTCTAATATATAATTAATTCTTGTTATAACAATACTCCTCTTTTCTTGTTTACTAAAAATAATTAAAATTTCTAATAAATCAAATATTACTGCATCTTTTTTATTAGAATAACTTAAACAATTTTTTAAATCAACATAATCCACAATAGAATTTCCTATTTCTCTCATTCCTAACTCTTTAAGAGAATCATGATTTAAACAAAATATATTTTTTTCCTCGTTATATACTAAAAGAAAACGTTCAATATATTCATCGCTACTTGATATAAATTTAATCTCTTCAAGAAGACGGTTTCTTATTCTTTCTTCTAGAAAATTTTTATCTGCTTGTTTATATCTTTTTGAAAATAATTCCATAATAAAAAACTAAACACAAACGAGAACTACCTCGCTTAAATTAAGACCCCCAAAAACGGATTGGTTTCATAAAAATTATTTTTTCAGGGATAAGGCTTCGTCTTTCGTCGGCTTCCACCTCCTTAGACTAGTATAATTTTATACATAATAACAGCTTATATTGTACTATCTTTTAACCTAAAAGTAAAGTTAATTAAAAAAACAAAAATCGCCTATAAATGGCGATTTTTGCATATAAAACTTAGGTGAAGTTTTCTGACCCAATCGGGACGGTTTCACCAAAATTATCTGCTCGGGGACAGGGATTCGAACCCCGATAGCCAGGACCAAAACCTGGAGTCCTACCGTTAGACGATCCCCGAATATTGTATATATTATTAAATTGTAATTTTCACAAAACTCACATGTTTGTTTACATACCGTTAGACCCGTCCGCCATGGCTTCGCCGTAGGCGTGCCGGGCGGGCGATCCCCGAATATTGTATATATTATTAAATTGTAATTTTCACAAAACTCACATGTTTGTTTACATACCGTTAGACCCGTCCGCCATGGCTTCGCCGTAGGCGTGCCGGGCGGGCAATCCCCGAATATTGTATATATTATTAAATTGTAATTTTCACAAAACTCACATGTTTGTTTACATACCGTTAGACCCGTCCGCCATGGCTTCGCCGTAGGCGTGCCGGGCGGGCGATCCCCGAATATTGTATATATTATTAAATTGTAAATTTCACAAAACTCACATGTTTGTTTACATACCGTTAGACCCGTCCGCCATGGCTTCGCCGTAGGCGTGCCGGGCGGGCGATCCCCGAATATTGTATTTTAACAAAAAATTATTTTAGCTTTTATTTCCTTAAATATTTACTCATTGCAAAAGAACTTGATAAAGCAGTGAGTAAAAATACTACTAAAAACTGAAAACTTACGAGCTCCATTATATTAGAATAATAGTATTTTGTCAATAGATCTTGCGCTGAAAAAATTACATTTAAATAATTATCCAAAAAAGAAACAGCAAATAGTATAATCAAAAAAGATAAAACTATGCTGAGCATAGAAAATACCAAAGCTTCAATTATATATGGACCTTTTACATACCAATTTGTTGCTCCAACCAATTTTTTTATTCCAATTTCAATTCTCTGTGTATAAATTGCAACTCTGATAGTATTAAAAATTATTACAAAAGAAATAATAGCAAATAAAGCAGTCAGAAAATAAGTAAATTTTTCCAATTGGTTTGTTACATTAGTTATTTTTTCGATCGCAATTTCTGTATCATCAAAAGTTTTTGCTTCAATTATTCCACGGTATTCTGGTACATCCAAAGCAGAAATTATTTTTTTATAATCTCTTGGATCTCTAGTTTTAACAATTAAAGTTGGCCCTAATGGATTTTCTCCAAGTTCAGTCAAAGATAACATAATTTCTTCATTATCAGCATAAAGTTTTTTAAAATTTTCCAAAACCTGTTCTTTTGTTAAAAAAGTTTCACTAGTTACTTCTGGAAAAGAACTAATATAACTTCTGATTTCAGAAATTTCTTCTTCAACAGCTTTAGCATTAAAATAAACACTAACATCAATTTGGTCTTTGACTGTATCAATAGATTTTTGTGTAATTATTCTTACAACAATCAAAGTATTTATAGACAGAAGCATCAAAATCAAAATCAAAACTGTCATGAATGACAAACTAAAATTTCTAAAAATATCTTGAAAAGCAAATTTTAAAATTCTAATAAAACCCATAAAAAATATTTATAATCTGTATTTTCCTGACTCTTCGTCAGAAATTATTTTTCCATCATGAATTGTGATAACTCTTTTTTTCAATCTATTAACAATATCACGGTTATGAGTAACTAACAAAACAGTAGTTCCAAAATCATTTATTTTTTTTAAAATTTCAATTATTTCTTCGGTATTTATAGTATCCAAATTTCCTGTTGGTTCATCGGCTACTAAAATTTTTGGAGCGTGTACTAAAGAACGAGCGATTGCTACTCTTTGTTGTTCACCACCAGATAATTCATGTGGATAAGAAAATTTTTTATGACTTAAACCAACAATATCCATAACTCGTGGTACAACTTTTTCAATTCTTTTACGATTATCACCTGCAACTTCCAAAGCAAAAGAAATGTTTTCTTCAACTGTCTTTTTTGCTAATAATTTAAAATCTTGAAAAATAACTCCAATCTGACGACGTAAAAAAGGAATTTCTTTATTTGAAATATTTGTTATATCCCAACCGCCTATTTCTATTTTTCCATTATCTGGTCTTTCTTCAGCAATAATCAATTTTACTAAAGTTGTTTTTCCTGTACCACTTTGTCCAACCAAAGACACAAATTCTCCAGCTTTAATTTGTAAATTAATATCTTTTAGACCAAAACTATCTCGGCTATATTGTTTGTGAATATTTTTTAAATTGATCATACAAAAACATTATATCATTTTTTAGAAAAAAACACTAAACAAAAAAGAAATATTATACACAATATTTCTTTTTTTATTTTCTTTACTTTGTATTTTCAGAATTTCCAGCAGTTAAACTTTTTATTTTGTCTATAACTATTTGATTGTCTGGTAATAATTCTTTTAATTTATAATAATTTTCTAAAGCTGAATTTTTATCATTTTTTCCTTCATATAATAAACCCAAACTATAATAAGCATTAGAATATTTGGAATTTAATTGAATAACATATTGCCAAATTTTTTCAGCATAATCGCGGTCATCACCTTTGTTGCGATTATAAAGTACTCGTGCATAATTATACAAAAATTCATATTCCTGATTAGCGTTACTAATAATTCTTTCATAAGTTGCCAGTGATTTATCATAATCACCTTGCTTTTCATAAACTGATGCTAACCCAATATAAGCTGTATAATAATCATTTTTTAATTCTATTGCTTTTTCATAATTTTTTATTGCTTCATCATTATTTTCTTTATTTAAATAATAATTACCAATAAAATAAAAGAATGATGGATTTGTTGGTTCAAGTTCTATACATTTTTCATAAGAAATTTTTTCCCAATCTTTTGCTTCATTTAAAAATAAAGAAGCATTTCCATACATTGAAGCTAAATTTTCCCAAAGTCCAACTGAATTTGGTGCTAAATCAGTTGCTAATTTAGCATAATTTACTGCTTGTGCTACTAAAACACTGATTTCTTGAGCATTAGACTCTGTTTTTTGACTAAGTTCAACTGCTCGATTTAAATAAGCTTTGGCAGCAGCTACGTAATATTTATTTTCAGTTTTTCGATAATTGACAGCTTTGCTCAAATTATTTGCTACTGTCTCAAAATCTTGTGCAGAAATCGCTTTAGCATAAAAAAATTCAGCTCGATAAAGTTTAATACCCAAAACACTAGCTAAAACTACAAAAACCAAAATTACGATTGAGATAAAAGAAAAAGCTAAAGATTTTTCTGGAGTATTTTCGATTGTCAAAACTTTTTTAGAAATTATTTTTGAATTAGAAAAAGATAATCCAACAATAATCAAACCTAATAATAAAAACCAAAGCCACCACAAAACTGTATCTAGAAAAGTAAAAAACATAATTACAGTCAAAGTAAACCAAACTACTGAAACAATAAGCAAATCAATAAAATCCTGGATTTCATTAGTAAAATTATCCAATAATTCTTTTATGGTTGATTTACTTTCTTTAATGTTTGAATAGCTTACATTTAAAATAAAACCAAAAACATAAACTATCACATAAAGAAAAACAACAAAAAATAAAATTCCAAATTCAGAAACTAATCCCAAAACACTATTGTTTGGTTGTCCAAAACGCAAATACCAAGCGGTAGAATCATAATTAAAATCAATACTTCTAAATTTAGAAAATAAAATATCAAAAGTTCCAGGGCCACCGCCAAGTGCAAAATTCTTTATACTCGAAAAACAAGAAGAAAAAGTTATATCAAAACTTGGTTTATAATTTAAACTCATTTCCATTGGTGTACCAGCTTGTAAAAAACTTGGGGTGCCAAAAACCAAAAAAACCACATTAAACACTAAAAACAAAAACAAAACAGTCATGTTACCTACTTTAATATTTTTTGTGAATAAAACTCCGCTTACTATAAGCAAAGTTAAACCCAAAAACATAAACCACCAAATCATTTTTAAATTTAAAACCATGATCACTATAAAAGAAAAAATTGCAAATAAAATAAAAATGGTTTTTTTAAAAATATTTTCTTCTTTTTTTAGTAATTTTCCTAGAGATAACAAAAATATCATTAGATTCCAAATCGCAAATCCACTAACTTTAGGATCAATCATGTTGATAGTATCAAAACCTAAATAAGACAAAATATTTATTTTAAAAATCAAAGATAAAACACTTACAAAAGAAATCACACCACCAACATAAATAATTCCATTTAAAAGAATTGACCATCTTTTTTTGTTTTCAGCAACATTAGTAATTAATAAATAAAAAATAACTAAAGATAAGAAAAAAACTAAACTGAAAATAAAATATTCTGTTTTACCTAAAAAACTTATATATCTATTAGCTGAAAAAACAGTTGAAAAAAGTACCAAAACTGAAGCAATAGCTAATGGTATATCTAATATTGAATAATTATAAGTTATTTTTTTAGTAAAAACTATTTTCAAAATATATAATAATAAACTAGCAAGCACCAACCCGGTAAATAAATATTGTTTAGATATTATATAATAATTAGATAAATTTTTATCAAGAAAAAACGGAACCAAAACTATAGTTGCCGCAAGTAAAGCAAAAGACAAAATGTCTATTATCTTAACAATTTTTGACATAGCTTTTTAAAAAAATTTAATAATAAATATGAAAAAGTAAATAAAAATTTACTTTTCTAATTTATCGTTAATTTATTCTTTGTACGATTTAACATCACGTAAAACAGTTCGATCACGATGAGAAACTTTACCTTTAATTTTTTCTAATTCTACCTTTAGATGATCTTTTACTTTATCAATCGCTTTGTATAAATCTTCAGAATCTTTTCTAACAGAAATTTTTTTATTTAAAGCTTTAATATTAAATTCAGCAAAATAAACTTTACCTTTTTGATGATGTTTGTTTTCCAAACCTATAATAACATCTACATGTTCAATTTTTTCAATAAATTTTCCCAAACTATTAGCTTTTTCTTCGACATAAGTACGAATTGCTTCTGTCAATTCAGTATTTATCGTTTGAATATTGATATTCATATAAATTAATTATGAATAAATTAAAAGTTAATTAGTTGAATTTCTTCTTCCAAAAGAACTTTGTATTTATTATACACTTTTTCTTTTATTTGTTCAATTAAATTTAGAATATCAATCGCTTTCGCTGAAGAAAAATTCAAAATAAAATTAGCATGTTTATCACTAACCTTTGCTCCACCAACAGTAAAATCTTTTAAGCCACAACTATCAATAAGCCAACCAGCAGGAACTTTTCCACTTTCTACAAAATTTTGTGGAATTAAATCTAAAACTTCTTCTGAAAAAAAATCAATAGAAACATTTTTAAAAGTACAGCCAGCTGTCGGAAAACCTTGTGGTTGTGAATTTGTTCTTTTAGATAACAAGTCAAAAGTTTTCTTTTGAATGACTGAACCATCTGTTTTTTTTAATTTTAACCAAGCTTGTAAAATAATTGCTTTATTTTTTTTAAAAATACTGTTTCGATAAGAAAAAACACAAGCAGCTGAATCATATTCTAAAATTTCTCCGTTTTCATAAACTAAAACTTTTTGCAGACTATCTTTTATTTCTGCTTCTGGTAAACCAGCATTACCTCGAACTGCACCACCGATAGTTCCTGGAACTCCTATTCCCCATTCAAAACCTGATAAAGAATTTTTCAAAGCAAATTGAGCTATTTCTGAATTTAAACAACCTGATTCAACAATTAAAACTTCTGGATCTTCTACAGAAATTTCTTTAGCATTACACGCATTAAAAATCACAACTCCTTCAAAATCATTATCAGAAAAAAGTAAATTCGTGCCTCCACCAATAATAATATATTTTATTCCTTCCGCATCCAAAAATTTTAATAATTCTTCCAAAAATTTTATATTATTTACTGAAATAAAATATTTAGCAATTCCACCAACTTTAAAACTACAATGTTTTGCTAATGATTCATTGGCTTTGACTTTACCGTATTTTTTAATTTCATTATAAATATAGTCCATATTTTTTTCTTGATTTTTTCCTTTATTTTGCTATAATTGTTTTTATTATGATAGATCTAAAAAACAATAATGTTATTTATGTCAGCCGAGATCTGGAAAGAGCCTTGGCTTTTGATTTGGATAATCCAAATTATTATATTATCTCAAATAACAGCGATTTTGCCAAGTCTCTTACACAAAAAAATATTTTACTTATCAACTCAGAAAGACAATTAGACACTTGGGAACTTTTGGAACACGAGGAAACTAAAAATTTTATTAAAAATATTTCAAATCCACAAATTTTAGTTTTTAAAAATACTCGACAAATTGAACGAATTTGTGAAACAAATTCTTGGAAACTTCTAAATCCATCAGCACAATTAGCAACTTTTATTGAAGAAAAAATCAGTCAAACAAAATTTCTTAAAGATTTAACTTCTCTATTGCCAAAATTTGAAATAAAACTTTGTCGCGACATAAAATGGCAAAATAAAAAATTTATTTTACAATTTAATCGTGCACATACTGGCAGTGGCACTTTTTTTATCAAAAATAAAAAACAATTAGAAGAAATAACAAAAAATTTTCCTAATCGTGAAGCTAAAATCAGTGAATATATAAAAGGTCCAGTTTTAACTAGTAACAATCCATTAGCAGCTGATAAAACTTTAGTTGGTAATATCAGTTATCAAATAACTGGCGTGAAAAAATTTACTGATAATAAATTTTCAACTATTGGTAATGATTGGTTTTTGGGGAAACAAATTTTATCAGAAAAACAAAAAAAAGAATATGAAGATATAGTTTTTCAAGTCGGAGAAAAAATGCGTGCTAGTGGTTGGCAAGGACTTTTTGGGGTTGATGTTATAATGGACGAAAAAACTGGTAAACTTTATTTACTTGAGATCAATGCTCGTCAACCAGCTTCGACAACTTATGAAAGTACTTTACAAAGATATTTTCAAAAAGATAGAAATCAAATTACTGTTTTTGAAGCACATTTACTTGCTTTACTTGAAAATAAAATTGATTCTGAATTAATTACCATAACAGATGGCGCACAAATTTTACGCCGAATTTTAAAAAATAAAAAAAATAAATTAGTTGAAAAACAATTACAAAAAATAAAGGATAAATTTAATTTAAATGTGATTTTATATCAAAATGAAAAAGAAAATTCTGAATTAGCTCGTTTTCAAACTAAAACTCATTTTTTAAAAAAACATAATAAAATAAACAGACTGGCAAAAAAAATAAAAAAAATTAGTGCAATCTAAAATATGAAAGAAAAAACAATAAAACTTATCAATGATTATTTAAATTTGCCATTAGGAGCACAAAATGTTTCTTGTCCTTATTATAATAACAAAAAAAAAGGTTCTCGCATCGGTTTACGTGTACTTATTGGTAAAGGGTTGCCTCAAGAAATAATCGACGAAGCTAAAATTTTTGCAATCAAACAAAAAATCAATTTACAAAATTTAACTAATGATGAACTAAAAAAATTTTTAGTAGAAAATAATTTGGGTATAGATTGTTCTGGATTAGTTTATCATCTTTTAAACGCTGAGTTTGGTAATTTAAAATTATTTTATCCGCAAGCAAAAAATATTTTTAGAAAAATAATTATAAAAATGCGACCAGTTGAAAATACTAGTGTTTTAATTTTGCATAATGAAAAAAATTCTATTGAAATTAATTTAAATGAAATTCAGACTGGAAATTTTATTATCAGTTTAAATGGCGGCTCACAAAAAAACTATAATCATATAATTTTCATAGAAAAAGTTGTTAAAGAAAATAATGTGGTAAAACAAATAGACTATATTCATTCTTTTAAATGGCCGGAAGATGGACTTTATAATCATGGAGTTAGAAGAGGAAAAATAGAAATTACTGATATAAATAAAAATATTTTAGAACAAAATTGGATAGAAAAAGATAAAACTGGAGAAAACAATTGGACACTGACTTATTTAAAAACTGCAGAAAAAGTAAAGATTAAAAAATTAAAATAGAAGTTAAAAACTGAAAGTCTTTGACTAAAAAGTTATAAAACCTTGTTTAATTTAAAAAAACAAATTCAGACTTTTTTTCTTCTTGTTTGACGGCAGACAGATTGACCTTTGGCTATTTTATGCTATAATAAACAAATAAATTTTGTTTAAAAAATATGGTAATTACAGCGGAAACTTCAGAAATTTTAAAACAATCAATTGGTTTTGGACTTGCTTCTTTTTTTATTGCTTTTATTTGGGCTCCATTTTTAATAAAATTTTTATACAAAAAAAATTTAACTCGTCGCAACGAATATGATGCAACCTTAGCTATGGGTGCTCGACAAAATAAAATCGGTGTTCCAGTAATGGGTGGACTTTTGGTCATTATTACAGTTGCAATTATTACTTTTATTTTTAATTGGAATCGGAGTTTTACTTGGGTTCCAATTGGTGTCATGCTTTTAGCTTCACTGCTTGGTGGAATTGATGACTTTTTAAATATTTATGGTAAAAAAAGACGTAGCCGAAAATTAACTCAAGTTTTCCGTTTAATTTATGTCCATAAAGATTGGAAAATGAGATTATGGTATTTTATAACATTACCTTGGACTATTTTTGAAAGATCCTCAGTTTGGCTTAGTCGCGAACAAAGTAAAGGTGTTCATATTCATGAAAAACTTTTATTACAATTTTTAGCTGGTGCAATTACTGCTTGGTGGATTTATTTTAAACTCGGCGAACATTGGCGAAGTATCAATCTTCCTTTTGATGGAGCTATTGACATCGGTTGGTTTATTATTCCGCTTATTATTTTTTTTGTGATGTTTACTGCCAATGCTGTTAATGTTGCAGATGGTATGGATGGTTTAGCTGGTGGTGCGTTAATTATAACTTTTTTAGCTTTAACTTTAATCAGCTGTTTGGAAGGTTATCCAGAAATGGCAATTTTAAATTCTACCACGGCTGGAGCTTTAGCTGCTTACACCTATTTCAATATAAAACCAGCTAGATTTCAAATGGGAGATGTCGGTTCTCTTGGATTAGGAGCTTTATTGGCAATTAACGCAATTGTTATAAATAAAATGTTATTTTTACCATTTTTTGCTTTTATATTTTTTATAGAACTGTTAAGTGTAATTTTACAAGTTTTTGGTAGAATTTTTTTAGGAAAGAGAATATTCAAAATGGCTCCACTCCATTATCATTTTGCTTTGCGAGGTTGGAGTGAAGAAAAAACCGTTATGCGTTTTTGGCTATTACATTTGATGGTTGTTTTATTTGGAATTTGGTCAGTACTTTTTTAAAATATGTATTTAAAATGGGATGAAACAAAAATTGAAGATTTTTCAGAAAAAAATATTAGCAAGCTTTATAATCAAGGCTTTGTTTTTACTAGAATAGATCATGGTATTTTAAATCAAACAAGAAGTTTAAGAATAGATTTAAAAAATTTTGAATTTACTAGTGAAAATAAACGAATTTTAAGAAAAACCGAAAAAATAAAATTAGAAAATACTTCCCTACCTTATTCAAATTATAATTGGTCAATTGCTAAATTAGCAAAAGATTTTTATGAAAAAAAATTTGGAAAAAATATTTTTTCAGCTAACAAAATCAAAGAAATTTTAACTACAAATAAAAACAATTTTAACCAGCTTTTGATATATAAAGAAAATGATGAAAATATTGGTTTTGCAATTTGCTACGAAAATGAAGAGATTTTACATTATTCATATCCTTTTTATAATCTGAAAAATGAAAACAAAAATATTGGTATGGGTATGATGCTCAAAGCAATCGAATACGCAAAAAAAAATAACAAAAAATATGTTTACCTTGGTTCAGCTCAAAGACCAAGTGATGTTTATAAATTTCAATTCAAAAATATGGAATTTTTTTCTGGGGAAAATTGGAGCAAAAATTTTGACGATTTAAAGGAAGCTCTTAAATATGGAGACAACAAATAAAAATCTCAAAAAACTTGAAAAATATTTTATTGCGGGAATAGATTTTATGGTTGATAAAAATGGAAAAGTTTATTTTATTGAAGCAAACAGTGTCCCTGGTTTATTTAGATCTTTAGAAAAAAAATATAAAAATGATAAAATTTTTTTAGAAATCAAAAAAGAAATTGGCCAAAATAAATATCTTTTTATCTATAATGAAAAAAATTATAATGAAGTTGAGTCCAGATATAAAATAAAAAAATTTAAAAAATATTTTGGTAAAAATAATTGTGCAGTAAAAATTATAACTGATTTAAAAACAGATAGTATCAAAAACTGTGTTTCTGAAATAACCAAAGCAGATACCAAAGCTATCATTTATACTCCTTTTTTAAAAATAAAAAAAGAATTAACAAAAAAAAATTATTCCTACGTTTTCAACCCTTATCCCCTAGCCAAATTAACAATAGATAAAACAATTTTATATTCTAAATTACATTCAACAAAAAACTTTCAAATTCCTTTGTCTTATCATTTTAAAACTAAAACAGAACTCCTAAAAATTATTAAAAATAAAAAATTAAATAACTGTGTTATCAAACCAAGATTTGGACAAAAAGGAAAAAATATATTTATAATTGACGAACCAAAACAAATAAAAAATATTAAATTAAAAAAAGACAATTGGATTCTTCAAGAAAAAATTGAAATAAATAAAATAAAAAATAAATTTTATGATATTCGTGCTTTAGCCATCAATGGAACTTTTTTTAACTGCGTTGGTAGAATGTCAAAAAATCCTGTGGTTAATGTTTCTCTTGGTGGTAAAACTTTTGTTATAGACAAAAATACAAAGAAAAAAATTAAATTAGCTACTGAAGACGTAATCAAACAAATAAACAAACTAATCAAAAAATAATAATTATGAAAATTCATTTTATAGGAATTTGTGGAGTAGCAATGGGCTCATTAGCACTTGCTATGAAAAATCAAGGACATGATATATCTGGTAGCGATGTTGGTTTTTTTCCACCGCTTTCAACTTTTTTAAATGAACACCAAATAAATTATTATCCTGGTTGGCATGTAGAAAAAATGATTAAAAATGGAAATCCTGATTTAGTTGTTGTTGGCAATGTAGCTGCTAGCTCAAATCCTGAATGGCTTTATGTTCAAGAAAAAAAACTTGATTATGTTTCTTATCCAGAACTCATAGAAAAATTTTTTATAACAAAAAATAATATTGTTTGTGCAGGAACTTATGGAAAAACAAGTACTACAGCTTTATTAGCATTTATTTTAAAAGAAAATGATTTAAACCCAAATTATATGTTTGGCGGTTTGAGTCAAGAAAAAAAATTTTTAGCAGCTGAAATTAATGGTGGTAATTTTTCTGTTCTTGAAGGCGACGAATATAAAAGTTCTCGTTGGGATGAAAAAGCCAAATTTTTTCACTATCATCCAACTCACTTATTATTAACTGCTTTAAAATGGGATCATGCAGATATTTACAAAACTGAAAAAGATTATTTTGCTGCTTTCCAAAGTTTAGTTAATAATTTAAAAAAAGATTCTTTATTAATTTTATCAGAAGACTTAAAATCTGGTCCGCTCAAATTTTCAAATTTAAAAATCAAAACTTACGGAAAAAATTTAACTGCTGATTATTTTTATTCTGATTTAAAACAAACTACAGATGGAATAGAATTTCAAATAAATTTTACAGAAAAAAATAATAAACAAAAAATTAAAATAAATTCTCCACTTCTTGGGGACTATATGGCTGAAAATATCACAGCTTGTTTTTCTCTAGCTCATGAAATCGGTCTGGATACAAAAAAAATAATTGCTTCTATCAAAAAATTTTCTGGATTAAAAAGAAGAATGGAAAAAATTTTAGACAAAGATGTTGTTATTATTGATGATATCGCCCACTCCCCAATCAAAGCAAATTCAGTTCTAAAAAATTTAAAAAAAACATACCAAGGAAAAATATATGCGATTTTTGAACCAAATACCGGTAATCGCAAAAACGCAGCGACTTCAGCTTACCAAAATTCTTTTATTGATGCTGACGAAGTTATAATTCCTAAATTAACCCAAATTAAAATTGATCCAAATGATTTAGAACCACCTTTTGATGGAAAAAAATTGAAAGAAATTATAGCCAAAAGTCATAAAAATTGTTTATATATTGAAGATGATGAAAAATTAGTTTCTTATTTAATAAAAAAATTAAGAAAAAATGATGTAATTGTTTTTCTCGGTTCACATGGTTTTCGGGGCATGATAGATAATTTAAAAAATAAATTAGATAAAAAATTAATTTAAAATATGAAAATTCCTAAACAAGCAAAAAAAGTTTATCAAGGAGTTTTATTTTCAGTTTATGAATGGCCACAAAAAATGTTTGACGGGACTATAAAAAAATTTGAAATGATCGCTCGCCAATCTTCAGTTGATGTCATTGCTCTTACTCCAGACAAAAAAATAATTACAATTTATCAAACTCAACCAGGAAGAAAATGGTATCCTGGTTTACCGGGTGGACTTATTGAAAAAAATGAAAAACCACGAGCAGCAGCTATTCGTGAACTTTTAGAAGAAACTGGTTATAAAGCAAAAAAAATAAAACAAATTTGTCATTATGAAGGTTTTAGTAAATTTTATTTTCCTGAATATCAATTTGTGGCTAATGATTGTGTAAAAATTAGTAAACAAAAATTAGATGCTGGTGAAAAAATAAAAATTAGAATAAAAACTTTTGCTGAATTTTTAAATTTAGTTCGCAATCCTCTTTTTGCTGTTCCTCTCGGATTAAAACTCAAGATGTACGAAGCGCTTGTAGACAAAAATAAATATAATGAATTTAAAAAAAATTTAGGAATCTAGATTTCTGATTTTAGAATTAAAAAATAAAATTCTTGAAAAGTAAAAATAATTTAATATTAAAAAACTCCCTTATCAGGAGTTTTAACTTTTTAATTTTGCATTTTCAATTCCTGCCTACCGGCAGGCAGGTTGAATTTTTAATTTGTTTATTTCCCTTCATCAACAATTTCTGTTTCTACATTTCCATCTTCAGTAATTTTTGTCACTAAAAGTGTAATTCCACAAATATCACATTCAATAACCTGATTTTCAGTTAAATTAGGGTAATTTTCTAAATTAATTTCGTTTTTACATTCTGGACAAATAAGTTTCATAATGATAAAATATTTAAAAATGACTTTTATATTATATAAAAATATTACTAAACAGTCAAACCACCTAAAATTATATGAAAACACCGCAAGAATCCTACAAAAAACTAAACGACTTTTTAAAAATAGATATTTATTTAAAAAGAGAAGATTTGCATCATTATGGTTCTCACAAAGGCCGTTCAATTCCGCTCATGATCAAAAAATATTTTAAAGAAGAAAAAATAAAAAAATTTATTATCAGTTCTTCTGGTAATGCGGCTTTAGCGGCTATTTTTGCTGTACAAAATCATAATTCAAACAACGAAGAAAAAATTCAACTTTCAATTTTTGTCGGCAAAAATATTAATACTGAAAAATTAAAAAGATTAAATGTTTTGATAGAAAATGACAAAAATATAATTCTCAAACAAGTAAATAATCCTAAACAAGAGGCTTTCAAAACAGAAAAACAAAATTTTCAAAATGAAAAAACAAAATTTTTACGTCAATCAACTGACGAAAACGCACTGATTGGTTACCAGGAACTAGCCGAAGAATTAATAAATATCCCAAATTTAAAAGCAATTTTTATTCCAACCTCTTCTGGAACTACAGCTGAAGCATTAGGAAATTCTTTTGAAGAAATGAAAAAACATGAAAAAATAAAAGAAATTCCTGAAATTCATATTGTTCAAACAACAAGTTGTTTTCCGATTGCTCAGGAAATTTTTAAACAAAAAATCACAAAAGAAAAATCTTTAGCTGATGCTATTGTTGATAAAATCGCCCACCGCAAAAACAAAGTTTTAGAAAAAATAAAAAACAGTCAAGGTTCAGCTTGGATTATAAATAATGAAGAAATAAAAAAAGCACAGGAGTTAATTGCTGAAAATTGTGATTTAGCAATTTCAAATAATAGTGCTTTGTCTTTTGCAGGACTTTTGAAAGCTTTAGAAAATAATTGGAAATTCAATTCAAAAGATGCTGTGGTTTGTTTAATTACTGGTTTATAATTTTTTATTAAAAATTCTATAAATAATTGTAACAATTTCTTCGTATAAAGTTATTGGTTTCATAATAAATACAATCGCTAAACTTAAATAAAATATTCCTAAAGCATGGAATAAAACTGGCGTTGTTATATTAATAATTAGTAAACTACAAAGTCCAGCTAATAAACCGATATAAGCATCATGATAATCGCTCACCAAGCGAATTTTTTTTATCAATTCAAAAATTAAATAAAAATAAAAAACAATAAATAAAAAAGTTGTAATTGAACCAAGTTCGGCTATCATTTCTAAATATCCCCAATCAAAATGTTTTTCATTAACCATTAAAAAAGTATAAGGATTTAGATAACTTATTTCAGCTCCTAAACCAACTCCGAACACTGGATTATTTTGAATTAAATTTAAAATTGGATCAAGTTTAACCATTCTAGTATTTGTACTTGTTTCAATTTCAGGTGTAAACATACTTTCAAATCTAAAACCAAGCAATTCTAAACCAAAACTTTTTCCAAAACTGGAAATAAATAGAATAGACACAAACAATATAATAGTTATTAAAACCGACCAAAGTGAAACTTTTAACCAACGAGATAATTTATGTTTATATTTTAAAATTAAAAAACCACAACAAATTCCCAAAAAATAAGCACGAGAAAAATTTAAAATCAAAATAAGTGCAGCTGCTATAAAAAAAACTCGCCACATCTTATTATGTTTTTCATTACGCATCAAAAGCGAAGAAATAAATAAAAGTGCTGGTGGTACAAGCAGATGTTCTGGTAAAACTATTCGATAAAAATAATAAGTTAAAAAAGTTATTTTTCCAGTCAAGACATCGCGAAACCATTTATAATATTCATCATGAATTTCAAAAATACCAAGTCTAAACATAATAAAATTGAATAGCGAGAAAATTGCGCTTCCTAATAAAAAAATCAATAACAATCTTACAAAAAAATATTTAAATTTCTTATCTTCAAAAAGATGGAAAAAAGCTAAGACAAAAGCAAAAATTGTATAAGGAATAAAGTCAGCAATTACAGATTCAAGACCATGATTATTTTTTAAACCAATAATTCCAGAAATTCCTACCAAAACTAATAATATTGCCAAAAAATAAAATAATTTATCATTAATATTTAAAATAAAAATTTGTTTTTTATCAGAAAATGAATAAGCTAACCATAAAAACATAAACACGAAAGTCAAAACAGTTCTGATAGATAAACCAAAAAATTCTAGATAATGTCCAGAACCACCAAATAAAAATTCAATGGAAACTAAGGCTAAAGCATGATAAGGATTTTTAAAAAATAAAATTCCTAAAAAAATTACTAAACAAAAAACCAAAAAAGCTTGGGCAAAAGGAAACGGATTAAGACAAAAAGAAGAAATTTTTAATAAAAAAAACAAAAAAAATAAATAAAAAGTTTGTTTATCAAAAAAAATTGATTTCATTTCCAAACGATCTAGCATAAATTATGTTTTTTAAAAATTATCTGACGAGCTAATTCGTATTTTTTAATTTTTTGGTAAAAAAAAGGTAAAAATCTAAACGGAATTTTATAAGCAAAACTTGGTAACCAAAAACTCATAGAACCACCACCAATTATTCTATACAATGTTTTTGCTAAATAAAAACCTAAACAATTTTTTTCACTTAAAGTCAAAAAATAATCCCAATCTTGAAATTTCTTTAAATTTTCATCCCACGAAATAACTTTCTCTCGTCTAATCAGTGCTGAAGTGTGAATATAATTATTTTTTTGTAATTTATTTTTATCAAAATTTTTAGCTGTCATTTTTTTGTTGGCAAAAAAGTAATCAGAGTAAACAAAATCTATTTTACTTTCATTGTCCAAAACTTTTTTCATTTCTAAAAACATTTTAGGTTGAGCAATAATATCAGCATCAAAAAAAATAATATAATTACCACTAGATTTTTTAAAACCAAAATTTCTGGCACTCGGTGCTCCACCATTTTCCTTTTGGAAATATTTAATATTTAATTTATTTTGAAACTGGGTAAAAATTTCTAATATATTTTCACTACTACCATCATTAACTAAAATAACTTCAAAATCAGTATATTTTTGTTTAGTTAAAGAATCCAAACTTTTTTTTAAAATTTGTGCTCGATTATAAACAGGTATTATTACAGAAATCATAAATTTATTTTTGTTTTAACAATTCCCTAACAACTTCTCGATCATCATGTGGAATCATTTTACCATTTTTTACACAAATCATTTTTTCACTGCCTTTGCCTGTAATTAAAATCAAATCCCCTTTTTCAGCTTTTTTTATTGCAAAAGCAATGGCTTTTTTACGATCTAAAATTTTAAAATAATTTTGATCTAAAATTTTTCCAGAATCTACCACACCTTTTTCTACATCAGCTATAATTTTTTCTGGATCTTCATCATAAGGGTCTTCGTCTGTCAAAATACAGATATCAGCCTTTTTACCGGCTAAAAAGCCAATTTTTGGCCTTCTAGCCCTATCTCTACCGCCACCAGTGCCACCAAAAACTTGAATTAATCGATTTTTAATAAATAAATCCACAACTTTATATAATTCAGACAAAGCTACTGGTTCAAAAGCATAATCAACAATCACTGCAAAACCATATTTTTCCGCTTCTGAAATAAATTCTATTCTGCCTGGAACTGATTTAATTTTGCTTATAGCTTCAATAATTTTTTCTTTGTCTATTTTTAAATTTTCTAAAATTTTTATAATTCCAAGTAAATTAGCAACATTATATTCTCCAAAAATATTTGCTTGATATTTTTTATTTTCATAGACAAATTCCATTCCATTTTTAATAATTTTAGTTTCTACATTTTTAGAAGAAAACTCAATTTTATTTTCAAAATTAAAATTTAAAAATTCTTCAAAATATTTAAAATCAGAATTAACAATTGCGATTTTATTTATTTTTTTACCATTTAATATTTTTCTTTTTGAATTAGCAACATCTTTAAAAAATTTAATTTTAGCATTTTTATAATTTTCAAATCCACCATGAGCTTCTAAATGTTCTGGATATAAATTAGTTAATAAAATTGTATCAAAATTTATAAATTTATGACGATTTTGGACAACCCCTTCAGAACTGACTTCAATAATTGCAAAATCACATTTTTTCTTAACCATTTCTTTTAAATATTTTTGTATTTGTGTTTTACCAAGCATGGTCATTTTTTGATCATTATCTTTTTGTACACCATCAATATAAAATTCTATTGTCGAAAGAGCACCAACTTTAAAACCTAAATTTTCTAAAATTAAACGCAAAAAATAAACTGAACTCGATTTACCACTAGTGCCAGTTACTCCAATAACAAAAATATCTTTTGCTGGATTTCTATAAATAAAAAAACCAAACCAGGCCCACAAAAAATGATAAAAATTTTTTATTTTTTTTGGAATCATTTTTTTTATCATATCTATTCTCGTATACTTAATTCATAAACTATATATTCTATTTTTTTACCAGCTGTTTTTGCTTGATCAAATTTATTACGCAAATAACTTGTCAAATTAAATTCAGTCAAATCACCGATAATTTCACTCGCAATTTTTTCTGCATATTTAACTCTGCGCAAATCTTTTTTTGTAGCCATTTTTATGGCATAACGATAAATTTCTCCAGGTACATCACAAAGTCCAGCCACATAAACCTCAGCAGGAATTTTAATTTCTTTAATTTCACCTATTTTTTGATTATCTAAAAATTGAGCAAAAATTTTTGCTTCTGCATATTCTTCTAAAGCAGCTTTATAAGAACCTTCCTCCCAAAAACGACAATCATTTTTATATTTTTTTTCTAAATCTAAAATAATTTTTTCACAAGCTTTAAATTTTTCTTGTGCTTCTACAAAATCTTCTCGATGTAAAGCAAAAATTGCTCTTTTAGCAAAATGAAGAGCGTCACCACTCGCTTTGATAATTTCTCTTCTGATTTCAGAATAATTTAATAAATCTTTTTTTATTTTTTGGATATATTGCATAAATTTGATTAAAAAATATACTTTTATGATAGCATTGTTCTGTCTTTTTTTCAAATAAAAAAGACCTCAGGGCAAAAAGGTCTTTTTTATAAATTTTTCTTTGTCTAAAAAGACATAAATTCATATTTTATTTGCGAATAATCATCAGTATCTTTTTCTTCAGTAAAATAATATTTTTTTCCATTAACATACATATATTTATCTGAATTTTCATCTAAAGAATAATCATCTGTACTAACTTCATAAATTTCTTCATCTTCATTAGTTCCGTTTATTTTCACTAATTTTAAATTTTTATCTTCAGTCCATTCTGCAAAAGGAATGGTTTTTGCTTCTTCAAAAATTTTTACACTATTTTCTAATATTTCTCCCATATAAAATAATTGGGAATTATTATGCAAATCAATCTGCCAATCAGTTTTTTCGTCAGATATTATTGAAACTTTTGCTTTACTATTATCACTTAATTTCAAAATATTTTTTTTCATTTTTAAATCAAAAATATTCAAAATTGTATTATCTTGTAATTCGGCATCAAATTCTTGAACTTCGCCGATAATTTCAGCTGAGGAATAATTTTTTAAATTTAAAATTATTTTTTGTAATTTATTAACGCCAGAAAAATATAAATTACTATTATCATTTAATTCAAGATTCAAAACATTGTTTTGTTGAATGTTATCAAGAAAAACTAAAGCATGACCATTTATTTTTAAAGAATCTAATTTTGGTAAAGAGATATTTACTTTTACTGCTTCATGATAACAAGCCAAACAATAATTATTTTTTGCAATTTCTTTTTTTTGTACAAATAAAGTTTTGTCTTCAATTTTATATGTAAAATTTTCTAAATCCACATTTCTACCTATAGCTTTTATTCCAAAATTATCTGCGCTAGTTATAGTAACCAGCATTTCGTTTTGTTCGTTATCTGTAACTACTATATTATTAAAATCTGTTTCAGGTATTGATAATTCATTTTGGGCAAAAATCGTATTATTTTTAACTTCACTAACAACTTTTGGTGCTGAACTAACACATAAAGAAAGAAACACTACAACAGCTACAACCCAAATCGATGCTAAACTTATCCAAGTTGATAAAGCAAATAAATTTTTCTTTTTAAATAAAGACAAACTGAATATTATTGCAGCGATGACTGGTAATAAAACAGAAAAATAAACAGCTAACAAAGTTGGATAAAAAGGTAATAAATCAGCAAATTCTTTGATTGGTATATAACTAATTAAGTATGGTTCTTTTATATTTAATAAAGCTAGTAAACTAAAAAAAGTAATCCCAGCAAAAATAATCAAAGAAAAAATTAATAAAAACAAAGCCAAACAAATTCGACAAATTGGCAGAAATAAATTAAAAATTTTTTGTAAAAAAGTAAAAAAAGTTTTGATAATTTCTATTGGAAAAAATAAAATTTTTTTTATCACATCATTTTTTTTTATTTTTTCATAACTTTCTTTAGCTTTTTTTTGAATATTAGAAATAGTTACTGATTCACCACGCATTTCTAATTTTTGCAAATTTGTTTTTGCTTCCGGAACTATTAACCAAAAAATTACATAAATAAGTATTCCACTACCACCAAAAATTGTTAAAAGTACAAATAAAAGTCTGATAAAAACTGGATCAATTCCAAAGTAGGCTGCAATACCTGAACAAACACCTGCGACAATAGCATCATCTGGGTTACGATAAAGTCTATGAATTTCTTCTCCTTTTTCTTCTATTTTATTTTCAAAATCATTTTCACCATAATCTATAACTTCACCCATAATTTCTATGATATTTTCCACATCAATCAAATTTATTATTAAATGATTGTTTTTTTCAGAAAATTTTTCCGCAATTCTAGATTCAATATCATACATGACTTCATCATGATCTGTACTTTCATCAAGCTGTGAACGCACTTTATCTAAATAATTTTTCATTTTTTCATAAGCATCTTCTTCTATGTTAAAAATTATTCCTCCTAAATTAACACTGGTTGTTTTTTTCATATTTTTTAAATTATTTTTTTATTTTTGTAAAGAATTTACTGTATTTACTAAATCTTCCCAATTATTTTTTTGCTCACGCAAAATTTCTAAACCTTTGACAGTTATAATGTAATATTTTCGTGGTGGTCCAAATTTTGATTCTTCCCAAGTATATTCAACTAAGCCAGAATTTTTTAATCGAGACAAGATTGGATAAACAGTTCCTTCAACAGCGATTAAATTTGCTTCTTTCAATTTTTTTAAAATATCACTCGCATAAATTTTTTCTTTAGAAATTACCAAAAGAATACAAAATTCCAAAATTCCTTTACGCATTTGTGACTGAATTTTTTCTGTATTTTTTAACATATTTTATTAATTTTATTTTTCTATTTGTATTATACATTTTAGTATTATGTATTACAAGGTAGTTGGTGTGGATAAGTTTTTTTAAAAGACTTCTTGACCGATAATAGAAAAAAGTGTAAAATAATCCTCGGCCCTTTTTAAAAACAGGAGGAAAAAATGGAACTTACAAAAAAATGGAATGTCATTGCGGAAGTCAAAGATCAGATAAAAAAAACTGATCTGTTGTTTTTTGAAAATATGATCCAGTCAGGAGGACTGGAAATATTTTCTAGGGATGAAAAAGAATTTTTTTATTTTACAAAAGATAAGAGAGTTCTTTCGGACGATCCTCAGTGGCAGACAGATCCACAGAGGAAAATTAAAGAACTTGTTGGGTCTTTTTTTAAGCCCAACATAAAATTATTTTCTGTGCCTGATGATGATAGAGATATCATCATCGAGCATTTTTACAAGAGTGAATTTGACCGCTATGGTCAATTCATGCCTTTGAGTGAAAAGATACGGAGCTTAATAAAATTGAGCTCTAAAAATTTTTCAGAGAAAAAAGTTTCTCTGATCATCAAGATCGGAGAAAAATCTTTCAAAGTCAACAGAGAAAAGATTGAGGTTATTCAGCCAGGTTTCACCTGGTAGAATATTTTTTTCTTGTTAACTCCCACCCCCCGGCTGCAATGTCAGCCGGTTTTTTTATTTGCCCAAAAATCAACTTTTTGCTACAATAAACTATATATCAAAGTTTTTTTATCTTGACAAAGACAAAAAAATATGTTATATTACTACGTTTAATAAATTAAATATGGAAAATCCAACTAACGAAAAAATTTTAAAAAAAATAAATAAATTAGATGCAGAAATTTCTAATTCTTCTTCTAATTCTGATAATTCAAAAACAAATAAAAAGAAAGAACCTGATGCAATTGAATTAGCAAAAAATAAAGAGCAAATCAAAGATGGAAAAACTTTTGAAACGCAATATAATGAAAAAAACCATGAACTAGATCCTTATTTAACTGATTTAGAAAAAGATTTTTTCAAACCAGAATCTACAAAAGTACAAACACAGATGATGAGTAAAATCGATAAAAATTTTTCGGATTTAGAAAAAAATATTTTATCTTTGTCAATTAAAAATTTTGATCAAAAAATAAATTTTAGCAAAGAACAACAAAAGGATATCAAAAAAAAACTTGATGAGATTTATAATGATTTGTTAGAAGAACTAGATTTGACAACAGAATTAAATGAAAAAAATAGAAATGTCTTAAAATACTTTTTGCAAGTAAAAAAACAAGAAATTCTTGATAAAGTTAATGATATTATTGAAAATAAAACAATTGAAAAAACTATAGAAACAGTTGATTTTGAAGCGGAAAAAGCTGAAGCAGAATTACAACAAAAACAAGAACAAAATTTAGATGTGGAACAAATTGAAGAAAAACTAGAAAAAACAGCCGAAGAAATAAAAAAACTAGCTGAACAGTATGCAGTGACACAAAAAAATAATGATATAAAAGAAAATAGTGATGATTCTTTCAAAAAAGCTATAAAATTAATTACTGATTTTGCCAAAACTACAAATACACAACCAAATATTTTCGTCCGTGATTTATTAAAAATTTTTGATGCTGAAAATAATAAAAAAACTGAAAACTTTTTAAATAAATTAATTGACTTATTTGAATATAAAGAGGAAATAGATAATGAAGGAAAATTAGATTCAGAAGATATCACACACTTACAAGGGCCGGCTTTAAATATAAATTAAAACTATTTAATATAAACTAATAAAAACAGTCTCGCAAAGACTGTTTTGTATTTTAGAAAATAAAAAAAGCCGTCTTCTCTTTTCTCTCCATTTTTTTATATTAAGGAGGGAAAAAATGTCTCTTCGTAGAGGAAAAGAGAAAGACGGCTGTGTCTGGTGTGGTTGGCTTAAATATTTAAAGAACGGAGAGTTCACAAAATGACAAGCCACCACAACCAAACATAACTTATAATGACACACTTCTCTTTTTTTGTCAAGAGCTTACAATTATATTTTATTTTAAAACTAAATATGTTATAATATATTCTGTTAATTTAATTAAAGAAAAACTTGACTTATTTATTATTTTGTTATATTATATTAGCGTTATTATTTTAATAATTGACTGAAAGCTCAGTTGTAAACGTCTCGACGATACGTCGGAAAAGGTCCTGATTAATTATAAAAAATTTTAAAATGGTCTGGTAGCTCAGTCGGTAGAGCAGCTGCCTTTTAAGCAGAAGGTCCTGGGTTCGAATCCCAGCCGGATCACAAGATAAAAATCACTTATTTAAAGTGATTTTGTTTTTTTAATAAAGATTTTCAATTTAGAGCAGTCCCGACGATACGTCGGGAAAGGTCCTGGGTTCGAATCCCAGCCGGATCACAAGACAAAAATCACTTATTTAAAGTGATTTTGTTTTTTTAATAAAGATTTTCAATTTAGAGCAGTCCCGACGATACGTCGGAAAAGGTCCTGTGGTTCGCCTGCCTGTCGGTTTATATGCCGTTAGGCATGTAGGCAGGAATCCCAGCCGGATCACAAGACAAAAATCACTTATTTAAAGTGATTTTGTTTTTTTAAATAAAATTACAAAAATAAAAAAATCGTTTTTAAACGATTTTTTAATCTTTGTTTTTAACACGACCAGCTTTGACTCGGTCATTTTCTGTTAAATATTTTTTTCTTATTCTGACATTTTTTGGAGTAATTTCTAAATATTCATCTTCAGCTATTATTTCCAAACCAAGTTCTAAAGTTAATTCAATTGGTGGGGTAAGTTGAATAGCGATGTCTGCAGTTGAAGAACGAGTATTTGTTAAATGTTTACCTTTGATAGGATTAACTGTCATATCCATTCCTTTTGAAGTTATTCCAATAACTTGGCCTTCATAAACGTCAACATTTGGTCCAACAAAAAGTGAACCTCGATCTTGTAAATTAGCTAAAGAATAAGCTAAAACTTTTCCAGTTTCTCCTGAGATCATAGCTCCAAAATCATGTTTATCTATTTCTCCAACATAAGGTTTAAAACCTATCATTTCACTACATAAAATTCCTTCGCCTCTAGTATCAATAATAAATTCATTACGATAACCGAGTATTCCTCTGGTTGGAATTTGGAAAACAAGACGAACATGATTGTTTTCTGGATGCATTGAAATCATTTGTCCTTTTCTTTTAGATATTTTTTCTATGATAGCTCCTGAACATTCCTGTGGAATATCAATAGTTAATTCTTCAAAAGGTTCACACTTTATTCCATCAATTTCTTTGATAATAACTTGTGGTTGAGATACTTGTAATTCAAAACCTTCACGTCGCATATTTTCAAGTAAGATGGCAATATGCAATTCTCCCCTACCAAAAACTTTATAATACTCAGTTTCTGAAAAATCTATTTTTAAACCTACATTTACTTCTAATTCTTTTTCCAATCTTTCTTTTATTTGGCGACTGGTCACAAATTTTCCTTCTCTACCAGCAAAAGTAGAATTGTTTACTAAAAAATTTAAAGATATTGTTGGATCATCAATTTTGATTGCAGGTAAAAGTGTTTGTTCTTTATCAACACAAACAGTATCGCCAATATAAATATCAGATAAACCAGAAATCATTACTATATCACCAGCACTTACTTCTGAAACTTCTTTGCGAGTCATACCTTCAAAAGTAAATAATTTTGTTATTGTACCTGAAGAAATTTCTTCGTTTTGTTTTTTAGCAAAAATTTTTTCACCTGTTTTTATTTTTCCTTGATAAACTCTGCCAATACCCATACGTCCAAGATAATTATCATAAGCCAAATTAAAAGGTTGGAAAATAAATGGTAATTCAACATCAGCTTTTACTGGTGGCACAACTCGTAAAATAGTATCAAGCAAAGGATCTAAATTATTTGATTCATCATTTAAATTCATTTTTGCTATTCCTTGTTTAGCAATAGCATAAACAGTTGTAAAATTTAATTGTTCGTCATTTGCTCCTAAATCCATAAATAATTCTAAAATTTTTTCATGAGTCCATTCAGGACGAGCAGCTGGTTTATCAATTTTATTTATAACAACAATTGGTTTTAAACCAAGTTCCAAAGATTTTCGTAAAACAAATTTTGTTTGTGGCATTGGTCCTTCTTGAGCGTCAACAACTAACAAAACTGAATCAATCGAACGTAAAACACGTTCGACTTCAGAACCAAAATCAGCGTGTCCAGGAGTGTCAACTATATTTATTTTTGTGTCTTTGTAAAACACTGAAGTATTTTTTGAATAAATTGTGATACCACGTTCTTTTTCTAAATCATTTGAATCCATGCTTACATCTTCATCTTTTATCATACCAGTTTGACGCATAAGAGCATCAGTAAGTTTTGTCTTGCCATGATCAACGTGGGCAATTATAGCTATATTTCTAATCTCCATATTTTATATAAAAAAATCGCTTATTGAAAGCGTCCCGCTTTGATTGCGCGAGATACCCGACATTATATACTGTTTTTTCTTTTTTGTCAATAATAAATAATAAATATTATTTTCTTAGTATTAATATTTATTTTATTTACAGTTTAAAAAACCGCCATTGGCGGAATTTTAATTTAATTTTTTATATTTTTTTCCTAAACGTATACGATTCATTTCTCTTTCTATTATTGCTTGTAATTTAGCAAATTCAATATCATCTATCTTATTTTCTTCTTTGAGTAATTTTTCAGCTCTTTGTCTAGCTTGTTCTGCTCTTTCTAAATCAATATCTTCAGCTCTTTCTGCGCTATCTGCCATAATGTAAACTTTACTATCTGGTCTTATTTCTAAAATTCCTCCTGAAACAGCAAGATCAACTTCAAAATCTTTTTTATGTATAGTAATAACACCAGTAGATAAAACAGAAACTAATGGTAAATGTTCGGGCAAAACAGTTATTTCTCCGTCCATAGTTGGAATAGTGACTTTCTCTATTAAATCTTCATAAACTATTCCCTCTGGCTTTACGATTTTAAAATCAATCATATAAAATTATAATTTATTTTTTAGCTGTTTCCAAAACCTCTTCAATCGAACCTTTCATATAAAAAGCTTGTTCAGGAATATCATCGTATTTTCCTTCTAAAATACCTTTAAAACTTCTAATTGTGTCTTCTAATTTAACATATTTTCCTGGTTGGCCAGTAAATACTTCTGCAACGTGAAAAGGTTGAGATAAAAATTTTTGTATTTTACGAGCACGCATAACTGTTATTTTATCTTCATCACTTAATTCTTCCATACCTAAAATTGCGATAATATCTTGTAAATCTTTGTATTTTTGTTGAATTTTTTGTACCTCTGTAGCTACTTTATAATGTTCTTCTCCAACAATATTTGGATCAAGCATGTTTGAACTTGAATCTAGTGGGTCAACAGCAGGATAAATACCTAAAGCTGAAAGTGATCTGTCCAAAACAACTTTTGAATCCAAATGAGAAAAAGTTGTAGCTGGTGCTGGATCTGTCAAATCATCAGCAGGAACATATACTGCTTGTACTGAAGTAATTGAACCTTTATCTGTTGAAGTAATTCTTTCTTGTAAAGAACCCATTTCAGTTGCAAGTGTTGGCTGATAACCTACCGCACTAGGCATACGTCCAAGCAAAGCAGAAACTTCTGAACCCGCTTGGGTGAAACGAAAAATATTATCAATAAATAATAATAAATCTTTATTTTCTTCATCACGAAAATATTCAGCCATAGCCAAAGCTGTAAAAGCAACACGAGCACGAGCACCCGGAGTTTCATTCATTTGACCAAAAACTAAAGCTGTTTTTTCTAAAACTCCTGATTCTTTCATTTCTCGATAAAGATCATTACCTTCACGAGTTCTTTCTCCAACTCCAGCAAACATTGAAAATCCACCGTGTTCTTGTGCAATATTTCTAATAAGTTCTTGAATAACAACTGTCTTTCCTACTCCAGCTCCACCAAAAAGTCCAATTTTTCCACCTTTTAAAAATGGACAAATCAAATCAATAACTTTTATACCAGTCTCTAAAATTTCAGATTTTGTTGACTGTTCTTTAAAACTTGGAGCTTTTCTGTGAATTGAATATTTTTTCTTGGTTTTGGTATTTGGTTTACCATCAATAGCTTCACCAATTACATTATACATTCTTCCTAATGTCTCTGAACCAACTGGCACCATTATAGGATTTTCAGTATCTATAACTTCCATACCTCTTTCCAATCCATCAGTAGAATTCATAGCAATAGTTCTGACAGTATTTGAGCCTAAATGTTGTTCAACTTCTAAAATTAAAACACTGCCATCTTTTTTTGTGATTTCAAGCGCATTATAAATTTCTGGTAGTTTATTTTCAAAATGAACATCTACTACCACACCAATAATTTGGCTGATTTTTCCTATATTCTTAGACATATACGATTTTATATTATTATATATTGATTATTTTATTCTAAAGCAGCTGCACCACCAGAAATTTCAGAAATTTCTTGAGTAATTCCAGCTTGTCTAGCTTTATTAAAACTTAAATTTAATTCTTTAATCATCTCATCTGCTGATTCACTGGCATTTTTCATAGCCATCATTCTAGAACTGTGTTCACTAGCTACTGATTCTAAAACAGCTTGATACAATTGAATTTCTACTAGACGAGGGAAAACATTTTCAATTACCACATCCAAACTTGGTTCAAAAATACAATTAACCATATCAACTTTGTCTTTTTTTAAATCATCAATTTCTTCACTAACTTTTTTTTGATTTTTTTCATCACCCAAAGAACTTATCATTTTTTCTAAATCAGTACTTGAAAATGGTAATAATTGTCTTACTTTTGCCTCTTGCTTCATACTAGATTTAAAATCAGTATAAACAACAATCACTTTATCATATTTTTTTTCTTTAAATAAAGTTACAGCTTGTCTAGCAACTGGCACAACTTCATCCATATCAGGTCTATCAGTTAATTTTTCATAAATAGCAAGTAAATTATACCCATATTTTTTAGCAAAATTTGCTCCTTTTTTTCCAATACCAATCATATCCACATTTATTTTATCAGCTGGTAGTATTTCATTTGTATTAGAAATACGATGTCTAGCAACATTTTTTACATCGTCTAAGATCATTTTTGCTTTACGTAAAATATTAGAATTGAAACTACCGCACAAACCTTTATTTGAACTGACCAAAATAACCAACATGTTTTTTACTGGTCTAACTTCTAATAAATCAACATTTGGTTCTTCTATTTTAGAAACATGTTCAATGAGTTCTTGTGCTAATCGAGCATAAAGTCTAGTATTTATAGCATTATTTATTGCTTTTCGCATCTTAACAGCTGACATCATTTCCATGGCCTTAGTAATTTTTTTCGTATTTTTAACCGAACGAATTCTGTTTTTAATTGCTTTGGTATTTACTGCCATAAATCAATTATTGTTTTTTAAATTCTTCGCAAGCATCTTTAAGTTGATTTTCAAATTCTGAATCCCAAACTCCTTTTTTAATTTTTTCAAGAATATCTTGTTTACTAGAATTAAAAAATCTTAAAAATTCTTTTTCAATTTTTTGAATTTCTTTAACTTCAATATCATCAAAATATCCATGATCAACTGCAAAAATAACAGCAACTTGGTCTTCAACTTTCATTGGAGAATATTGTGCCTGTTTCATAAGTTCGACTACTCTTTCTCCTCTGGCTAATTGTCTTTTTGTATCTTCATCCAAATCACCAGCAAATTGTGCAAAAGCTTCTAATTCTCTATATTGTGCTAAAGCTAATTTAATACTTCCAGCAACTTTTTTCATTGGTTTGATTTGTGCGTCACCACCAACACGAGATACTGATAAACCAACATTAAGAGCAGGTCTTATACCTCTAAAAAATAAATCTGTTTCCAAAAATATCTGTCCGTCAGTAATAGAAATAACATTAGTTGGAATATAGGCTGAAATATCTCCAGCTTGAGTTTCAATAATTGGCAAAGCTGTAATACTACCCCCACCGTTTTCTTTATTTAAATTGCAAGCTCTTTCAAGTAATCTAGAATGTAAATAAAATACATCTCCAGGATAAGCTTCTCTTCCAGGTGGACGACGTAATAACAAAGAAATTTCACGATAAGCCCAAGCTTGTTTAGTTAAATCATCATAAATAATCAAAACATCTTCTCCTTTATCAGCAAAATATTCGGCTATTGCAACTCCAGCATAAGGTGCTAAATAAGCCATTGGAGCTGGTTCACTAGCCCCAGCAACTACTACAGTTGTATAATTCATTGCTCCAGCTTCTTCTAATTTAGCAACTATACGAGCTACTTTTGATTCTTTTTGCCCAACCGCAACATAAATACATTTCATGTTTTGACCTTTTTGGTTGATAATAGCGTCAATAGCCAAGGCTGTTTTTCCAGTTTGTCTATCACCAATTATAAGTTCTCTTTGACCACGTCCAACTGGAATAAGTGCATCAACTACTTTTATACCTGTTTGCACTGGTCTAGAAACACGTTCTCTAGTATTGACACCTTTAGCAACTTTTTCTAATGGATAAAAATCTTTAGTTTTTATATCACCTTTGCCATCGATTGCTTCTCCTAAAATATTTACAACACGACCAATAATATTTTCTCCTACTGGTATAGACAAAATTTTACCAGTTCTTTTTACCACATCTCCCTCTTTAATATTTTTGAAATCACCTAAAATAATAGCCCCAACAGTTTCTTCTTCTAAATTTAGAGCTACACCAAAAACTCCACCAGGAAATTCTATCATTTCTTGAGATTGACATTTTTCAAGACCACTAAGTCGGGCAATTCCATCTCCAACTTCAATTACATGGCCTATTTCTTCCACATTGATTTCTTTTTTGAAAGATTCAATGTTTTTTTGTAAACTTTTTACAATTTGTTCAGTATAAGACATATGTTAAATTATAATAAATGTTGTTTTAATTTGTTTAATTGTGTTTTTACACTAGCGTCTAAAATAGTATCATCTGTCTCTATTATTAATCCTCCTATAATATCTGGTTCAATTTCAGTTTTAACTTCAGTCTTTTCCCCAAATAATTTTGAAATTTCTTTTATTTTTTCATTAGAAATTTTAGCTGACGAAATTATTTCTATTTCTTGTATTCCTTCTTGTTTCTTAGAAAATTTTATAAATTCTTTTATGATATAATCAGCTTTTTTTAATACATGTTCTTTTTTCAAAAAAGAAAAAAAATTTTTAATTACATCTTCCAAATCATCTTTTTTAGCATCTTTTGTCAAATTAAATAAAATTTTGGCGTATTGTGCAGGTAATAATTTTGACATATTTTATTTAACTGTTTTTAAAATATCATTTATAAATTTATCATTTTCTTTTTTATCAATTTTTTCTCCTAATATTTTTTGGGTAGCCTCAATAACCAAATCAACAGTTTCTCTTTTTATTTCTTCTTTCATATCTTGTTTTTGTGCTTCTATACTTATTTTGGCACCAGAAACTAATTTTTCAATATCAGCTATTGTTTTCTGTTTTTGTATTTCAGCTTGTTCCTTAGCTTTTAAATTTGCTTTTTCAATAAGTTTATTGGCATCTTTTTTTGCTTCATCAATTAATTTATTAGCATTTAATTCTGCCATACTTAATTCAGTTTTAGCTTTTTCGTAATTTTCTACTCCTTCCTGAATTTTATTTTGTCTATCATCAATACTTTTTACAATTTTTTCAAAAAACAATTTTTTTAAAATATAAAAAATAAGTAAAAAATTTATTAAACTAAATAAAGCCATATGCCAGTCAAAACCGACTTTTCCTAAAATTTCTAATAATCCGTTCATAAAAAAAATTAAAACTAATTAAGTGAGTCTGAAAGATAAAAAATTATCTACCAGACTCTCTCAACAAGAGAGAGATTGAATTATACAATGAAAAAAGCCACAAAAGCGTAAATAGCTGTTGATTCTGCCATAGCAACACCAATAATCATTTTTGAAAAGATGCTACCTTCCATTTTTGGATTACGGCCGATGGCTTCAAGAGCTTTTCCGATCAAATAACCTTCACCTATACCAGAACCACCCATTGTAATAGTACAGAGACCTTTGGCTATTAAGCGAGCTGCTTCTATATCCATATTTTTAAAATTAAAAATTAATAATTTTTTATTTTATTTAAACTTTTATTCTTCCGATGATTCTACAGCTAAAGTATAATAAGCTGCTGTTAAAGATCCAAAAACTAAAGCTTGTAAAACCGCTGCTAACAAACTCATAGCTACCCAAAGATTTGGTACGAAAAGAGCAAAAGCTCCAAATAAAATTACTAATAATACATCTCCGGCATACATATTTCCAAAAAGACGCAATGATAAAGAAATTATTTTTGCAACTTCTGAAATAATATCCAGCAAACCAATCAAAAAATCAACACAAGCCATAACACCCGGACCAATTCCTTGTTTAAAACCTAAATAAATTCCTTTAAATTTAAAAAATTTTCCCAAATGGCCAAAAAAACCAAATTTTTTTAAACTAGCTAAATTTGTTAATAAAACCATTGAAAAAGCTAAACTGAAAGTCAAATTAAAATCATTTGAAGGTGTTCTAAACAAAGGCAAACCATCGTAAGTAAAACAAGAAAAAAATGGTATTAAAGTTATCAAATTACTTAATCCTAAAAATAAAAAAAGAGCTCCAATCAAAGGTAAAAGCTCTTTTGCTCTTTCTCTATTTCCTGTAATTTGTGAAATAAGATTAATAAAACCATCAACAGCTAACTCAGCTAATGTTTGTAATTTATTTGTTAAACCAGCAAATTTATAATTTTTTCTGACAAAAAAAATAAAAATAATCAAAATTATAGATACCAAAACCGCAGTTATCATTGAGTTAGTTATTGGAAAATTTCCAATATTAAATATTACTTCTGGCTGAACTGTTGGTTTTTCACCGGCGACTTGAAAAAACATATTAATTATTTTTTATTTTTTCTTGCAATTGTTTTTGTTTTTCTTTAACTTGTAAAATTTCTTTCTTTCTTAATTCTATTAATTCTTTATTAATTTTTTGATATAAATAGATAACAATGACCCAAGATAATAAAAAAGAAATAAAAAGAAGAATTAATGTTATTTTTGGTTTAATATTATACATTTTATCAAAATAAGATCCTACAAAAAATGATATAAAAGCAGGTAAAGCAAAAATAACCGCTATTTTCAACATTAATTGAAACATTTTATTCATTACTTTTTCTTTTGCAATTTGTAAATTTTCTTCCATAGAGTTAAAATGATAGCGCCTCTATTGTAATACTTTAAGCAAACAAAGTCAATTATTTCTAAAAAAGACTTGTGTATAAATAGTTTTTAATAAAAAATGATCCAATATTTATTTTTCGCTTTTTTTATAAAAAAATGATATAATAAAAAAACTAATATGAATAAGAAAAGAAAAATTTTATTTTTATCTATAATAATATTACCATTTTTTTTAAATGGCTGTGTTTTAGATCTTTTTAGTTCAAAAAATAATCAAAAAACCGGAGAAAATTTATTTGCTAATGAAAATGAAAATTTAAATACAAGTACTAGCACTCAAGACAAAACTGTTAAAGAAAAAGAAAAAACTAATAATTTATTTAAAACTACCACTCTTTCGTGTCATACTTGTGAATTTTGTTCTGGCGGTTTTCAAAAGCAAGTTGAAACTTTTTCTTCTGACCAAACAATGATCGCTTGTATTGACTGTAATTTTAATAATGATTGCCAAGAAGGCTATACATGTAATAATAATATTTGTGTCAATAAAAATATTTTAAATTTAAAACCAAGTTGTAAAATTGATGATAATGGTTTAGGCAACTGCCAAGATATAGACTGTTTAGGATGTGCCACAGGTCATCCAAAATGTAAAAATGATTTTGATACTGAAAAAGCTGGTAAATGTATTGAATGTAACGATGATTATGATTGCGAGTATAATTATGTCTGTCGTGATTTTACTTGTTTAAAAATAAATAGTGAAAATATAACTAAAACAGACAAAAATACATCAACCGAAAAAATATTAATAAGTGAAATTCCTTATTATGATGGTACAAAGCAAGATATCCAAGAACAAAATTCAAATAATTCCAATATTTCTTCTCAGTCAAATTCTACACAAAACAATTCTAACCAAATATATGAAACTTATATTTGTGGACGAATAGATTGTTTTGCAGATAAATTTGCTGGTTGTAATACAAATATTGTTTTTGAACAAACAAAAGATTTATCAACTACTCGTTATGAAATAATTGGTCGAGAAAACGGCAAATGTCGAATCAAAATGACATATTTAAAATATCCTAAAAATGAATTGGAAAACAAAGAAATGATTTGTCTTTTTGATAATAAAAAGACATTTACTGAGGCTGAAAATGAAGTGATAAACAATATCAAAACAGCAGATTGTAAAGGAGAGTTAGCAGATATATTAAAAATGTTTAATTAATTTTTTAGGAAAAAATAAAATCACCTGATTGAGGTGATTTTTTGATTAATATTTTTTTTATTCTTGTGTCATTTCTTCCAAAGGATTATGTATATTTTTTACAATATTAATTTTAGAATTTTTAATTTTTTCAGTCATATAACTTTGGTAAGCTTCTACGGCTGTAGCATTAAAAGGAAATAAAATATGACTAGCCTTTACTTCTTCTTTTTGTTCACCAGTTGTTTCATCAGTTACAGTTCTTTTATCGTCAACTTTGACAATATGATAACCAAATTCAGTTATAACTAATTGATCAGCCAATTGTCCTTTTTCTAAAGCAAACACAGCATTTTCAAAAGCTTCAACCATAGTTCCTTTGCCAAACCAGCCTAAATCACCACCTTTTTCCGCTGTAGCATCTGAACCGAATTCTTTTGCTAAAGTAGCAAAATCTTCGCCATTTTTTATTCTGTCCAAAACTTCTTGAGCTTTTGCTTGAACATCTTGATTTGTTCCTGCTAAATCAAAATCAGTCATGTATTTTTCAGCTACTCTGTTTTCCATTTCAGTTGGAATAATTATTTGTTTAGTAAATTCTTTCAAAGTCCAGCCGTAACGATTCATAATTTCAGTTTCAGCAGCTTCTAAATTTTCAAAATTTGGTAAAATTTGTTCATCAACAACTTTTTGAACATCTTCATCACTAATTTTTATATCCATATCTTTTGACATGTCCTTGATAATTGAATTTACTATCAAACGGCTCAAAACATAATCAGACATTTCTTCAGCATTTGGAACTGTTGTACCAGAATCATCAGTAGAATAAAATTGTTCCATGGCTTTCAAATTGTTTATATAATCAGTGTATAAAATTTTATTTTTATTAATTTTTGCAACAGGAATATTAAAGATATCAGCTGTTTTTAGTGTAAAATTAGAACGAGAAACTTTTTGTACTCCTGACATCGCAATCATATAAATTCCTCCTAAAAAAATGATAAGAATCAAAATTAAACCAGAAATAATCAAAGTTAAAGGGTTTAATTTTCTTTTTGGAGAATTTTCTTTTGTAGAAATATTTTCCTGAATTGTTTTTTCATCTTGCATAAAAAAATTTAAAAAAATAAATATGTTAATTTAATTTGTGTTTTATAATATAATACCACCATTTTTTATAATTAGCAATAATTAATTTATCAGTATCTTGATTTAAATATTCATAATCTATAGTTTTTTGCTCAGATAAAGGTCCATCTAAATAAAGTACTTTTTCACCATCAGCAAGTAAATTTAATTCCAAACGTGCTTGATCTTCTACATAATCGTCACTACTAACATATTCAAGCATTTTTAAAGAATTTATTTTATTATTTTGTAATTCTTGTTCTTTTGTTTCTAATTCTTTAATCTCTTGACGAATTTCATAATCTTTATAATAAGCACGAGCAAAACCAATAGCAATAAAACCTAAAACTACTATTAAAATTATTAAAAAAAATTTTGACAAAAAAAATTCTTTCATAAAAATCAAAAATTATTCAAAATCAATTTTTTCTAATTTTTTATCTATTATTCTTTTCAATTCTTTTAGTTCAGGACTCTCTAATTCAGCAATTTTTTCTATAAAAAAATTTATTAGATCATCTCCAACTATCTTTTCATTTTTTTCTAAATATTTTTCTTTTAAAGAATTTAAAAGCTGTTGAATTTTTACAGGATTTTTTATTTTAGGAGCAATAATTTTAAACTTAGTTTTTTTAATATATAAAATTATATCTCCATATTTAAAAATTGAGGCAAAAAAACCTTTCATTTCTACAGCAATATCTTCTATTTGATTATAATAAATTTCAGAAACAGTTTTTTCAACCAAGGATCGACGTTCAATATCAACAATCCGATTATCAGTAATCACAAAAATATTTTTTTTCCACAAAAAATAAGCTCGAAAAAAAATAACAAAAGCTACTAAAGATGAAACAGTAAAAATAATTATTCCTTTATTTCCCATCTGAAAAAGACGAAACATAAAGAAAGCATCAACTGCCAAAATTATTAAAGATAGCAAACTTGGCCAAAAAATAATCAAAAAAGTTGATCTTAATTTTAAAAAAATCTTTTCCTCTTTTTTTAAAATAATTTCCTCCATATTTTTAATTTTTGAGTATTATGTCTAATTTTGCCAATTGATTTTTCCATTTAAAATCCGAAATTATTCTTTGTTTGCCATTTTCAGCCAATCTACCTGCATATTCTTTATTTTCAAGTAAATTTAAGATTGCTTTTTCAATAGCTAATTTTTCTTGATAAACTTCAAAAACTAATCCGGTATGTCCATTTAAAACTGCTTCTTCCACTCCTCCACTACGACCAGCAATAACTGGAATTCCACAAGCTTGGGCTTCTAAAAAAACCATACCTAAACCTTCTTCTTCACGTACTTTATCTGGATGAGTAAGCAAAGCAAACAAATCCGCTGAATAATAATATTGTTTTAAATCTTTATGAGGAATTTCGCCTAAATAACGAACTACATTTTGCATTTTATTTTTTTGAATATAATCCATAAGTTCATCTTTCTTTTTACCATCACCGATAATCATCCACACAATGTTTGGTCTTTTTTCTACAACTTCTTTCATAACCATAGCCAAATGAGGTAAACCCTTTCCTTCATCAAAACGAGAAATTGTCAAAACAACTTTTTTTCCTTCTAACGCAAAATTCTTTTTTATATTTGTTAAAACTTCTGGTTCGGGTGCATTTAACATTTCAAAAGATGGACAAGGATAAAGTACGATTGATTTTTCAGAAAAACCTTCGACTTTTTCAGCAAATCTTCTTTTTAAAGATTCACTGTTGAAAACTAATAAATCAGCTGTTTTCAAAACTCCAAGCGTTCGTCTTTTTTTCCAATTATTTTTCATAGCAAAAACAAAATCAGTTCCATGAAAACAAACAATAAAAGGAATTTTAAAGATTTTTTTTATCATTTTTGCAACATAAGCAACTGGTAAAACATGATGCAAAATTATTACTTCTATTTTTTCTTCTTTGACTATTTTTTTAATTTGAAAAAACATTTTTAACCAACGTGGCCAAAAATAACTAAAATAAGGTTTTTTTCTGATAACTTTGTATTTTACTGTATTGTCCCATTCTTCTGTACCGAGCATTTTTGGAGCATAGACAACTGTTTTTTCTGGATCAAAAGCTTCAGCCATTTGATGAACATAAGTAGCAATTCCACCAACTTTTGGTGGATATTCCAAAGTAATTATTAGAGTCTTTTTCATAGAAAAAATTAATTTTTTATTAAACGCAAAGCCTCCTTAATTTGTCTGATATTTATTGTTTTAGTTATAAAAAGTAAAACTGGATAAATCAAAACACCAACTAGAATAGCAAAATAAAAATTGCTCACACTTTTAGTATAGCACACAAAAACTCCCATTACTACAGAAGCTAAAGTAATTTGAAAAAAAGTTTTTATTAAAAATTTATATGATAATTTCATAACACTTGGCACAATCAAAAAACTAATTATAGTAATTATAATATTTCCAAAAACTGCGGATATTGCTGCGCCCAAAGCTCCATATTTTGGAATAAGCACTAAATTAGAAACGATATTTATAAGCATTACAATTCCAGTTAAAGTTGTTTGAGTTTTTTGTTTATCACACGCATTTAAAAAAGCACCGAGAAGAAAATTTACAAAAGTAAAAATAAGTCCGATTATTAAAACACGCAAAACAATTATTGAATTTTCATACTCCGCTGTAAAAATATTTAGAACTATTTCTTTAGCTAAAACAAAAATTCCAATACTAATCGGAAAAGATAAAAGTAAAAGATATTTTACTGCATTTTCAAAAATATAACGTAATCTTTCTTTATTAACATAAAAATATTCACTAAAACGTGGATAAACAGCCGCAACTAAAGCAATTGGAATAAATTGGAAAGCATAGGATATTTTGTAAGGAATACTGTACCAACCAACAACTTCCGCTCCAGCTAATTTTGATAAAATAATTGAATCAACATAAGAATAAATTCTATTAAAAATAGAAGCTAAAGCAAAAGGAATTGAAATCGCAAAAAAATATTTTAAAACTTCTTTATTATAAACAACTTTAAAATCTGTTTTATATTTAAATTTAATTATAGAACCAGAATAAATAACATTCAAAAAGCTAGGAATTAAAAAAGCAATCATCAAAAAATATAAAGGAAATTTAAGATAAATAAAAACTGTACCCAAAATCATTGTTAACAATTGACTAATAAACATGGAAACAGATTCAAAAGAAAGATTACCAACTGCACGTAAAGCTCCATAAAAAGATAAATGAATAGAATCAGTTATCATAGTAAGTCCTGATATAAAAACCAAAATTTTTACATCAGCACCATAACCCATTAGATTGATTGCTAAAATTATACTTAGATAAGACAAAACAGCCGAAAAAACTTTTACAAAAAAAATAGCAGAAAGATAATCTGATATTTTTTCTTGTTTTTTAGCTCCTTCTCGCACTAAAACATTTGTCAGGCCAAGATCTATAAAAACTGCAAAAATAGTGGTAAAAGACATGGCAAAAAAATAATTTCCAGTATTTTCTGCCCCAATATTTCGTGCAATAATCGCAAAATAAGCAAAAGCCACCAACTTTTGCAGAACAGAAGCTGTAGTCATCCAAACTGTATTTTTAGCAATTGTTTTTTGCGTCATAAATAAAATACGCAATTTAGCAATTAAGATTTGCTAAACAACTATCTTTTTCTGATCCATTCAAAAAATCACACATTGAACACATGTCTTTTGTAGAACCTGAATTTGAAGTAGGAACTGAATTTTGATTATCCCCTGTTTCTACAACTTGTGGATTATATAATTTTTCAAAATTTTCCGATAAATCAATAAAATTTATATTTTTTGGTAAAGACATTTTTTCAGCGTCAATAGATTTTTTTTCGCAATTAAAATTATATTCATTATTAAAATCTAAATTAAAATCTTCGGTTTCATTATTTGAAACATTTTCTTCATTAGTAAGATCAATTTTCATTTTTGTTCCTTGATTTCCAGATTCATCCCAAGTATAAACATATTCGTTATCATTTAATGTAGAAAACTTTTGACCATTCAATTGACTTTCAATTTTAACTTTGCCGTCTTTAAAATAAACTGTATATTCAAAACTCATATTGTCACCATAGTCATCCATATTAAAATGGCATTCTTGCTCAATATTTTGATTCAAAATTTCTTGTATTGATAATTGTTTTTTGTTCTCTTCTTGTTTTTCAGTGTTGTTTAGATTACCAGTATCTTTTTTTCCACAGCCAAAAAGAAAAAATGGTAATAAAAATATAAAAGAAAAAATTAAAATTTTTTTCATAAATATAAAATTAGATTAATTATTACTAGTATATTTTAGCATTTTCTCTTTTTTTTAGCAAACCAGAAAAAATTAAGATTCCAGATTCTAAAATTATGAATTATTTTGATTAAAAAAAGATTAATTTGCTGAAACATATAAATAAACAAAAAAATAACTCTACACTTTTGTCATAACGCAGTGAGTCGAAGAGTCCCCCTGCCTGCCGGCAGGCAGGTTAAATAGTGAATTATCATTAATTAGTTCTAATTCATTAATTATTGAATTAAAAGAATCTAAGGGATTCTTCACCTCCGACTTGGCGTCGGAGGATTCAGAATGACAAAATGGCTGTAAATTTATTTTAAAGAAAAATATTTTCCTCAGTTTGTTTAGTGAATTAAAAAAGTTTTTTAAAACAAAAAATTAAATCCTAAATCTAAAATCTAAAATCATAAATTATCTAACTTGAAATTTATATCCAAAAGATGATAATATATAAACAATAAAATAATTAATAAAAAAATAAATTTATGAACAAAGAAAAACTAGAAAATTTTGATCCGGAAATCAAAAAAATAATTTTAAAAGAACAAAAAAGACAAGAAGAAAATTTAGAAATGATTCCTTCAGAAAATTTTGTTTCTTTATCTGTACTTGAATGTTTAGGCTCCATTTTAACTAATAAATATTCCGAAGGTTATCCAGGAAAAAGATATTACGGTGGTTGTGAAAATATTGATGAAATAGAACAGCTTGCAATTGACAGAGCAAAAGAAATTTTTGGTGCTGAGCATGTAAATGTTCAACCTTTGTCTGGTGCTCCAGCAAATATTGCTGTTTATTTTGCTTTATTAGAACCTGGAGATACTGTTTTAGGGATGGATTTATCACATGGTGGACATTTAACTCATGGACATCCTGTGACTTATATGACAAAAATTTTTAATTTTGTTAGATATAAAACAGATAAAAATGGAAAAATAGATTTAGAAAATTTACGTCAGATGGCATTAGAACATAAGCCAAAATTAATTTTAGTTGGCTATTCTGCTTATTCAAGAGAAATTGAATATGAAAAAATAAAAGAAATTGCTGATGAAATCGGAGCTTACACTATGGCTGACATTGCTCATATTGCTGGACTTATCGCTGGTGGTGAAATGAAAAACCCTGTACCAATTTTTGATGTAGTGACAACAACCACACACAAAACTCTTCGAGGACCACGTGGTGGTATGATCATGTGCAAAGAAAAATTAGCAAAAAAAATAGACAAATCAGTTTTTCCAGGATTCCAAGGTGGACCTCATGAAAATATTATTGCAGGAAAAGCGGTGGCTTTCAAAGAAGCTCTCGAGCCAGAATTCAAAGAATACGCAAAACAAATTAAATTGAACGCTAAAACTTTAGAAAAAAGATTTTTAGAACTTGATTATAAACTTTGTTTTAATGGAACTGATAACCATTTACTTTTAATAGATTTGAGCAATAAAAATGTCAGTGGTCATGAAGCTGAAACGGCACTAGACAAAGCTGGAATCACTGTCAATAAAAATATGATTCCTGATGACCCTAGAAGTCCACTTGATCCAAGTGGAATCAGACTAGGTACACCAGCACTTACAACTCGTGGTATGAAAGAAGAAGAAATGAATTTAATCGCTGATTTTATAAACGAAGCTATAGAAAATTATTCTGACGAAGAAAAATTAAAAGAAATAAAATCAAAAGTAAAAGAATTATCAGCTAAATTTCCTCTTTATCCAGAGTTAAAATAGTTTATGTTTTATAAAACAAAAAATGTAGACGAAACAATTGAACTTGGGAAAAAAATAGCATCAGATTTCAAAGCTGGTGATATTATTTTACTTAATGGCGATCTTGGTGCGGGTAAAACTGCTTTAACAAAAGGAATCGCTAAATTTTTTAATATTAAAAAAGAAATTACTAGTCCGACTTTTGCTCTCATGAATATTTATGAAATAAACAATTCTGAAATCAAAAATTTAATTCATATTGATACTTACAGACTTAAAAATGAAGATGAACTTCTTATGATCGGAGTTGAAGATTATTTAGGAGATAATGAAACAATTTGTCTTATCGAATGGCCAGAAAAAATTTCTAATATTTTAAAAAAATTAAAAACAAAAATAATAAATATTGAACATCTAGATAGAGACGAAAGAAAAATTGAAATAAAATAAAAAAACTCCTGAGGTCATAGAAAATATCAACCTCAGGAGTCGCCGAGTCGCGGACAAAAACTATTTATTACCACCCGCCATACGGCAAGGTGATAATAAAAAGTGTGAAGCAAATATATGCTTCCACTTTTCTTCTCTCTTTATTATCACCCTTTGAAAAAAGGGCGATTGTAAAGCTTATTCCTGCATAAAGCAGGAAACAAAACGGAACTACGAATTTTTTCATTTTTTCCTCCTACTAAAAATTAAAAAGAGCTCTGATATTTAATCAGAAAAATATTATTTTGTCAATAAAAAACAAATCTTTATTAATGGTTTTTTATTAACTTCTTTTACTAAAAATACAGCCACAATAATCTTGTCTGTAAATATTTTTTAATTTACAAAGTTTATTTGCTTTTTCCTGCCTTCCTCCTTTTTTCCAATCAGCTTCTAAAAATTTTATTCCATATCTTTCTGCAATTTCATTTCCAATTGGATTTATAATTTCTGCTTGTTTGTTTCTCCCGCTTGATAAACTGGTAGTAAAAAAAATACAGTCTTTTTCTTTAGCAATTTTTCCAGCTCTATCCAAACGAAATTCTAAACATTTTTTGCATCTCTCCCCGCCTTCGGCTTCTTTTTCTAAACCTTTGATAAATTCAAACCAATCATTAGAATTGTATTCATCTTCAATTAATTCTAAATTTAATTCCTGACAAAGTTTTTTTACTTCTGTTTTTCTTTTTTCATATTCTTCTAATGGATGAATGTTTGGATTATAAAAATGCACAACCAAATCAAACTCTTTTAAAAGTTCCTCAAAAATAGCCACTGAGCATGGTCCACAACAAACATGAAGGAGTAATTTTGGTTTCATAAAAAAATATTTATAACTAATTAGACAGACGATAATATATAAACACAAACTTAAAGATAAAACAACTCACACTTTTGTCATTCTGAAACACCCGGAGGGTGACGAAAAATCCCCCTGCCTGCCGGCAGGCAGGTTAAATAGTGAGTCATCTCTAATCATTTTTAATACAAGATTTTTTTATTCTTAAAAGTCTAAGGGATTCCTCCGCCCCCGACGTAACGTCGGGGCTACGGAATGACAAAAGTGGACGGAAAACTGTTTTAAAATAGTTTATTTCATCAGTTTGTTTATTTAATTTAAAATAGATCTTTAAAAAATTAAATCAGAAATCTAAAATTATTTTTTGATATTAAACTTTCGACTTTTGATTATTGTATATACTTTTTATTTTTAAGTTCTTCCGGTAAATAATCTTGTTTAGCTTCGTCACCTTTATAATCCGGCGTATATTTATAATCTTTTCCATAACCAATTTCTTTCATAAATTTTGTCGGTGCATTACGAAGATGAATTGGCACACCTAAATGTGAAGTATTTCTCGCATCTTCAGCCGCTTTATTATAAGCAGTGTAAAGTAAATTTGATTTTTTTGATTGAGCACAATAAACCACTGCTTGAGCTAAATGAACACTGCATTCTGGATAACCAATTTTGTGACACGCTTCAAAAGCAGTATTTGCCTGCACCATTGCCTGTGAATTTGCCATACCAATATCTTCACTAGCAAAACGCAAAACTCGCCGTGCGATATAAAGTGGATCAGCTCCACCTTCTAGCATTCTAGCGAGCCAATACAAACTAGCGTCTGCGTCGCTTCCCCGCATTGATTTATGAAGAGCAGAAATTAAATTATAAAATTCTTCACCATTTTTATCAAAAACCAAATGAGTTTTTTGTAAAGCTTCTTTGATATTTTCTTTTGAAATTTTGATATTATTTTTATTTTTTATCAAATTAACTTTAAAAGCAATTTCTAAACAATTTAAAGCACTTCTTGCATCTCCAGCAGAAAGTTCAGCTAATAAATCAATATCTTCGTCAGAAATTTCTATATGATAATTACCAAGTCCCCTTTCTTTATCAACTAAAGTTTGATTAATCAAAGCAACAATATCTTCTTTTTCTAAAAGTTTTAAAATAAAAACTCGACTGCGTGACAAAAGTGGTCCAATAATTTCAAAACTTGGATTTTCAGTTGTGGCGCCAATTAAAACAACATCACCTTTTTCAACATAAGGCAAAAGTGTATCTTGCTGTGCCTTATTCCAACGATGAATTTCATCAATAAATAAAATTGTTTTTTTATTATTATATTTAAAATCTTCTTTTGCTTCTTTGATAATTTTTAACAAATCTTTTTTTCCACTTTCTACAGCTGATAAGGTTTTAAAATTTGATTTGGTTTCCACAGCCACAATATTTGCTAATGATGTTTTTCCAACTCCCGGAGGACCCCAAAAAATAATTGAAGACATATTATCTTGCTCAACCAATTTACGTAACAATTTTCCTTCACCAATTATTTGTTTTTGACCGACATATTCAGAAAAATTTCGTGGACGCATTCGGTCAGCAAGCGGAGTTTTATTTATTTCCATATTTATCTATTTTATGATCATGTTTGATGTTAAACAAAAAAGTATATACTTTATGATAAATCTTTTCTCTCCATTTTCGCCATAAAGATCTTTTTTGCCAACGATCTTCATCTAATTTTATTGCTTCTTTTTTCCAGCGGTCAATAATTTTTTTTATTTTTTTTACAACTTTTTTTTCTTTAACTTGAATATTTGCTTCATAATTACGATGAAAACTCAGATGATCCAAATTACTACTACCAACCATAAGCCAATCGTCATCAACCACAACTCCTTTACCGTGCATCATTTTTTTTGTCAAATAAATATTTACACCCATTTTATTCATAAGACCAAACCAAGCATAAGCTGCATAAGTCGCCATTCTAATATCAGAACGAAAAGGAATTAGCAAATCAATTTTTATACCTTTTTTTCTTGCTGTCCACAAAGCCCGCAAAAAATATTTATCTGGAAAATAATAAGGTGAAAAAAAGACTACTTTTCTTTGAGCATTTTTTAAAGCTTCAATATATTTATGTCGAGCTTTTGATTTTTTTTCTTTAGCTTCATCAAAAATAAAATCAACTTTTTCATTTTCATTTTTATAATCAATTTTTAATAATTTTCTGACAGCTTTTCTTTTACCGCCACAAATTATATAAGAACGGGCAAAAGATCTAAGCAAAGAATTTACAACTTTTCCAGTAACTTGCAAATGGATATCATTCCAATCTTCCATCGTCTTTAAAACATTTACACCACCAATAAAACCAATTTCTTCATCAACTACTAAAATTTTACGATGAGTCCGACGAAAAAGCCAATCTTTCAAACCACGAATTGGAATCTTTTTTTGTTGAAAAAGTCTGACATCAACTCCATTTGTTCTTAATTCTTGAATCTTTTTTTTGGAAAGCCAAAAACTTCCCCAATAATCTAAAACTAATTTTACTTCTAAACCTTCTTGCGATTTTTTTTCCAAAATTTCAAAAAAACGATTACCAATTTCATCATCTATTAAAATGTAAACTTCCCAATAAATTGATTTTTTGGCATTAGCTATTGCTGTAATCATGGCTTCCCAAGCAGATTTAGTTGTATCGTAAATTTGATAATTTGATTTTTGATTCATACAATTAACTTTCTCTTATTTGTTTTTTACGACTGATATTTAATAAAATTCCTAAAGCTAACATATTTATAAACAAAGCTGACCCACCATGACTAACAAAAGGTAAAGGAACTCCAGTCAAAGGTAATAAACCAACAATAGCACCGATATTCATAATCGATTGAATAGTCCACCAGGAAATAATTCCACAAGCAACTAATCTACCGAATTCATTTTCACTATTTTTTGCAACTTGATAAGATCGTAAAATTATTGCTAATAATAAAACTAAAAATAAAGCTGTAATCGCAAATCCCATTTCCTCAGCTAAAATCGCAAAAATACTATCAGCATGTACTTCTGGTAAATATTGAAATTTTTGGATACTATTACCAAGTCCTAAACCAAAAATTCCTCCGGAACCAATTGCTAAAAAAGCTTGATTGATATGATAACCTTTTCCTTGTGGATCTAATTCTGGATGTAAAAAAACTGTAAATCTATCCGCACTATGACTAGCCGACAGTAATAAAACTACAAGACCAAACAAACCGACTACTGACAAAACAAATAAATGTAAATATTTAGCACCGGCAAAAAATAAAAGCAAAAATAAAATTGCACAAAAAATAAGCATTGTCCCAAAATCTGGTTGAAGAGCAATCAAAAAAATTGGTAAAGCAGACACAGCCAAAGTTAATAAAAAATTATTTTTTTCTCGCAAATATTCCCCCATTTCTGATAAATAAGCTGAAATATATAAAATAAAAGCCAATTTCATTGCTTCAGCTGGTTGAAAAGAAAAACCAAAAATATTTAACCAACTTTTTGCACTAGTATGATAATTTTGTCCGATTGAAGGAATAAAAATCACAATCAATAAAATTACTCCTAATAAATATAAAATTAAAGAATATTTTTTCCAATGAATATAATTTATATTGACCATAAATAAAAAACCAACTATACCTGGAATCAATCCTAAAAAAATTTGTTTTTTGACAAAATAATAAGAATCACCAAAATCTTTTGCACCAACAGCTACTCCAGCTGAACTCAAAATTAATAAACCAAAAATAATCAAAGCTACAAACAAGACTAGCAAGCTATAATCAATTTTTTTCTTTTCTTTCATAACTTAAAATTTTTAAGTATTGATAAACACAGTCAAAATCACAGCTACAAAAACAAAAATATTTAATAAAATTGAACAAATATTCAAAAAATAAGAAATCATTTTATCTTTAGAATAAAAAAACCAAGCTAAAATTTCATTTAATAAAAAAAATAACAAGCCAGTTAAAGGCAAAATAAAAATTTGTCCCCAAGAACCAATTCTATCAACACCAAACAAAATATTATAATGTAAAAAAACTTGTCCAATATTTCTTGGTATTTGGATAATCAACCAAAAAAATGACAAAAGGATAAAAAACAGATTTATCGCCGAAAAAATAGCAATAACTGGGGTTATCAAATAAATTTTTAAAGGATAGATTCTCATTTTCATAATTAAAAAATGTTTTAAATTAGCAAAAAATATAGATAAAATACACTTTATATTATACTCAATAAAAATTCACTTGACAAGTAAAAGACTTTTTTATATAATATTTTCACTTGCTTTTAGCAAAATCCACTTTCAAAGCAAATTAAACAGATAATAAAAATTTTATGGCACATAAGAAAGCTGGCGGTTCCACCAGATTAGGTCGCGACAGTAAACCTAAATATTTGGGAGTAAAAGTTGGCGACGGACAAACAGTAAAATCAGGAATGATCTTAGTCAGACAAAGAGGAACAAAAATCAATCCAGGTAAAAACGTACAAAAAGGAAAAGATGATACTCTTTTCTCAGTAGCTGAAGGAAAAGTAAAATTCCAAGCAAAAAAGAAAATCGGTTTTGATGGAAAAATGAAACAAGCTAAATACGTTCATGTAGAAAAATAAAAAAAATCCGCTAAGCGCGGGTTTTTTATTTAAAGAAATTATTTTAAACGATTTTGTTCAATATAATATTTTATTCTAATTGCTTCTTTTTTTACCACTTCACTGTCATATTCGCCACTATGCGCAGTTTGTCCTTCATAAATAGCTTGTTTTTGATCCAGATGAATGCTAATTATAAAACCATCTGTTAATTCATCCAAATAAACATGAAAACGTGGATAAAAATTATTACTAAGCCGCCTCACAAAACTTTTTTGACCGCTTTTTTTATCAAAAATAATACCATAACTGAGACGACGAAGAAGATATTCACCACTTTGACTAAATTTTCCAGTAAATTTTAATTTCATATTTTTACACACTTGCTTTATTTTTAAAATTTTGTTATATTTATTTGATAGATCTTTTTACTAACTTTCGGGGGTTGTCATGAAAACATCTGTCTGTTCTGGATGTTCCAATTTTGATTGGTGTTTTGAAAAAACATCAGAAAAAATTGGAGAAATCTGTTCTAATTTTAGAATGGATGACCCTAGCGATTATGAAAAAATCGCTGAAAAAAACAAAAAAATTTCTATTCTCCTTGAAGGGAGAAGGAGGAAAAATATTCTTGGCGTCACTTAGGCGCCATTTTTTTATTCTTTTTTTATTTTTTCCAAAACAGAACTTTTGTCACCTTTTAAAATACCACCATAAATTTTAACTTTTTTTGTTTTAATTCCACAAAATTTCAAAATATTATTTTTTAAAACTTTGATAGCAATTTTTCCTCCAAGCCAAGAATAAAAAATCTTTGGACCGCCAGTAGATACAATTATTTCGGCAGTTTTGCCTGTCAAAAGACCATGTGGACGACCATTTATATATTTATAAGCAAAACCTGGTAAAATTATACGATCCAAAAAACCTTTTAATAAAGCTGGCATATTCATCCACCAAATTGGATAAACAAAAATCAAATGATCAGCCCACAAAATATCAGCTTGGGCTTTTTTTAAATCTGGTTCTAATTCTTGAATTTCTTTGTAACCATTATGTAAGACTGGATCAAAAACTAATTCTCCTAAAAAAATTTTTCTAACTTCATTATCATTAATTTTTTTCAATTTTTCAAAATAAATATCAGCCACAGTCGCACAAAAACTTTTTTTATCACTATGTCCCAAAATAATTAAAATATTTTTTTTCATATTAATAAATTTAAAAATTATTCAGTAGCCATATAAATTAATTTGCCACATTTTTCTTCATTTTCTTTTACAACAGTAAAAATATTATCTATTTCTGGTGAAATTGTATGTAATTTATTACCATTTTTAATTTCAATTTCTACTTCTTTTTGGTGATTTTGAAAAACTCCATAAACTTCACAGGCAGTCAATAAATTTTTTGTTTCTTCCCAAGTAATATTTTGTCCATCTAAATAAATTTTTGTATTTTCATTATCAACATGTTTTTCACCAAAAGGTAAAAACAACACGCCGTACATAAAAGCAATTCCTAAGATTATAAATAAAAAATTTTTCAAATTATTTTTTAATTCAGTTTCTTTGTGTAATTCAGGAACTAAATCACTGGCTGCAATATAAATAAAATTACCAGCAGCAAATGGTAATAAGAAAAATAGCATGTTAGCACTTTTGAATCCCAAAATTATTGCGATAATCACACCAAAAAAAGCAAATAAAGCTGATAAAAAATTGAAAAAAATTGCTTTCTTCTTAGAAAAACCACCGTGAAGTAAAACTCCAAAATCGCCAATCTCTTGTGGTAATTCATGCAAAATTACAGCCAAAGTTGTCGCAAAACCTAATTTTATATCTACTAAAAAACTAGCGCCGATTACTAAACCATCAATCAAATTATGAAAAGCATCGCCAATCAAATTCATAAATGCAAAACTATGAACACATTTATCAATATGCTGAGGATTATGGCAATGACGCCAATGGATTATTTTTTCAGTAATAAACATGGTTAAAAAACCAGATAAAACAAATAAACCAATTTTTAAATCAAAATAACCATATTTTTCAATAGCTTCTGGCAAAAGATGCAAAAAAGCTCCGCCCAAAAGACTTCCAGTAGAAAAACTTACAGCAAAAAGTAAATATTTTTTTATTGTTGTCATTTGAAAACTAAAAGCTAAAACAGCTAAAATAGAGATCAGACTAATCACCAAAACACTTAAAAAAGCATACAAAACATTATAAATCATAAAATTGATTGAATTTACTAATTACGGCTTTATTATAGCAGAAAAGATACGGAGTTAAAAGTCACCACGCCCACCATCGCAAGCATAAGCTTATTCAGGCGTTGCGGGCGGGAAAGTCGAAAGTCCTAATTTTGAATAAACAAGTTTTAATTATTTTTTACTTTTTCTTTTTTACTTTATTTGTTATACTAAAATCATCTAAATATTTAATAAAAAAATATGAAAAAATATGAACTTCCACAATTAAATTTTAATTTTGCTGATCTAGAACCTGTTATGGATAAAGAAACTGTAGAAATTCATTATACAAAGCATCATCAAAATTATTTAAACAATTTTATAAAAGTTATAGAAAAATATCCAAAAATAAATGAAATGGAAATTACAGAAATTTTAAAAAATCTGAATAATTTTGATTTACCAGAAGAAGATAAACAAAAAATTATCAATAATGGCGGTGGTTATTATAATCATAATTTATTTTGGTCAAACTTAGGAAAAGAAAAAACTATTGATGAAAATTTAAAAAAAGAAATTATTAAAATTTTTGATTCACTAGATAATTTTAAAAAAGAATTTACTGAAAAATCAATTGCGCATTTTGCCAGTGGTTGGACTTGGCTAGTCAGAGATGAAAATAATAAATTAAAAATCTATTCGCTAAAAAATCAAGATTGTCCCTTAACTCTCGGACAAACACCTATTTTTAATCTGGATCTTTGGGAACACGCTTATTATTTAAAATATCAAAATCGTCGGGCTGATTTTATAGAAAATTTTTGGAAAATTTTAAAAATTCTAGATTTATAATTTTTTAATTAGAAACAAAAAACCCGCAAATCAGCGGGTTTTAAATTTATAAAAATTTTTAGATAAAAGTTCCAACTGGTTCGTTTACATCATCGCTTAATATTTTATTTCCATTTATATCTTTTACAGTACCACCAATTTGTCGGGCCTCTTCTAAATTTTCTTCATCAAGATCAACTTGGGTGCCGTCAGTAAAGAAAATAGTCAAAATTTTTCCAGTTGAACTCAAAGATAATTTTGTTTCAAATGAAGTACTCTTTTCTACATCACCAACATTAAATGAAGCAATGTTAGTAATTGTTAATTTACCATTACTTGAAACTACAACACCACCAGTTTCATCATTTTCTATATTTTCTACACTACCATCTTTATTTAAACTACTATTGATTGATTTTGGATCTATTGCACGATTGAAACGAACAATAATAAAATCATTTTCTGCTAAACCATCTTGGCTGTCATTTCCATCATAAACATTTATCGAAGCGATACTAAAATCAGCGTCTTCGTCATCATCTGAATTATTACTATCACTACCAAAAGTTCCTTCAAGAGTTTTTATATCTTTACTAGTAAGTTTATTTCCATCTTCATTTTTAACTGTACCAGAAATTTGTTTGGCATCATCAAAATCTTCATCATCAATATCAATATCATCTCCATCGACAAGAGTAATTACTAAAACTTTTCCCGATGATGCTAAAGCAATTTTAGTTTTAAATTCACCTTCGTCTTCGACATCACCAACATAAAATGAAGCAATGTCAGTGATTGTTAAAATTCCGTCATCATCAATCACAATTCCACCTGTTTCATCACTATCAATATTATTTACATAAGAACCTTTTTCCAAATCATCATTGATTGATTCTGGATCTAAAACTTCAGAAAAAGTTATATTGATTTCATCACCTTCGTTTATTCCATCTTCATCGTTTTCATTATAAACTTTTATGCGAGAAATATAAAAATCTTCTTCATCATCTTCATCTTCATCAGTAGCAGAACCAAAACTTCCACTTGCATCAGCAATACTTGAATCGCTCGCCATTTTTTCACCGCTAGAATTTTTTATTGTACCACCAATTTGAGCTGTGTTACTAAAATCTTCTGAATTAATTTTTACATCACTGCCTCCTGTCAAAGTAATAGTTAAAATTTTTCCAGTAGAATTTAAAGCGATTTTAGAAGTAAAATTTCCTGCTGATTTCACTGAACCCAAATCAAAACTTGCAATTCCTTTTATTGTTACTAAACCTGTTGAAGAAATACTAACACCACCAATTTTACTATAAGAAATACCAGAAACAAGGCCAGATTTACTCAAAGATGAACTAATTACAGTTGGATCAATAATTTGATTAAAAGTAATTATAATTTGATCACCGATATTTATTCCCTCTTCATCAGCGCCATCAATAACTTTGATTGCTGAAATTCCAAAATCATTATTATTAGTTGAAGATGAATCAATTTTTGATAATAAAGAATTATATAAACTTTTTAATTCAGCTAAAGCTGTTTTTAAATTGGCAATTTCAGTTTTTAAAGAATCAATAACTGAACTATCTGAACTTGAATTTGTATTTGTATTAGTAGTTGAAGAATTAGAATTATTTTTTTTCAAGTTATTTAATAATTCTCTAGTTTGTGAACTTAATAAACCAGAAGCAGAAATATTATTAGCTTTTTGAAAAGCAATCAAAGCTGCTTTTGTGGCATTGCCAAATAAATTAGTTTCTTTACCAAGTGAACCAGCACCAGTTTTTGCGACAGTATAACCATTTTTATTCAAAAAAACTTGCAAAGCTTTGACATCATCGCCAGTACTGCCGACTGTCAAATCACGAGTGATGGTTGGGATATCAGAAACTGCAAAAACAAAATTGCTACAAAAAAATGTTCCGACTGTAATGATGGAAACAAAAGTAGCAAAAAATGTTATCTTTTTTAACAAACTCATATTTTATTTAATAATTTTATTTTTAAATCCTGATGACAGGTTTATAATTTTATAGTTAAGTATATTATAGCAAAAAAAAATTATTTCGTCATTATTTTATTCACCTTGTTTTTTTATCATTTTTAGATTAGAATAAGAAAAAATATGGAAAAAATAAATAAACAAGTTAAAATCGCTTGGTATGGAATTCATACTGGCGAAGAACCACCACTTTCCCCTGCTGGCGGAATTTTTTTTAGTGCTTGTAATTTACATTGTGTTTTTTGTCAAAATTATCAAATTTCACAAGAAAATAAAGGAGATTTTTATAATATAGAACAATTAGCCCAAATAATGTTAGATTTACAAACACAAGGTGCAAAAAATATTGATTTAGTCACGCCGACTTTATGGTCAAAACAAATAAAAGAAGCAATTATTTTAGCAAAAAAACAAAATCTTACCATTCCGATTGTTTGGAATAGTAATGCCTACGAAGATGTAAAAATAATTGAGGAAATGGCTGGTTTGGTTGATATTTATTTACCTGATTTTAAATATAGTCGTGATGAAATCGCTTTTAAATATTCTGGTGTAAAAAATTATTTTATGACTGCTAAAAATGCGATTTTGGCAATGTATAAACAAGTTGGTTTATTAAAAGAAAAAAATGGTGTAGCTAGTAAAGGAATTATTATTCGTCATTTAGTTTTGCCAAATAATCTAGAAAATAGTTTTGGAGTTTTAGCTGAAATTGCTAAAATTGATAACAAAATTCATATTAGTCTTATGAATCAATATTCACCTTTACATAAAGCAAAAGAATTTTCTGAAATAAACTGCACGGTTAGCAAAAAAGATTTTCAAAAAGTTTATGATCATCTATTAGAACTTGGTTTTGAAAATGGTTGGGTGCAAGAAGAAAGTAGTCAAGAAAATTTAATTCCTGATTTTAATAAAAAAAATCCTTTTAACTAAGGATTTTATTTTTATTTTATTTTTTTTATTTTAACCACGAAAAAACCTTCAATATATTTATCTGGCAAAATTCGTAAACATTTTTTTATATCTTCTGGAAACTTTTTTTCTTTCCAATTTAAAAGACTTTTACTTTTTACAAGTCCTAATAAATCAATTTTTTCAATTTCAACAGCTTCAGGAAATTTTTCTTTTAACCACAAAATTTGTTCTTCATTTTCTTCTGGGGCAAATGTACAAGTAGAATAAACTAACTCACCACCAACTTTTAGACTATTCCAAGCAGAAAATAATAATTTTTTTTGTAAAAAAGCATTATTTTTTATATTTTTTTCATTCCAAAAAGAATAACTACGTCTATCGCTTAAATCTATTCTAGCTTCAGCTCCGCACGGAGCATCGAGTAAAATTTTATCAAAATAATTTTTATAATTTTCAAAAATTTTTACTCCATCTTCATTTAATAATTTAAAATTCCAATCAGTTTTTTCTTCGTCAATTACTCCTAATAAATTCATATTGTGCGTTAATTTTTCAAAACGAATTTTATCAATTTCACTCGCAACTAATTCCCCTGTTTTATTCATTAGCGATGCAATCTGACTGGTTTTGCTACCTGGGGCAGCTGTCAGATCCAAAACTTTATCTCCAGCTTTTGGTTCTAAAAATAAAACTGGAACCATACTGGCTAAACTTTGTAAATAAATTTTTCCTGATAAAAACAAATCAGTTTTCATGAATTCTGATTGACTTTTGTTTTCCAAAATAAAAGCATCGCCAAACCAAGAAACACGTTTAATTTTAAAAGCGTTTTGTTGTAATTTTTCTAAAACTTCATTTTTATTACTTTTCAAAGTATTTACTCGAAAAGTAGTTGGACGACTGACAAAAGTATTTAAAATTTTTTGCGAATCAGTTTTGCCAAAAATAAGTTCTAGACGTTCAATAAATTTTTCTGGTAAATTTGGTTTGGACATATTTTTTTGAAATTATAATAACATTAAGAAAAAATTTTGGCAAATAAAAAATCACTGAGTAAGAGTGATTTTAAAATTATTTTTTATTTTGTTAATTTTTTTATTTTCTTTAAATTCAAATGATTTTCTTTAGATATAAGCGATTTGCCAATTTCTTTTTCTGCTTCTTTTCTCGCATTCCCAGCTACTTTGCCACCTCTTTTGGCTACTTTTTTGTTTTCTACCATTCCATCTGGTTTTTCTGTTTTGGAAATTTCAGTAGTCACCTTTTCACCAAGCATCGTAAAAATCAATTCTAAGTCAGTCATATTATCTCGTAAATTAATTTTTGATTTTTCTGGAATATTTTTATGTTTTTTATATTCACTAGGAGTCATTCCAAAAGTTGCTTTAGAAATTTCTGCTGTCAAAATAGCAAAATTCTTTTCTTCCATTATACCTCGCTCTTTCCACTCATCTGTAAGATCTTGACGAATAACCATACCACGCAATCTTTTTTCTATCCAATCTTTTGGATAACCTTTTGCTTCATAAATCTGTTTCATTCTCTCTTGTGCTAATTCTGGATTTTCTATTTCATCTATTCTTTCTTGTCCTACTTTTGCTAACCAAAGTTTAAAAGGTTCTGCTTTTGGGCTTGGTATTGACTGTATTATTCTAAAAATACCTTTTGTATTAGCACAGTCTGTCTTATATTTTTTTCCATCAGATGAAATTATTTTGAGTTGTCGACAAATTGTCGATAACTCAGATCCTTCTTCATCACTAGCTCTTTTTTTTATTCTATACCAATAATCTTTTGGATCAGAACTATCTGTTAAAACACTTACAATATCAACAACTGAAAAATACCACTCGCCTTCATGCCAGGTTTTTCTAACCTTTTTTCCTTCAAAAATTGCGATTTTTCCTCCTTTATTTTCCATAAAATTTAAAATTAAAAGTAAAATTTTATATTTCTATAATATCATAATATATGATTTTGTAGCAAATATCATAAAATTATTTCAATAACCGACTTATCAGAATTATCATTTGATCTTTTTCTTTTGGATTACTCTCAGCTACAAGTAAAGCTAAAGCAGTAAGGGTATTATCATTGATCTTTTTTTCTCCATTTTTTCTATATAAATAATTATTTTTATCTAAAAAATAGACAAACAAAAAAGAAGCAATTCTTTTATTACCATCCACAAAAGGATGATCTTTAATTATTAAATAAAGTAAATTTGTCGCCTTATCTTCGATATCAAAATACAATTCTTTTTTATCAAAAGTCTGATAAATATTTTTAATAATTCTTTCCAAACTTTTTTCTCTTTCTTGCCCAAAAATTTGTCCGGCTTCTTTTCTTTCTAAAACATGTTTTTTTATTTTTTTTATTATTTCCAAACTTTCTTTATAATCTAAAACAAAATTATTTTTTAAACCTTTTTGTTTTTTCAATTTTCCTTTATCATATTTTTCAAGTAAAGAAAAAGTTTTACTATAATCAGCTAGTAAATTTAAATTTCTATTTCTTGTCCTTTTAACAAATCTTTTTTTGCTTGTTTTTGTAAAAACAAAACAGTTTCTCGTAATCTATTAAAATTATTTTCTGTTTCTAATAATCTTTTCTGATTTATAGCATAACCATCTATCAAATACTTTTTCAAGACTGTTGTCGCCCATTTGCGGAATTCTGTTGCTCGATATGAATTAACTCTATAACCAACAGATATAATCATATCTAGATTATATAGATTCATTTTACGAATCTTTTTATCAGTAGCAACCTGTTCCAAAATGGAACAAGTTGTTTTTTTATCTAATTCCCCTATTTTATAAATGTTATTTATATGTTTAACAACAGCAGGACGATTAACACCAAAGATATTTGCTATCTGATGGGCATCTGCCCAGACAGTTTCTTTTTCAAAGCGAACTTGAAATTCAATACCGCCTTTTTTAGGTTTATATATTTTAATTTCACCTTTATTTATTTTATTTTGTTCTTTATTTTTCATAAAAATATTTTATATTATATTTTTATTATAACAAAACAAGATAAAATATTTATAAAATAAAAAAGTTTATACACAAAAAAATCACTGATGAGAAGTGATTTTTAGAAATTGATTATATGTTTTTAACATTGTATGAATTGTGGCGGAGGAATATCTACAAAAGTAGAAATTGATTATATGTTTTTAACCTTAAACAAGATTTAGAAAATCTTGAATCTACAAAAGTAGAAATTGATTATATGTTTTTAACGAGAAATAAAATCTCATGATGAGGGAGATCTACAAAAGTAGAAATTGATTATATGTTTTTAACGTGGCACAGTCCAATGTTCGACTCAATCTACAAAAGTAGAAATTGATTATATGTTTTTAACATTTTCTAGTGTGTAAAATTCTAAAGATCTACAAAAGTAGAAATTGATTATATGTTTTTAACAATATATGGGGCAAATGGTGAACGAATCTACAAAAGTAGAAATTGATTATATGTTTTTAACTAATATTATCTGGAACGACTCCGATATATCTACAAAAGTAGAAATTGATTATATGTTTTTAACTGTTACAGATTATTATAAGATACAATGATCTACAAAAGTAGAAATTGATTATATGTTTTTAACTTAAATGGAAAATGGGGTATGTTATAATCTACAAAAGTAGAAATTGATTATATGTTTTTAACTACACTATCTTCTGGGTCACAGGCTGATCTACAAAAGTAGAAATTGATTATATGTTTTTAACCAATCTAACAATCAGCTCTGTAATCAATCTACAAAAGTAGAAATTGATTATATGTTTTTAACTTTCTAAACTTTGATTGTTGGATATTGATCTACAAAAGTAGAAATTGATTATATGTTTTTAACTTCTATCAAGAGAGCAAAAGATATTACATCTACAAAAGTAGAAATTGATTATATGTTTTTAACCCCATAAACCTAAATCTCGACCTTTGTATCTACAAAAGTAGAAATTGATTATATGTTTTTAACGAGAAATAAAATCTCATGATGAGGGAGATCTACAAAAGTAGAAATTGATTATATGTTTTTAACCTATCTAATTTAATTCAACGACACAGCATCTACAAAAGTAGAAATTGATTATATGTTTTTAACAGCTGCTCCATCAGTAAATTGAACTCATCTACAAAAGTAGAAATTGATTATATGTTTTTAACAGCTGCTCCATCAGTAAATTGAACTCATCTACAAAAGTAGAAATTGATTATATGTTTTTAACTTTGACAATTTAAACAATGGAGATTATCTACAAAAGTAGAAATTGATTATATGTTTTTAACTTTGACAATTTAAACAATGGAGATTATCTACAAAAGTAGAAATTGATTATATGTTTTTAACCTTAACAGGGATGACATCAGCCTCAAGGATCTACAAAAGTAGAAATTGATTATATGTTTTTAACAATAAAAATAAGTCAAAAACTCTTGAATCTACAAAAGTAGAAATTGATTATATGTTTTTAACTTTTATTGACAAACTACTTGAATATTATCTACAAAAGTAGAAATTGATTATATGTTTTTAACTTTTAATTGGTCCCATAATCTTTCAGGATCTACAAAAGTAGAAATTGATTATATGTTTTTAACGTGGCACAGTCCAATGTTCGACTCAATCTACAAAAGTAGAAATTGATTATATGTTTTTAACTTAAAATAATATGTCTGAAGATAGTGATCTACAAAAGTAGAAATTGATTATATGTTTTTAACCAGCACAGCAAAGATAATGTACTTAGATCTACAAAAGTAGAAATTGATTATATGTTTTTAACTTAAAAGAGAAAATCACATACCGACTTATCTACAAAAGTAGAAATTGATTATATGTTTTTAACTTAGAGGTAGATGATTTCAGTGATTTAATCTACAAAAGTAGAAATTGATTATATGTTTTTAACTTTCTTCGCTTCCCTCCCAGAATATATATCTACAAAAGTAGAAATTGATTATATGTTTTTAACTATGAACACAATAGATAGAAATTTATATCTACAAAAGTAGAAATTGATTATATGTTTTTAACTTATGGACAAAATACAATAGGAGATAAATCTACAAAAGTAGAAATTGATTATATGTTTTTAACATACAATAATCATCTATCTTTCCAGATCTACAAAAGTAGAAATTGATTATATGTTTTTAACTTGTATCAAAATCTCCAGCACCAAAGAATCTACAAAAGTAGAAATTGATTATATGTTTTTAACGTAAAGAGTGCGGAGAAGTTTACTATAATCTACAAAAGTAGAAATTGATTATATGTTTTTAACTTATAACAGCGTTATAACAAAACATAAATCTACAAAAGTAGAAATTGATTATATGTTTTTAACCTTAGTGAGGTCGGACACTCTATACATCTACAAAAGTAGAAATTGATTATATGTTTTTAACCAGCGATTGAAGCAATCAGAGAACAAATCTACAAAAGTAGAAATTGATTATATGTTTTTAACTTTTAAACTAACAAACAATTCAATAGATCTACAAAAGTAGAAATTGATTATATGTTTTTAACTACAAACGGATTTAAAATGGATAATAATCTACAAAAGTAGAAATTGATTATATGTTTTTAACTGGAAATATAACAGAACCTACACAAGAAATCTACAAAAGTAGAAATTGATTATATGTTTTTAACCACAGATTGAAAACTTCTTCGGAGAAATCTACAAAAGTAGAAATTGATTATATGTTTTTAACTAAAAACATTGTTATTATTAACTGGTATCTACAAAAGTAGAAATTGATTATATGTTTTTAACTTCTATATACATACCGACAAGCTGTTATAATCTACAAAAGTAGAAATTGATTATATGTTTTTAACAAGGGAAAATAGAGATAGATGTCAATATCTACAAAAGTAGAAATTGATTATATGTTTTTAACGTTCCTATTGTTCCATCATCTTGGAATCTACAAAAGTAGAAATTGATTATATGTTTTTAACAACAAATTGGAAATAAACTAAACAAATCTACAAAAGTAGAAATTGATTATATGTTTTTAACCCGATTTAATTAGAGGTATCGCTTTATCTACAAAAGTAGAAATTGATTATATGTTTTTAACTCTTGTCTTGGCTAAAATTAGCAAAAAGATGCAAATTTGTGAAAATATTCATCAAACGACTTTTTGCTAAAATTAGCCATTTTTAAAAAATTAAGACAAGGGTTTTTATATTTTATAAAACACACAACACAATTTCTATCAATTTTCTACTAAAATTAAATTGTAAAGTGCTTTTTATTTGAAAAAAATTAATTCTTCTTCTTCATGTACAGCATTTCCATATCTTTTTATTTTCTTTTTGCAACAATCACCTATATAAAAAATTACAATACTATCGTCTTCTTTAAAATAAGGTTTATAAATTAATTCTATCTCCTTTTCTATATTTTGTAAAGCTCGTTCACTATTTTTTATTTCAAAAACAGAATATTGAATTCTACGACCATATTTTTCTAAAAATTTAGAAAATTTTGATCTTCTTCTATTACTTGAAAAATCGTAAGAAACAATAATCATATTATTTAATTTTATAAATCGGAAATTCTTTTTCTTCCATATTTAAAATAAAATAATAATAATTTTTTACATAATTAAATAATTCTTCTTTTTCATCCATAATTGCTGCAAAAAATATTTTTGTATATTTCATTTGTTTTTCATAAGTTAATAAATAATTATTTTTATATTTTTTAAAATCTTTTTTGTCTATTTGATTCAAATGAAAAGATTTTAATAATTGTCTATCCATAATAGCACGAAATGGTTCCATAATATCACAACTTAATGATTTTCTATTAAAAAATAATTTATGATAAACCCCTTTATAAACATCAAAACCATATAATCTCAATAAAGCGTCAATAAAATTAAACAAAAAAGTATAGGCAATGTCTAATAAAATATTTATTTCATCAACTTTTGTTCTTGGCATTCTTTTGTACCAATTTAAATCTTTAAAATATTCTGAAAAAAACATTTTACTTATACTTCCCTCAATTCCTAATAATTCTTTATTATTTATTTCAGCAAAAATTTTTTCTTCAATTTTTTTTAATTCATCTTTTTTATTAAAATTTTTATTTTTTTGTTTTAATAAATCAAATTGATTACTGATTTTATTAAAAACAATTTTCTTAGCTATTTCCAATTCTTGTTTCTCAGTTAAAAAATATTGTTTTTCTCTAAGTAAATAATTTCCTTCAGATCCTGAATTTATTTCTGCATAAACTTCAAAATTATTTTTTAAAAGAAACAAAGAAATTCCATTTGACTGACATTTTTTAATCAAACCAGAAGTTATGGAAAAATCACCAAAAATAAATATAGCAAAAACTTTGTGATAAGATATTTTTCCAGCAGTTTGTTCATCTTTTTTAAACAAAATATTATCATTTTGAAATTGTAATTTATTTTCTAAATCATTTTCAGCTTGAATAAATAAAATTTGTTTTTCACGAAAATCAGGTAAAGATAACATAATAAAAAATTATTTTTTAAAAGGACAAAGTTCATTATAAATACAATTTAAACATTTATTTTCATTTACTTTTACATCCTTATTTTTTAAAATGTCAAAATTCTGAATTTTTTCTATTAAATCAATAAAGTTTTTTCTTTCTGTTTCATTTGGCAAATCTATTTTATATTTTTTATTATCTTCTAATGAATATACAAAAATTTTTTTTACTTCAAAACTCATTTCTTCCAAACAAAACATTTGAGCATAAAGTTGCATTTTATATCCATCATAAATATTTTTTATTTTTGTTTTTCTCTCGATTAAAAATTTATTTTCTTGATCATAAATATCAATTTTTCCCATTAAATTATATTTTTCTGAATAAACTGGAATACCAACTAAATATTTTTTACTTGAAGAATATTTATCTTCATCAATTGCTTCATGTTTAATAGTTCCAACTGTTTGGACACTTCTTTGAAAAACTTTCTTTTCATAATTTTCGTAAATAGAATGAAAATATAAAGAATATGGACAGAAAATAAAATCGTTTAATTTGGAGATTTGAATGTATTGTTCCATTTTTTTGAACTAATTAATTGCATACCTTGTTTGGCAATGTTGTAGGAAGCAACTGAATCAGAATTATCAATTTTTTCAAGCGGAAATTTAGATAATTTCGTATTAAAATTACAATTTTCATTCTTACAAATATAAACATGCTCCACAAATTTATCTTTTTGTCTTTGTTTCAAAGAAACATTCTCTCCACAAAAAGGACAATTTCCACTTGTTTTTTCTGTTTTTACAAAATGGATAATTCCAAATTGATTAAGAAGTTTTTTTTCATTTTCTTTCAAAAAAATAGTTTGTTTAAGGTTTGGGGGAACTAAACCTATTTTTTGAAATTTTCTATATAATGCCCATTCCAATCGGCGAGCGATATTTTCATTATTTTTAGAAAAATGTCTGTGAATTTCTTCGACTGAGTGTAAATTTTCTAAATTAATGATTGCAGGATATTGATCAAACAAAAAAGCAATAATTCCGACCATATTAGATGTTATAGCATCTCGTAGATTATTAATTTGTTTAATGCTTATATTTTTTGCTGTTACATTTTGTCTTAAATTTTCTAGATATTCCTGCAAATCAGTTTTCATATCTTCCAAAGATAATATTCTCTTTTGCTCATCAAAAAAATAACACAAAATTTGATATAATTCTCTCTCTCCGTCTTTTGATTTTATTAAAAAACTATTTCTAAAAACATCTTCAATATTCCAAGCTTCATGAAATTCATCACAAAATTCCACATTACTTTCAGAATCAATTTTTGTAAACACATCAAAAAGTTTTCTTTTTGCATTAGCTTTTTTAAGATTAATATAAGTTTTAGTATCACCATCTAAAATAATTCTTCCTTTTATAAGTTTGGCAGTAGTCAAATTAATAAAAGATACTTTTTTCTCTAAAAAATTTTTATTAAATTCATCTTCTGACTCCATAAAATAAGAAGGGTTTTCAGAAAGAATAAGTGTTTTTTTCTTAACATTTTTGTCAACGATTAGCTCTTTTTGAATTTTAGGGTCTTTCATTTTATAGACGGAAATTTCTGGAAACTCTGGCTTTTGAAATTTTATAACTTTGCCATTATTAAGCATTGCTTCGTATTCTTCCTTTGTCCAACGCACAACTCCCAAAGTAGCTAATTCTTGATTTCCCCTATCTATTCCAAAATAATACAAGTTTTTATCTTTCTCTTTTACAAAACTATCCATTATTACTTTTTGGTTAAACTCTTCTATTTTTTGCTGAATATCTTCTAGTTTTGTAAAGGTAAACTTCATTTCCTTTTGAATAGCATTTTCTGTGATAGTGAAATTCACACGAAAACTTTCTTTGGAAAAACGATTGTTTTGTCTTTTTATTGATTGTTCTCGCTTCTTGCGATACATAATCCTTAACTCTGGATTTAAACGAACGGGAAAACAATTTTCTTGATTTGTTATATCCCAAAAATTATTCCAAACTAAACTATGATCCTTCATCTTTCCTGAAAGATTTCTTTCAAAATCGTAACTAGTAATTTTAGAAAAAATAACCATATTTTTTATTAACTCATCAATACAATTTTTAGAAATAAAATTTTCCTTAACTGTATAAGTAATTTTTTCCAGAGCTAAACGAAAATCTTCTATGTCAGAAAAAATAGTACTAGAAATTTCTTTAAGTTTGTTTTCATCATACTCTTTTAAATCCAAGTCTATTTTATTTTTTATTTTATTTAAATTATCTTTCAAAACTTTTTGGTACTGTTTAATTTTATTTTCCTCACTTTTGTTCATTTCTGGAATTTTTTCTGAGAAGTTCTTACGAATCAACTTGTCTAAAGCTCGCAAGGTCAATGAGTTAAAAGAAACAAAAGAAATATCTGATTTAACTACTTTTCCCTCATTGATTATTCTTTTAATTTTTTCTAATTTATCTTTAGGAATTAAAATTAAAAATTTTTTATCTCCAATTTTAAGTATCTGAGCCCAAAAATTTAACAAACAAGAGTCAATTTTTTCTTGTTCTATTCCTCTAATTTCTGCTTTGATTCTCCCCACCTCCATCGCTAATTCTTTATAAATATCACAATATTTTTTATAATCAGGAAAATAAAATGTAAACATTCTTCCTCTTTTTATTTTTAATTCTCTTTGTTTTTCTTTTTTACCTTCATTTCCAGTATTAATTATCTTTTCTGTTAAATCTAAAAAATTGTCAACATTTTCTTTTTTATCAACAAACAAAATAAATGTTGATTTTATATACTCATAAACATCTTTTTCTGTCCATTTTTTCTTATTTACCATTTCCAAAAATTTTATTTTTTCTTGGGCTTTAAATTTTTTAAGATATTCATATAAATTTTCTTTAGAAATTTCTTCTAGAATTAAATTTTGTTCTTTTAAATATTCAATAAATTTTACTTTTACTAAAGTTTCTTTCTTTGATTCACTAAGATAACAAGGAACGTCAAGTTCTTTTTGTTTTTTTTCTAATTCTTCATCAAATTTTTTAGGGGTTTTGTTGATTGTATAAAAATTAAAACTTGCTCTAGCAACTTCTACTCCATTGCTTTGATTGGGAGATAATATAAATAAAGCCTTTTCTAAAAATATTTCCAAAGTATTAATTGTTTTTTTTAATTGTTGTAAATTTTTATTATTATTTTTATCGTTAGCATATTTTATAAAATCTCTCACAAAAGGAAAAAAATCTGGGGAAAAAAGAATTTTGACTACTTCTAACATGTCAGATTTTTTACTTTGGTTTTCTTCTGGTCTGGAAAATATTATTTTCGTTTGTTTATAAAACTCTTCATTTTTTTCTATCCAATCTTTAAATACTTCTTTTAAAAATTTAGCCTCCTTAGCGGTATATTTTTTATTGGTTCTATCAAAACCTTCTGAAAAAAAATTTTCCCGTGCATATTGTTTTAACCACAGGTATTTTATTTCCAGTTTGTAATTTATTTTTTCTTCTCCTTCGTTATTTTCCCAAAAAACAACGTTCCTAAATTCTTGTATAAGATGATTATAAGAGATTAGTAAATCATTCCAAGATATCTTCCCTTCATCTTTCAAAGCTAGTTTAAAAATATGTCCTCCTTTTAAATTAAATCCAATACTCCGAGTATATTGATAATTATTTTTCATATTTTTTATTTTTGTGTAAATTTGTCCCATTCTTGATTTTTAATAAACAAATTCGGTTTTTCTGGTTTTTCTTTTATTCTTTCAAACATGATAATACCTTTTTTAGCAATATTATAAGCTCCATTTGCATCACCATTTTGTGGTAATTTTTCATTTTCTTTAATCATACGTGAATCAAAATGTTTAAAATTTATTTCATCACGAACTGGCGATAAAATAAAATCATTATCTTTCTCCTCTGTTCCAGTGTTTCTGATCTGTTGAATAACCTCAATAATAAATCTAAGACTTTCCCAAGCTGTCCGATCTTTTTCTATCTTATTTAATTCTTTATTTTCTTCAATTTGTTTTTTAAAAGATTTTTTTTCGTCAAAATCATTAAAAATATTTTTTAGGTTTTTAACAATTTCAATTTTTTCCGGATTCCAATGTTTTTGACCTTCTTTTTCTGAAAATTTATCTTTAAATCGATCTAATTCATTACCATTATATCCAGAATATAAAATCCATGGTTTGTTAGTATTAACATCTCTATACTTAAAATAATAATCTTTTCCATCAAATCCAAAATCATCAAAAAATTTCATAATTTGATCTTTAATATATTTTTCAGAACCTTTTTTAATTGATATACTTTTATGCCAACCAGTTGTTGGATCAGTTGTAGAAGTAAAACTAGGATTAGTATAAAGCATTAAACCAAATTGTTTTCCTTTTATATCCCCAAAATCACGAACTAATGGAGTTAATTGTAAAGCATTTTCAGTTGATCCAATTTCGTTATTTTTTGCGTGTTTATCAACAAGGAAATTTAATTTTTTAGCCAAAGCTAATTCCAATTTTTGATAAACTTGTTTTTCTATTTTTTGACGACCACGTTTAAATCCAATATTTAAATCTTCCAATACAATAAATGCGGGTGCTTCACGAAAACCTTTTTTTCTGTCACCTTCATTATAAATCACCAAGTCAACAATTTTTCTTATGACCTGTGAAATATACCCGTCTTTTAAATCTTTTATATTACCGATTGTCGTCCAATTTTTTCGTGCTTCATCTCTTTCTCCAGCTATTTTTTCTAGTTTATCAGCATAATCAAATTCTATATTTCCATTAAATATTTTATTAAAACTTCCTTGTTCTAAAATTTTACCTTTTAAATTTATGAGTGAGTAATAAGCAAGATGCTTTTCTCCCCTATCAATTCCTAAAAATAGTTGGTTTTTATTATCAATAACATTTTCATTTATTAAACTGGTTATTTTACTATAAGATGGAAATTTATAATTTCTTTTGGTTGCCTGATGGTATAAAAACTTTTCTTCTGTATATCTCTTATTTTCAATCACCCAACTTTTTCTTTCATATCCTTTTTTAATTTTATTTTCTAACCCAGCAGGACGATAAAAAATTTCACCTTGACCTGCCAACTGGTGGGGACTTTTTTTCGATAAAATATTTTTCCAATAATTCCATTGAATTTTATTAGGATTACACTTTATTTCAAATAGATACATGTTACCATTGTCTATATTTTCATTAACAACTTTCGAATTTACTGGGGAAAATTCACATACATAAGAATCCTTTAAAACTTCCTGTGTTTCTGCATCAAAAATCTTTTTGTCGTTTCCGTATTCTTTGTCTAAAATTTTTTGCAACAACGGATATTCAACAACGTATCTGTTTGCAATTATTTTTTTTAATGATTCAATAGCTTTTTGTGGATTTTCTTTTGCCATATCACTATATTTCTTTCCAAACTCACTAACAAACCCACGTCCTGCAAGAGTTTTATAAGGAAGATTTTTTAAAAATAATCGTTTAAAAATATTATCTGTATTTTGATAAATTGAATTATTTTCTTTATTAGAAGTATCAAAAATATTTCTTTGTTTTAAAATACCAAGATAATATTTATCTTCTTTCTGTAAAATAACCGCGCTTTTAACTTTTTCTTGTCCATCTGACCAACCACCAAGCAGACTACCATTTTCAAAATTTAACTTTAATCTATTTTCTCTAATATCATCTTGTGGTTTTTTTGTTAAATAATTTCTAATAATATCATAATCCTCTATAATTTCACTGATTTTCGTTAATTCTTGTTCATCGTAAAAACTAGAATATCTTGGCTTTACTTTCCAATATTTTAAAATTTGATTAACAAAAAGTGCATTGTCAAGCCAAGCTTTAATTTTTTCTTTATTTTCATCTTTTAAATAATTTTTTTCTTCAATTTTAAAAATAGTATCTATTCCATTAACAAAATTATTTACTAAAACTTCAATGTCTTCACAAATCATTTTTAGTAATGCTTCGTGTGGAGTTACTACATTCTTAATAATTTTCTGTTTTTCTTCATTATTCTCTTTAAAATTTTCCCTAAATAAAACACCCTTCTCTTTCCAATCTTTTTCTTCATCTAAAACCTCAAATAAATCAGAAAGTTGAATGGCTTGTGGAATTTTAGCCTCCCCTGTATTTTTATCTTTATTAAAAACTTTTGTTTTCAACATTTTTTCTTTTAGATTACTCCAATTTCCAAAATATTTTCCAGAAATTGTATTTATCGCTTTATCAGACCAATAAATATTTTCAAAATTATCTAAAGTTAAAAGATAATCTATAAAAGTTTTAACAGTATCTTTACCTCTGTCGTTTATAAAATATCTTTCGCCAAAAGTTTTTGCTTTTAGTAAAGCAGTATTGAGTTCATTATTGTCTTTTATAACTTTCAAAAACTCTTTTTTTTCACCACAACCAATCTGTTTGTATAAAATCTTAAATTTTTGCATTTTTTTAAAATTTTGTTCTGTAGATTTTTGTTGATTATAAAGATTAACAACAAAATTTGCATTACCAATTTTTTTGTTATATTCATCTATTTCCTTTTGAGAAAGACACTTAGAGAAATAAGAAATCTCAAAAATATCTTCCGAAATTGACAATAAATCATTCCCGTTTTTATCTTTTAAAGTTATTTCCATCTTTTGTAAAAATTGGAAAACATTAAGATATTCGTCTTTTCTTTTTCCAAACTCAATAATATTATCAAAAAATTTAGGTAAATTTTCATCAATAACTCGCGAAGCCACCGCAGTTGTTTTTTCATCGATAGAATAATAATTTTCTCGATTTTGATTAAACCCACCAAAATATGTAAAAAATTTATTTATTTTTTCTAATGCTTTATTAATTTTTTCTTTGTTAGTTTTATTATTTTCAACTAAAATTTTAACTTCTGGCAATTTTAAATCATCAAAATAATTTTGTCCATCTTTTAATTTATTTTTTAAATAAATTAAGATACCAACTTCTGTCAAAACATTAAAACTTTTTTCTTTTAAAATATCTTTTTTTTTGTTGTCCTTTCCTGCATTATTTTTAAATTCATCACCTGCAATTTTATAAAATTCTCCAAATTTTTCTCGCAATTTCTTTTCTTCATCTTGAATCAACTTATCTAATTTCTTTTTTTCATCTTTATCTTTTTCTTCCTTTTGTTGTTTATAAAGTTTATAATATTCAGAAAAATCAATTTTCTTTGCTTCATCACTTTCAAGAGATTTGGTTATAAATTCTTCATGAATTTTATCAAAAACCGGTTTTAAAATTTGATAAGAATCTTCTATTTCTTGATCTTTCAAAAAAGTTTGCAAATTTTTATCATATTTTGCATTTTTTCTTAAATTAAATAAAGTACTTGTCAATTTTTCTTCATTTTCTCGAAAAAACTTTTTATCCTCGTCGTTGCAATCTGCTTTTAATATATCTTTTCCAACTGGTTTAAGTTCAAATCTCAAAGTCTTACTCAATGAATACTGATTTGTAAATTTTTCAAAAACATTACTCATATTTTTAAATTAAAAAAATAAATAAAATTAAAAAAGGACAACAGTTGTCGCCCAATATTTACACTTACCAAACGGTTAAGTTGATTGGAACTGTTGCCCTTTTCTAAAGACAATAATTCGATTTTCTTAACCGTTTCTAATTTTATGTAAATTGTATAAATATTAAGCGACAAAATGATTATCACATTTTTTTGAAAATGTGTCAAATCTATTTTAATCGTATCACTTTTTAATTAAATCTACAAATAAAAAAAGCTTATTTTTTTATAATAAACTTTTATCCACAAAATTATTCTGACTAAATACACAAATACTAGTATACTCAAAGTACAAATGACTTTTTCTATTTTAGAAATAGCTCCGAGATTCCTGCTTTCACCAGCAGGCTTCGTTTTTTATGTGGATAAATAACTCAATTTTATTGACTTATTATAGCATTATTATTATAATAAAAATGTTAGTATATAAAGTAATTTATATGCTTTCCCCATTTTGATCGAAATCCGCCTTTTGGCGGATTTTTGAATTAAAACCATTTTCTAAAATATTTTTTATTATTTAATCTATTTTTATTTAATCTATACTCATAATCATTAACGTATTGTAAAGACTCCACAAAACCATCCTCAATTCCATCTATTATCTCTCTTGCGATATGATCTCTAGCAGCGAAGACAAAACATTTTTTATTAAAATTTTCAAATAAATATTTTATTACATACATTAAATCACCGTCACCAGAAAACAAAATAATATAATCATAATTTTCTTTTTCTTTTATCAAATCCACAGCCATTTCTACATCAAGATCACATTTCTTTTCCATTTTATTATTTTTATTATCATGAATATATTTTACTCTTTTTTTAACAACTTCAAATTTATTCATCTCTGCTCTTTCTAAAACGGATTTAGACCACTCTGTTATTTTTGGATGTTTTTCATTTGGTCCGCAATCTTCACCATAATAAAATCTTCTTAGTTTTTTATTATTTATTGATAAATATTTTATTAAATTTCCTAAATATTGGATATCAACGTTCCAATTTAAATCTTCTTTCCATTTATCGACATTACCATAATCAATTACAACAATTGTTCTTTCTTTTTTATTTTCAAAATATTGTAAAAATTTACTTATTTCCTCCTTATTCATATTTTTATATTAAAAATCCAGCGATAATTAACATAATCATAAATTCTATAAATAACATCAAAACTGTTGTCACTAACATTTTTATAGCCGTCTTTTTTTCATTATCTACATATAACATTATTGGTTTACCTAATATCAAAGACCCAGTCACTAAAGCCGAAAAAACAAATAAAGTTAACATCATTACTGGCGCTAAAAAAAAGCTTTGTCCTTCAAAAAGACCGTGTTCAGCTTGACCCATAAACCAGACGACTAACATGATATAAATTATTGTCCCAGCTGATCCAGCTAGTGACCATAGCCAAAGTTTGTTGTTTTTCATATTTTTAAATTATTATTTTAATTTAATTTTTTTATTATTTTCCGCTAAATAATTTTCTTTACTAATTATACTTTCTCCAGTTGCTTCTTCCAATTGCTGTCTCGCATTTTTAGCAATTCCTCCGCCTTTTTTTGCGGAAACTGAATTTTCTTTGTAACCTTTTGCTTCGTCTTTTATTGCTATTTTTGTAGTTGATAATTCTGCAAGAGCAGTAAATATAAGTTCGGCTTCAGTCATAGCATCACGCAAATTTTCTTTATCTAATTTTTTTAATTTTTTATGTCCTTTTGTAGTCAGACCTGACCATTCTTTATGAATAATATCTGTAAGTTTAGCATATTCTTTACCTTCTTTTACACCACTACCTTGCCAATAATCAGTCAATTTATTTCTTATTTCTTGACCTCTCATTCTTTGCTCTATCCATTTTTCCGAAGCACCCAATTCTTTCCAATTTTGTCTAGCTCTATTTATGGAAATTTCTGGATTTACTACCTCTTGTAATCTTTCATGTCCAACTTTTGCAAGCCATAATTTGAAAGGTTCGGCTTTTTTTGATGGAATTGATTGAATTAGACGAAAAATTTGTTCTATATCAGCTACATCCGTTTCACGCATTTTTCCATCGCGTGCTTTTAATTTCAACTGGTGACAATTTGTCACCGTTTGATTTCCTTCTATACTAAGCCTTTCTTTTAATTTATTCCAATATTTTCTAGCTTTCAAAAAATCATTTTGTTCAGTTAAAACAGAGATAATATCTACGACACTAAAAAACCATTTTTCACTTTTTTCATCCCAAACACGACGAACAGGGTTATCCTCAAATAAAATTATTGACTTATTAATTCCTCCTTTTTTCATATTTTTAAATTAAACATTAAATTATAAATTTATATTATCATTTTTAGTTTTTCTCGTCAAAAATTTTAAATAAAAAACCAATTTTTATAATAAATTTTTATCCACAAAATTTTTTGATTAAATACATTATTTAATATATACTTTTTCTAGTGCTGTTGTGTAGGGATTCGTCCCTCTCACGGTCAATATTTGTTAAATCGTAGCACAGAGCACTAATAAAAAATCATCACCAAAAGTGATGTTTTTTTAATCTTCTACAGGATTTCCGCTATAAATCAATCTTTTTCCATTTATATCCATTTTCCAAAATGGGATTATGCTCCAAAAATATAATTCTCCTCCTTTTTTCATATTTTTAAATTAAACATTAAATTATAAATTTATATTATCATTTTTAGTTTTTCTTTTATGTTTTATTATTTTTATAATATTAAATAATACTATTATAAAACCAAGTAGTTGTGCTCCGGGACTATCATCATAACCACCAAAAATAAATATAAAAACACCAAAAATTATAAACACAATTCTATAAACCCAAAAGAAAATTTTATTTTTAAAGTTTATTTTAAACATATTTTAATTTTATAAAAAAATTTTCGCGGTGTTTTTTGAACGAAGTTCGAACATTTTTTGAGCAAAACCCCCAATAAGGAAGCCAGCCCCGCCGTCGCTCGGAAACCTCGCCACCCCGCAAAAAAGTTTTCTTCACATTTTTTAATTTGCGCGCGCCGATTTTTTTCTTCTAAAAGGAAAAGAAAACTTTTGTGCGGGGTTCTGCTCTGAACGAGCAGGACGGCGGGGCTGTCCGCTTTTTGTATTCGCTCGGGCGTGGCGGAATTCCCCCCAAACCCCCCTTCCGCCACGCCCTCGCGGGGACGATTCTTTTTTTCGGCGGAATTTGAGGCTGTGCCAATTTCATTGGCGCGCCACCTAAAATCTTAAACTTGTCTCGTGCCTCGGCAATATGGAAATTTTGAACAACCATAAAATTTCCCATATCTTCCTTTACGCAAAATCATTTTTGATCCACACTTAGGACAAGTTTTATCACTCAAAACTGCAGGGCTATCTTTAATATTATCACTTGCAGGCTTTTCAACCAAGGTATAGCCCTTGCAATGACAGCAAAATCGCCCGTATCCAGTAATTAAATCTGGGTCTCTAAAATCTTTGTATTCCCTTATTTCTTTACATTTCGGGCATTCTTTCATTTCGCCATTTTGCAAGCCCTCGATCGTTTCGTGAATGTGACTAATTACATTATTTTTAACAGCACCATTTTTTATCAAATTCCCAATTCGTTCATTAAGATTTGAAATGGGGTCATTACCAATGTTAAATTTGTTTATTCGCAAAAATTTATATCCGTAGCTTTCCAATACTTTTTGTCTATAAACATCTCCGTCGGTGTAATAATCTTGATAATTAAATTCATTTATCTCATCAATATCTTTGAAGTGTTCTCTAAATCCGTCATATTCAATTATGATTTTGTGTTCTTGGTGGGTTTCGTCTTTGTAAACTAACAAAAAATCAACTTTATAATTTGGGTGGTTATAGGTTTTATCAAGCTGTTTCAAATATTTGCCAAGCTCAAATTGTGGAATAAATTCAATATTGTCTTTATTTTTCTTCCAAAAATCAGTTTGATAAAACCAGTTCATAACCTCTGGTTCCATTTTTGATTTTTCATCGGCTTCGCTAACACTTCTTTCCTTTTTCGCCTCGTTCAGAATAAAATAATAATGTCTTAGTGCCTCGCCGATTGAGCCGTTATATTTATCAATCGGCTTACTTAAAACAAAGTTCATCGTTTCCTTGGCACGACTTAAACCAACATTTAACCTCTGGGCTTTTATTTTCCCGTCTTCTTCAATATCAACATCATTTAAATCTTTAATGAAAACACCCCATAAATGATCGTCTTCTTCCGTGGCGACCATTGAATAAAATATAATATCTCTTTCTTCACCTTGGCAGGTGTCGAAAGTCATAATTTTTAATTTTAACTTGTCGTAAAAATAATCCTTTTCGGGCATTTTACTTATTAACTCGACAAGCAATTTTTGCTGATTGGTGTGAGGCGTAATAATTCCAACACTTTGATTACTATCAATTTCTTTAAATTTTTTCAGTTCGGAAATTATGAATTCAATTTCAAGCGTGTTTGTATTTTGTGCTAGTTCTTTTTTACCGTCGTGTTTAACAAAAGAAAACTTGATAACATCATCAATGGCTTTTCCTCTAATTTTCATCACTTGCAAGCTGTCTTGGTAAAAATATTTGTTAGAATAGGAAATAATTTCTTTGTATCCTCTAAAATGTTTGAGTAGTTGAGCGTTATAATTTGTTATAAATTCAAAAAACTCAAGAATGGAAGTTTTGATGTTAAACTTCCCAAGTTTTACGAGATTTGTTCCTTCGCTTGAAACATTTTTAACGAAACAATCCCTAAGATTGTTTAGATATTCTCTGTTTGTGTCGGTGCGAGCTTGAGCAGTTTTGACATTACTAAATTGTTTTTTATCTCCAAGAATTAAAATCTTTTTTGCACGCAACAAAGCAGGAAATGCTTGGGCAATGCTGACCTGTGAAGCTTCATCAATAATCACAAGATCAAAAATCTCTGGCTCAAGCGGTATATATTCCGCATAGTCTCTTATTCCCGCCAATATGCAGGGAAATGCTTCTTTAAGCTTCAAAAATTCGTCTTTCGGGAATCTCTGCTTTGTTCGGATTATATCTCTTAACGCTTTCGCAGTCGCTTTATTATTTTCGTAAAAATCAATCAATCGTCCGTCCAAAAGAAAAGTCATTTGAGCGGTAACGAGTGCTTCAATATTTTTCTTTTGACCAGCATAATTAAGTGCGGGAATACTATTAAAATCTTTCTCAACTTTCTGCTTCAAATTTATAAACCTGATCAATCTGTCAAAATCAAGGTTTGAAATTTTTACCAAGTCATTTGAGCAAAAAGTTTTAAAAGAACTTAAATCAATTTTTAGTTTTTTTATTGTATTCGGGTATTTTGGTAAATTTGTATTTAAAAATTTCAAATCATCGCCAATTTGCATTAGGTTGTTTAATACACCTAAAAGCGTATCGTCATTTATTGTCTGATGAATAAATCTTAAATAATCAAAATTGATCTGATATTTCTCGTCCAATTTTGTTTTTAGTTCTTCGGCAAATTGATAAATTTCTAAAACTTTTTTCAAATCATCTATATTTTTATGTGGTTCAATTTGCGAAGTTATGCTAAAGGATTTTTTAAATTCCTTGTCTAAATTTTCAATTTTTTCTTTTTTAAACGCATAACCAAAAAGCCAATTTCTCTCTTTTTCGTAATTGCTTATAAAATCGCTCAATTTTTCTAACGAGGATTCGCTAAAATTATCAAATGTTGATAATAGCACCAAATTATTGGCGTAAACTTCTTTAATTTTAGCGACAGAAGAAGAAAGGAAATTTAATAGCCACAAATATTTTTGAAAGTTGGATATGTCCTTGAAGTCATTGATTGAAAAATTAAGCAATTCGAAAAGTTTTGCTTCTTTTTCTTTCTCGTCCTGATCAATAATAAATTTGTCTTTTAGCGACAAGAATATTTTTTTAAATTCTTCAAGTTCAATCGCTGATTCTGTTTGATTTAGAACCTCATCAATTTCAACGGGGAAACCCTTATTTACATAATAAGATTCCAAATCAAATAACTCGTGGACTTCTTTTAAGTCAATTTCCTCATAAGCCAATATTTCTGCCTGTAAATCTTCCTTTAATGTATTGCCAGATTTTTCAATATTGCTTTCAAGTGTTCCGTAGTCTTTTTTAACGGCTCGATAATGGGTTTTAATATTTTCTACAGCCGTAGTAGCCAAAATTTGGCTGTATGTACTTCCTGTTTTTCCAAGCCTCAAAATTGGATTTTGAAAATTTTTGTCGAGACGAACTTTATTCATCGTCTCGGTAATTTTGTCTTCCACTACATCAAGAGCTTCCTTTTTATCTGATAAAACTAAAACTGATTGATTTTTTAGAATAGAATCAAAAACAATTGCGGTTATTGTATGACTTTTACCTGTTCCGGGTGGTCCTTCAACAATTATGTATTTACAATCATCTTTTCTGATAGCAGATAAAATTTGAAGTTGCTCGCTATTAAGCGGAATTGGACTATTGAAAACTAAGCGGTCGCTTGTTTCAGTGTCGTCCCATTCTTCTTCAACACTCGGATTAAAAGGTTGAGGATTTTTATGAATAAAATCGTCAATCAATTTATTGAAAGCTTCACCCAAAACACTGTCGCCCGCCATGAGCAATTTTAATATTTCTTCGTAATCATTTACCAACGCCTCGTCTGATTTATCAAATAAAGCCAAATAGCAATTATTTGAAGCTCTAACAAAAAAACTTTTTGCAATTTGTTGCTCGGAATTGTTTATATCTATGCTTTTATCAAGTTCAAAGAAGTTTGTTATTTCACTTAATATTTCGCTGACCACATCTCTAAAATCGTTTTGATGTTGGGCTAAATAGATTATTCTTTCCGATATTGTTTTTAAATTTCCCTTTTTACCTTTTTCTTGATTGTATTCTTGGGTTATATATTCAAGTGCTTTTTTGTTTATATATACCTGCGAATCAAATTCAATCGTCAAAACTTCGTTTTGTTTTTCAATCCCGAATGGAATGTAAAAAATTGGGAATTTAGCATTATTGAAAGTTATATCGCAAAAATATAAATAAAATTCTTGTTTATCTAAAATAGTTCTGTTTCTCTCCATTTCATATATTTCTGCGAACAAATCGCCGACTTGAAAACTTTCAAAGAATGAATGAATATTTAATTTGATGTCGGCAAGCTCAAAAACATCTTTCAATTGTTTTGAAATATCAACTTTTTCTTTTGCTAGCAAAAGTTTTACAACTTCAGAAATTTTGTTTTCCAGAGAGGAAGATAAAACTGCGGTTAATTCTTCCTCCATTAAATAAATATTGTTTTCGTCGCCAAGATTTAAATTCTCTAAAGGTTTTTCAATGTTGCTTATAAACGGCAAAACTAAATCTGTCTTTAAAATTTTGGCGACAGCTTCAAGAGAAGTATTTACCGCTTGATCGTATTCTTTTTTGTATAAAGTGGCTGATTTTTCTATTTCTTCGGCGATTTGTTCAAGAATTTTGGTAATTTGCTTATTGGTTATTTTTTCCGTCTGCAATTTAACTAAATCCAATAAATTTTTTGGAATATTTGTTCTATAAACTCCTTTTTGAATTGTATTAAGAGTATTTTTATCAAATGCGTGGTTTATCGCCTTGTTTACGAGATTATTAAAAGAAGGATATTTATTGAGATTTAATCCAACGAGCAAATTATTGCTACTCCTAAATTGAATACTTCTCTTTGGATTTTTTCTTTTATGGAAATCCGTTTCCAAAAAATCCATAAAATATTTGGCAACTTCTTTTATAAATGCCAAGCCATTTTTATCTTCGATTTTAATATTTTCTTTGGTTGCCATATTTCTACTTAATTAAATCATCAACACCAACCTCAAGCGCTTTGGCGATCTTGGTTAGCGTTTCAATGGTTGGGTTTGTATTTACGCCATTTTCAACCTTAACAATGGTGTTAAGCGATAAATCGGCAAGGCGAGCAATCTTTTCGAGAGATAGCCCCTTTTTAGCCCGTAGTTTCTTTAAGTTTTCAGCAATTTTATTATTTGACATATCTTTTCTAATTGTATAACATTATAGTATATAGAATATAATATAAAGGTTTCTTTCTTGATACTATAATG
>JBAZIZ010000002.1:0-186920 GCA_041651535.1 Patescibacteria group bacterium
TAAGACCGCAAGCAATGGTTTCTGTACTGCCGTCCACACAAGTGTCCGGATCCACACATACCGATGGCTCTGACCACTGGCCAACCACGCAAATCTGCGTTTGGCTACCACGGCCATTAAGACCGCAAGCAATGGTTTCTGTACTGCCGTCCACACAAGTGTCCGGATCCACACATACCGATGGCTCTGACCACTGGCCAACCACGCAAATCTGCGTTTGGCTACCACGGCCATTAAGACCGCAGGTCAATAATTGAGACTGTCCGTCAACACAGATGTCTGTGTCTACACACTCAGAATAAGCACTCCAAGCGTCTTCAACACATATTCTGGTCTGGCTGCCACGGCCATTAAGACCGCAACTTCTTGATTCAGACTCGCCATCAGTACAGAAAACACATTCTACATCACTCCAGTCTTCCCACACACCCATGGTGCAGGTTCTGGTCTGAGTTCCAGTCTCGATTCCTTCCACGCAACTGCGTGTCTCGGAACCGGTAACACCGACTGTGGAGTCTGTGTCATCACAGTCTCCGAAGTATATCTTACTTCTTGGACCTTTGACAACGACTGCGTCAAAGCAGTCTTTGTAAAAACCCTGGGAAAGATCTTCGGGATCAACAGCACACTTCTGGATCACATTTGTCATGCAATCCGAGAAGCTTACTTCATCCTTCTGTGCTCTACACGCTTCTTCAAGCGTCTGTGCAAAAACCGAATCACAGTCACTGTCAACTACTTCGAGATTACCCCAAAGTATTGTTTCAGTGTTCTTTTCTTTTGTGATGTCGAGGGGTGCTCCGCACCCGATAACGATAACTGCCATGAAAAAAACGCATGTTTTGATAAAACTTTTCATTTCGATCTCCGTCTTTTAAGTTATTAAGAACCGTTTTTTTTTAGACTTTAGAATCTAGCAGTCGTACTGACTGTGATTCCACTGGAAAGTTTCCATGAAGCATTAGGATCATAAAATGAATCCTGCGCTCCTCCGATAAAAACTCCGAAACTTACAGACAGGTTTTTAATGATGAAATACTCCATCTCTATCAAACCTGCCGATTCATTTCTTGAAAGAGATTCCTCTCCCCAAGATAATGAACCTTGGTAACCAAGATTTATGTTCAGGAGATCTTTCTGATAACTCCTAACATAAACCATTAACTGCCACTGAAGCATATTCCGGAAACCATCATAATTTGATGGAATCCCATAACCGACACTGGCTTTTACCCCAGCTCTCCCTTTTATAAAAGGAAAGGACAGGAACCCACCGGAAAAAGTCGGGATATGCAAATCCAACTTTTCCTCATGGGCGAACCTATAAGAAATACTCCCAAAGAAGTAATTCTTGTCAGTTCTTTCCCCGATCAATTTAATAACCGTAGGAATTTCCGGAACAGATTCTGGAACACTCGGACATTTGATAGTTTTCACTATCTTCTGTCCGTTATCAACGATCTCAACTTCAACACTTTCATCGTCTGGACCGCATACGCCGTCCTCGACGATGATGTTGTATTTCTCTTCGGCATTTACACCAAAAAAGAAAAAACAACAGAAAACAAAAACGAAAAACTTTTTCATGGCTTCCTCCCATAAATTAAAACAATAAAATTGCCGCTCTTTCAACCCGCTCAATTATAAAATAATTTTATAACTCAGCGGGTCAAAAGATTTTATGAAAGGATTATATTTTTAAATTGTAATGTACTTAATTACATCTAAGTATTTATTTAAAAAGATAAATAAACACTATATATGTGGGGATGCGATTTTAATCTACATCCCCGAAGTCTGCCTCCACAGACTATTTCTTGATTTTCCTGATTGTGATTTTTAACTCACCTTCGGAATCATCAGATTTATCAACTTCCGGCATAGCCTTACCGATCATGACAGTTTTGCCAGAGTCTGCAGTTTTGCCTGAATCTTCTGGGCTAACAGCAGGTTCTTCCTTTTTCTCCTCTGTAGGAGCTGCAGGAAGATCATCAACCGCCGGCGGATTTTCAATTTCAAGAGATTTTTTTGCCTCCTCCTCGGCTTTTTTGATCTCTTCAAGTTTCCTATCTTTAAGATAAGAAACCTCTCTAGACATCTTGAGAAATTTTTTCTCATGTTTGTCGAGCATCTCACCAGCCGGCCTCAACCAGGACATGACTTTTTCCGTTTTTTTATCGACTTTTTCAGAAAGTTTATCGACTTTTTCAGAAACTCCTGCAATTTCTTTTTTTGTAGTTTTTGTGAACTCAACCACTGCCTCATTATATGAAGCAAGTGACTGGGAAATTTCAGCAACTTTTGCTTCATTTTCCGAAAACATTCCGAAAGTGATACCTGCGATAACAAAAATTGTAATCAAGGTAAAAACCGAAAAACCAATAATCCACCAGCTTTTTACATTGATGGAATCAACAACCGGAAAAACCGTGTTGTTAAACTTGGCTTCTCTTTCTGCGAACTTTTCGACGCTCTTGAGAAGCTCATCGAGCTTCTGCATTTCTGTCAGCTCATGTTCGGGTTTGGTTTCAAGTTTCGGTTCAGTTTTTACAGCTGGTTCTTCACCAGGCATGATTGTCTCCTGCCCAGCAAGAGCTTCCTGCTCTTCAATTGTGGTTGTTCCAGCTGATGCTGTTGCTTCCACGCTGCCGTTCTGATTGCTGCTTTCAGGAGTTTTTTCATTTGTTTTCTTTTCCATGTGACGTCCTCCGCCAAAAAAATTGATAATACTATATAAGACACACTTGTAATGAACGTATTATATTTATAATATAACGCATTAATATATCACATTTTAATGATTTTGTCAAGTGTTTTTAGAGAAAAAAGCACTTTTTTGGCTAATTATAGATAAAAAATCAAGAAAAAAATAACACAATTATAACTAAAATCTAACTTAAAAAAAGAAATTTTAAATTTTATCTCTTACAATAAAAAACCCTGAAAAAAATCAGAGCTTTTTACTATTTTATTTTATATACTTTATAATTTTACAATTCTAGATTTATTTTATTTTCCAAGTATCAACTTCTTAGCTGCTTCTCGTAAAAATTTTACTTTTGCCTCATTACCAGAAAATTTTTCTAACTTATCAGCATAAGCTTTATACAGATAAGCTAGTTTAGAATCTTGTAAATGTTTATAATAAGGACTGTCCACACTGGTTCTTTCTAGAAGTCCATCAACTATTGCTGCAGTTGCTTCATTGGTAGATAAATCCGGAGCAAAACTTTTTAAAGTTCTAGCTGGAATTTCCACAAATTTTACACCTTCGAAATAATCTTTTTCGTTTATTTCTTGATCGGAAATTTTTGAATTAAACAATTCTGATTTCATTTTTACTTTTTTAACAACTTCATCTAGAATTTTTTTCAAATTTTTATTTTTATCAATCATTTCAGAAACTTTTTCATTTATTTCTTCTTTGCCTAAATCGTCTAAATTGTAATAATTGACTTCTTTTTTTGGCAAAACTTGTTCGTAAGCTTCATCAGTGTTTACTTCTATTTCTTCTTCCCCTACCAAGGCATCATCCTCAAAACTTTTTCCAAAAGAATTCAATTTTCCTACGTTAGTTTCTGCACCTGAAGATGTTTGACCAGTAGTTTTTGGTATTTCTCTAGAAACAAAAGCTTCATCGTTTTTGATAGCTCCAGCAACACCAGTATTCTGAGCCATCATTTTATCAAGTTTTGAATCTGGTAATTTTTGATCCAAACCTTGTGTGTTAGTTTCCAAATTTCCTATTTTTTGTGTTTCTTCGCTCACACTTTGCCCAAAATTTTTCAAACCTAAATTGTTTTCGTCTGCTTCACTTGGAGAACCTACTTCTTCTAAAGTTTTATCCATCATCATTTTCTTAGAAATATCTTGACCTAAACCAGCTCTGTTAGTTGCCATTTTTCCAATATCTTGAGCTTCTCCGCTATCAATATTAGCAAAAGATCTCAAATTTTGACTATCATTTTGATCGCTCAAATTAACATTTTCAGATTTAGGAATATCTTGTTTTTCAAAAACCTGATTATTTTGTGTTCTAAGAACGCCAGAATTTTCTGCAACTATTTTATCTACCTTAGAATCTGGTAATTTTTTACCTAAACCACTTGTTTCAGTTTCCATTTCACCGATATTTTCAACTTCATTACCAACAGTATTTTTTCCAAAATTTTTCAAACCTAAATTGTTTTCGTTTGCTTCACTTGGGGAATTTATTCCTTCTAAAGTTTTATCCACGTTCATTCTTTGAGCTAAATTTGTATCAACTTTTGTTCCTCTAGTTTTTATATTTTCGATTTCACTTGCTTCTAAGTTATTTTTTTGAAAATTTTTCAAAGATGGATTATCTTGAGCTGAAACAGAACCAGTCTTGTAATCAGGAATATTTTGCTCTTCAAAAGCTTTAGAACCATCATAAACACTAGCTAAATTATCCATGTCAGTTTTTGGTTTATCTTTTGGAACAAAATCATAATTTTTAATATTCTTAAAAGGGTTTTGATTTGTTTCATCTTTTTTTAAATCATTTAAAGTTTCATAATTGAAATCTTCTTTTGAAAATTTAGATGAACTTTCTGGTATTTCTGGTTTTTTAATATCAAAATCTTTTTTATCAACTTCTGCTGTTTCTAAATTATCATTTATCTTAGAAAAATTTTTCAACTTTAAACTTTGGTCTACTACTCCAGAAATTTTTTCATTATTTTTTTCTAAAGTTGCTTTTATTTCATTAAATTTATTATCATCAATATTAAGTCCTAAATTTTTATCAAGAATTTTTACATCACTATTTATAGCAGAATCTATTGCCCACAATTCTTTTATTTGATTATTAATATTTTGTGGAGTTTCTTCTGAAACTAAACTTAAGATAGTTTGTTCTAAATCTTTTACTCTACCAGCATAATTATCAGAGCCTAATTCTGGATTTTTTTCTGCCAAAATTTTAAGTTTAGCTAAATCTTTTTCTACAAAAGACAAAGCTTTTTTAAATACTTCTTTATAAGGTTTGAATTCTGGATTAGAAACTAATTTATTTTCTATTATAGTTTTATAAGCCAAAACTTTATTTGATTTTTCAGTTACAGAGTCAATATCAAAATCAGTTTTAGCTGAAGTTTTTGTTTCAAAAACTTTTTCAGCAACTTTATTTTGTGCAGAATTATTTTCTATATTGTCTTTTTCCGCTTGTGGTGTTTCAATTATTTTTGTAGGGCTTTCTTTTTCAGAAAATTCTCTAAATTTTTCATCATGAAAAAAAGCAGTTTTATCAATTGAATTTGCGTCTATTTTTATTTCTGGATAACCATCTTCCCAAACAAGATTAATTTTTGCTCCTTTATAGAGTGTTTGACTATAATGTTCACCTGTCTTACCAAATTCATAACCATGTCTTTTAAATTGTTCTAATTTCCAATCTCTAAATAATTTTTCTTTTTGACCTTGGCTTAAATCATTTATTTTTAATTCATTATCTTTAGCAACTGCTTCAATTATTTTTTCTTTGAATTCTGGATTTTTTTCAAAATTATATATTGCGTGTGATAAACCTTGACCGGATTTTATTTCATAAGTTGCTAAAATCTTTGGAGTATTTTCATTTGTATTACTAGGAAATTCAACTGTTTTTGGTTTTTCTGATTTTACAGAATCTGTACTTGTCTTTTCCTGAACAACTTCTTTTGTAGTAGAAGAATTTGTATCAGCTGTTTTTTCTGAAACTTGTGCCACTGTTTCAGAAGTTTTTGGTGTTTCTGGAGCTGGAGTTTCCTCTTGAAATGTAGATAAATCTAAATCTTTACCGCTGGCGATAACTTTTCCATCAGACAAACAGATATCAAAATCAGCAGTAATTTTATTATCACTAGATAATTTTAGATCACTAATTTTAACAAAACCATTGTTTGTTTCTACTATATAACCGTCCCCAACAGATTTTAAATTATCTAAAGTTATTTCAATTTTTTCTTTGTTAAATTCAATATTCAAAGAATTATTTGCGAGATTTTCTAGAAATAAATTTTTTACTTTATAAGAATCCCACATTTTTTCTGGCATATCTTTTATTTTTTCCAATCGAACAAGATTATCTTTAAAATTATCAACTACTGTTTCAAAAATTCCATTTTCTTTTATATTTTCAGTTAATCTGTCAAAAGCACCACTAATATCTGTGTCTCCAAAAGCAACACCATAAATACCTAATCCAGTAAATATTTTTCCAACTGCTTTTATAAAATCTGTTTTTTTTGTTTTACTCTCTTTTTTAGCACCAATTCCAACTAAAGATCTAGTTGACTCGACAGTAGAATTTAACAATGAATCTCTCAAAATAAATCCTATTTTATCAATTAAAAAATTATCTCCTAAAATAGTTTTTTGTTTAAATTCTCGATTAGCTTTTAGAGATCTTTCTATTGTGGAAGTCAAAGCATAAACAACACCACGAAGGGCAAATTGTCCAGAGGCTACTAAAGCAGTGTTTAAAGCATCTTTCAAAATTGTCATTTTAGAAATTTTGTTATAAACAAAAACATCAATAGTATTTTTGATACTTTCTTTTTCTTTTTTTTCTTCATTTTCATTTTTTTCACGATTTTGACGAAGAATTTCTGATAAAACTTTTTTAAATCTTTCTCTTTCTTCATCGGATAAATCTGGGGAATTTAATATTTTTTCTCGAAGAGATTTTATTTTATCTCTCATTTCATGTTTTACTTGATTATCTTTTTCAGTAATTTCAGTTTTTTCTTTTTCATTTATTTCAGTATTTAAAATCACGAATCTTTGAAATTCATTGATAAATTCTGAAAAAGTACTTTCCATTTCTTTTTTAACATTACTATTTTTTAATTCATTTTTTGAATATTGATCTATATCACCCCAACCCCAATCTTTATCAAAAAATTTTTTTCCAGCTTTGCCTACTAACCAACCGGCTGAATCAGTCAAAAATTTTATACCAGTAGCTGAAGTACCGCTACTATAAATTACTTTGGCTAAAGTTTTACCTATAGTTTTAGCTTTTTCTTGGTTAGCTTTTTCAATTTCTTTTTTTTCTTCCAAATTTTCTTTAGAAAAAACTTTATTTTTTATTCGAGAAAAAAATGATTCTTTATTTGTTTTATCTAAAGAATTTAATTCATTTTCAAATTGTTTTTTTTGTTTTTCTAAAATTTTTAAATCACTATAATCAATTTTTGATTCTTCTAATTTTTTTATCACTAAAAAGTAAGCTCCTTTGGTTTGTATTAATTCTTTCTTTCGATCTTCATTTTTCTCTTCGTCAATCATCTTTGTCAAAGATAAAACATCAGAAATTTTTAATTTATTTAAAGCTTTTAAAATTCTTGTATAAGAATTTATAATTTCAATTTTTTCTTCTAAACTTTTTTTCTTTGATTCTGTTTGCTCAATATTTTTATTATTTTTTTCAACAATATTTTCTGTTTCTTTTTCTGTTGATTGAATAATTATTTTTTCTTCTTGTTGTTTATTTTCTTGTTTATTTTCTTGTTCATTTTTAGTTTCTTCTTTATTTTCTGTTTGAGAGCTAATTTCTTTTCCTAATTTTTCAATTAAATTATTTTTTACTTTTTGTATAGATTCGGCGTTTATGTCACCAGAAAATAAATCTGATTGATGTAAAAAATTTTCCATTTTGCCAACATTTTTGATAGCTTTTATTAAAATATTTTGTTTATCTTCTGTTAAAAGATCCATTTTTTCCTTCATTTTTTCAAAATTATATATCTCATTTTTACTAAAAAGTTCAGATATTTTTTGAAAGTTATCCAATACATTAAAAATAGTTTTAATAATTTCTTTTTGATTATTTATTTTTTTTCCTTCATTTAATACTAAATCCTGAATATTTTTTAAATTTTCATTAGTCATTAATTTATCAAAATCTGAAAAATCAATTTTTTCTATTTTTCCAACTAAAAATTCAGCTTCTTTTTTTTCATTTATTTTTTTTACATCTGCCGAAAGTATTTCTTCAAAAGAAGCTATAATTTGATTTTTATTATTAAAAATATCTTTTGGATAATTTGGGTCTTGTTCTTTTACTTTTTCCCAGACTTCTGAAACAATATCATCTGAAATATTATATTTATCAGCATATTCATTTTTTAATACTTTCCTTACTTTTTCCAATTGTTTTTTTTCTAATTCAGGAGAATTATTTTTATCTACTTTTTTTGATTCTGGTTTTTTTTGAGATCCTTTTTTTTCACCATTATTATTTTCTTTATTATTCATATTTGTAGATTTAATTGGATTAGAAAAATCAAAATTATTTTTTGTTGAAATTTTATTATTTATTTTTTGATTATTTTTTTCTTCTAAACTTTTTCTATCAGTAGAAATATTACCAAAGTTTTCCAATTCTTCTACATTTAATAAAATCTTTTGTTCTTTTCCATCTTTACCAATAAATTTATAATTTATTTTGCCATTTTTTATATCTTTTGGAGAAAATTCTTTTATACTTTTTCCACCAAACAAAACAAAAATTTTATCAGCATTGGCATATTTTTTTTCCAAATTTTTTTGAGTTTTATTTGTATCTTCGGTTTCTGTCTCTGGTTTTTGTTTTTCAATTAAATTTTCTTTTTTTTGTATTTTTATTTTTTTATTCAATTCACGTGTTAAATCTTTTTTTACATCTCTCAATTGAACTACTTTTATTTCTTTGGCATTTGAATCAACATTACGCAAAACTAAATCATTAAAAGTACGCCCATTAGCACCAACTAGATCTTTTCTAATTTCGACAACTTTAAATTTATTATTTGGATTATTTTGATAAAAAAATTCATCACCGATTTTGTAAGTTTCATTTTCAAAATTTATTTCTGAAATTTTATTTTCTGTTTTATTTTTTTCTGTTTCTTTGACTAAAACTGGGGCAACTTTATCAGCCCAACTTTCGATCGGATCTGCTTCTTTTTTTTGATTTTTTATTGTTTTATATTTTTCTTCTATATACAAAAAACCACGTTTAATTTCTTTTGTTTTTTTGATAATTTCTTCTTGGTCTGATAATTCTATGGCACTAGCAAGAGAAAGAACATTTTTTTCTATTGCTTTTAATTCTACTGCAAAAAAATCTATTTTTTCACCCAAATGTTTTTCTAATTCCTGTTTCAAATCGGATATTTTTTGAACATCAAAATTTGGATTTTTTTTATCCAAAATTTTTTTTATTTCTTTATTTATTTGACCGATTTGTTCTACACTCATATAAAAATTATTTATAAATTTCTTTTTTAAGAAGTTCTTTCATCTGAAGCAAGGTTTGTTTTACTTCATTAATTTTTTCTTCAATATTTTTGTTATTTAATTCAGAATTAAAAACTAATTGTTCAGCCTCTTTATTAAAACCAATTTTATACATATTAGTGTCAAAAATATTTTTTAATGTAGCAAATTCATTACGAATTTTTTTATCATTTATTTGATCTACGAGATATTCAAAAGAATTTTTTACAGTATTTAATTCTTTAGCGACATTCCAAAGTTTAGTTCTTTCACTAAAACCAAATCTTTCATCTTTTGATAATAAATTTTTGGTTTTTATCAAATCTACATTGACCGAAATTGAAACTCCATTTTCTAAATCTGTCAAAGTCAAAACTTTTTCAGTAATTTTTTTAATCACATATTTTTTTTCTTTTTGGACATTTGGAGAATAAAAAACATAATCACCTTCAGAAAAAATTTCTTTGCCTATTTTTATTGATTCTTTTTTTTCTTCTTTTGCATCTTTTTTTTCTCCAAACAAAGACCATTTAGATTTTTTTTCGTCTTTTTTTTCTGTTAAATCTACTGGTTTATTTAAAATATTTGTAATTTGTTTTAAAAATGATTCAGAAACTTCTTCTTCTGGATTTGGTAGTGGAACTTGTATATTAATAATATCATCTAATTTTTTTGCTGAATTACGCAAAAGTCTTTTCATTTTTTCTTCTTTACTTTCTTCAGTTTCTTTTTTATCATTATTTTCTGGATCACCACCATTTGCTGAACCAAGATTATCTAAAAGAGAATCAATCTCTGTGTTTGCTTCGTCTTTGATATCTTTGGTATCTTTTTTGCCTTTCGCGTTTGAAGCAAAAAGATTATTTTCTGTTTGTTGATTTTCTTTAAGAATTTGAGTAATTTTTGCTACTTCTATTTCTTTATTTTTTCTCAAAATTTCTCTAGCTTCTGCTATTTTTGCTTTCAATTTTGCATCTTTTTCCTTACTAGTTTCAAAAGGTAATTCTGAGTTAGAATCTTTTTTATTTGATTGTTTGATTTCTCCTAACATTCCATTACCATTTAATACTCCTCCTAAAGCTGAATCTGGTGTTTGATAAAATTCTCCTCTTTTCATATAATTACTTAATTAGATTTAATTAAATTTATTTTTTCTAAAACTTCATGAATTTGTTTTTTATTAGAAACTTCATGAATTTGTTTTTTTAAATCACTCAATTTTTTTTCTAGCTCTTCCATTTTTGCAAAAAGATCAAGATATTGTTCTAACTTTTCTGAATCATTTTCTAATTGTGTCTGTTTTTTAGACATAATTCTATTTTTTTGAATCTAAGATATCTTCTAATTCTTTTAATTTATTTAAAGTTTCTAAATCATTTTTCTCAATATTTTGTGTAAATTCATCTTGAATTTGTTTTAACTTTTCTATAAATTTATTATCTTCAGATTTAGTCGCTAAGTCTAAATATTTATTTTCTAAAACATCTGTAAGTTTATCAATCTGTTCCAAAGAAAGTGTAGGTAAAATATCCAAAAAAGCTTGACGAGTTTCATCATCTATTTTTAATTCTGAAATTAAAAAACCTAATTTTATACCTTTAGCTTCAGCTAGGGCTTTTAATTTTGGGTCAACAATCACTTCTGTTGTTTGATTATTTTTATCCATACTTTTTGTTTAAAACTTATTTTTACAAATTATAACATTTTTTTTACAAAAAGACTAATTTTAAGCAAATAAACAACTAATTTATAAACAGTTAAATATAGCACTTTTTGGAGTTTTTGTCAATCAAATAATTCTAGATTCTGGATTTTAAATTTAAGAATTAAGTTTTATTTTATTTTTTAGCTTATTTTAGCTATTTTAATATATTATATTTATTTTTTTAATTTTCTTTTAAATTTAATTCCAAAATCATAAATCATAATTTTTTTGACTTCTAACTACTTTTATTATAGAATAAAAACAAAAAATAATATGGAAAAAATTAAAATTGCCTTTTTTGGAACACACAAATTTGCTCGAGAAATACTAGAAAATTTATCTAAAAATCAAAAATTTGATATTAAATTTGTTATTACCCAACCAGACAAACCAGTTGGAAGAAAACAAGAAATAAGCAAATCTCCAGTAAAAATATTTGCCGAAGAAAATAAAATTCCTGTTTTTGAACCAAAAAGTTTAAAAAACTTTATTTTACCAGAAAAAATTGATATTGGAATAACTGCTCAATATGGTCTTATCCTACCAGAAAAAATTCTTTCAGAACCAAAATTTGGTATTTTAAATGTTCACACTTCTCTACTACCGAAATATCGTGGCGCTTCTCCGATACAGACTGCTTTATTAAATAATGAAAAAATAACTGGCATCACAATTATGAAAATGGATATTGGTCTAGATACTGGTGATATTTTAAAACAAAAAGAAATAATTATTGATGAAGACGACACTTATCCAATTTTGGAACAAAAACTTATAATTTTAGCACAAGATTTTTTAGCAGAGACAATCGTAGATTATATTCAAGGAAAAATAACTATTAATAAACAAGACGAAACAAAAGCTACTTTTTGTAAACAATTAGACAGAAATGATGGCAAAATAGATTTTAAAAATGAAACTAGTCAAAATATTTATAATAAATATCGAGCTTTTTTCCCTTGGCCAGGTATTTGGGCAGAATGGCAAGGAAAAAGAATAAAATTATTAAATATCAAACCTAGCAAAGAAAAAATAACGGCTGGCGAAATGAAAATAAATACTGATAAACTTTTTATCGGAACAGCGAGTTCAGCAATAGAAATCTTTGAATTACAAATTGAAGGAAAAAAAAGCATGACTGCTCAAGCTTTTATCAATGGTTATAAAAATCTTATTTGACTTTTCTTTTTTAAAACAGTAAAAATATTGTTTCCTTTATTTTGATTTGATTTTTTACCTTTTTTTATAAAATAATTTTCTATAACTTCCAAACCAGCTTCTTCAGCTAGATTTTTTAATTCTGGTAAATCAAAAGCATAATAATATCTTTTTCCCATAACTTCACCTTGCGGACTAAGCCAAGGGACAATAAAATCTTTGGAATTTTTAACTTCAAATTTTCCTTTTGATACTATTTTTTTTATACTTTCTGAATATAAATTCCAATTTGTCAAAAAAATATAAGAATCATTTTTCAAAACTCTTTTCATTTCTGCTAAAGCTTTCATTCTAGTCTTTTTATCTGGTAAATGATGTAAAGTAGCAATACAAAATATAAAATCAAATTTTTCATTTGCAAATGGAAGTTCTGTCATTTCTGAAACTACATAATTATTTTTAGGAAAATCTTTTTTGGCCATTTCTATCTGACCTTGACTTTGGTCTAAACCAACATAATCAATAGCTTGAAAATCTTTAAAAAAATGGTATAATCTGCCAGTACCACAACCAATATCTAAAATTGAAACATTGTCTTTTAGATATTTTTTAAAAGGAATAAAATCATCCCAAAGATATTGTCTTGTAGCTGAAAACAGTGAAGCAATTTTATCGTAAACTGTTTTGTTTTGCTTGATATAATCCATATTATGGAAAAAAATAATTTAGAAACATTAGAAAAAATAGTACAATTTATTTATGACTCTGAGCCAAAAACGAAAGTCCGTTTTGATGATGCCCGAAGAAAAATTTGTTCAAAATTAAAAATATCTCAACCAGCAAATAATGCTTTATTGCCAGTTTACCATAAAATGCTCAAAAATCAAATTTTAAAAAAAGATACAAATTTTGAATTTTTACTTAGAAAAGCAAATATCCGAACTTTATCTGGAGTCGCAGTGGTAACTTCTTTAGCCAAACCGTTTGTCTGTCCTGGAAAATGCATTTATTGTCCAAATGAAAATAATATGCCAAAAAGTTATATTGCAAGTGAACCAGCAGCAGCTCGTGCTTTGGCTTTAAAATTTTCACCTTACGAACAGATGAAAAAGAGAATAGAAATGCTAGAAAAAAATGGTCATCCAACTGATAAAATTGAATTTATTATCAAAGGTGGTTCGTGGAATTCTTATGACATAAAATATCAATATTGGTTTATTTTAGAATCATTCAAAGCTTGTAATGATTTTAAACGTAGAAAAAAACTTGGGGAATCAAAAATTTCTGATTGGAAAAATTTATCAGATTTAGAAAAAGCTTTACAAAAAGAACAAAATTATAATGAAACTGCTAATCATCGAATAATTGGTTTAACTTTAGAAACTCGTCCAGACTTGATCAACCCAGAAAATATTTATCACATGCGAAGACAAGGTTCAACTAGAATTGAATTAGGATTACAAGCTACTGATGATAAAATTTTACAATTAAACAAACGCGGACATACTTTAGCTGGTTTTAAACAAGCTATTTTACTTTTACGTCAAGCTGGATTTAAAGTTGACTTACATTTTATGCCAGCTCTTTTTGGTTCTAATCCAAAAAAAGATGTAAAAATGTATCAAGAAATTTTTTCTGATCCAGGATTAAAACCAGACATGATAAAAATTTATCCTTGCGTGGTAACTAAAAATACTGAACTTTATAAATTATATAATGAAAAAAAATATAAACCTTACAGTGAAAAACAACTTTTTGAAAGCATTATTGAAATGAAAACAAATACTCCACGTTATTGTCGCATTTCTCGTTTGATACGTGATATTCCTAATCAAGAAATAATAGCTGGAAACAGTGTCACAAATTTACGTGAAAACTTACAAAAAGAAATGAAAAAAAGAAATTTAATATGTAATTGTTTACGCTGTCGTGAAATTGGTCATAATTTATCTTTATTAAATAAAAATTTAAAACCAAAACTATTTATAGATGAATATCAAACTATTGGTGGTCTTGAATATTTTTTAAGTTTTGAAGATAAAAATCGACAAGTTGTGTTTGCTTTTTTGAGGTTAAGAATACCTGATTCAAAAGAAAATAATTCTGTCACAAAACTACTAACTGAAATTAAATCCACTGCTTTTATCCGTGAACTTCATACTTACGGACAACTTATGAAAATAGGTATTACAAATACAGAAAAAGGTCAACATCGTGGTTTAGGAAAAAAACTATTACTTACAGCCGAAAAAATTGTCAAAAGAAAAAAATTTGACAAAATTGCTATTATTTCTGGAGTTGGTGTCCGCAATTATTACACAAAAAATGGTTATCAAAAAAAAGGAACTTACATGATAAAAAAGCTAGTAAGCTAATAAGTAAACAAGCAAGTAAGAAAAAATCTACTTTTCAGTAGATTTTTAATTTTTATTTTTAATTTTAGTTCAGTTCGTAGACAATATTTACATTTACAGTAAGTTCAGCATTACCAGCAGAAATTTCTGGAGAAGCTACACCAGCTGATTCATCCATAACTTTTGCATAACTATTTTGCAGACGATAACCATTATATACATCAATATTATTATTGTATTCATTATAAGAAACTATACGTCCAAGTGAAATTCCTAAAAGTTTTGCTGTTTCTTCAGCATTCGCTTTTGCTTTTTCAATTGCTTCTTCTTTTGCTTGTTTCAAAAATTCATCTTTTTTATCAACATCAAAAGTTAAATCTTGAATCTGATTTAAATTATATTGTCCAGCTAAACCAATAATATCAGAAATTTTATCTAAGTCTCTAATTTTTAATTCTACATTTTGGCTTAAACTATAAGCTCGTAAATATTGGCGACCATCTATCCAATTATATTGAGGATAAACATTATAATTTGTAGTTTTAATATCTTCTTCTTTAATGCCCATGTCTTTTACACTTTTAATAAAAGCATTCATTTTTTCTGAGCTTTCTTTTTGTGCTTCAGCTACTGTTTTCTTTTCTACAGTTAAACCCATAGAAACCATCGCAATATCTGGTTTGGCGTTTACTTTGCCTTCTCCACTAAAATTCATTGTTTTGATACTTTCAGGAGTTCTGCCAATATATTTATATTCTCTAACTGAATTTCTGATTTGAAAAAATAAAAATGCAGCTCCGCTTAAAAATAAAGCGATCAAACAAAATAAACTAACATCAAAAGCAATTTTACGAAATCTATTTTGTACAAAAAAAATGTTTTCCGACATAAAATTATAATTAAAAATAAATGTCTGCGGATGACAAATATATTATAACATTTTTATATAAATAAAAAAGCCCCCTTATGGGTCAGGGGGAAAAAAGAGAAAGAACAAAAAGTGGTGCCATGATAAGGCACACTAGAGAAAAAATAGCGTTTCTCCAGTATATACTTTTTTCTTCTCTTAAAAAAAGAAAATAAAAAGGAACAATTACAACGATCTTCTTCATTTTTTTCCTCCAATAAAATAAAGTTGGCAAAATAATAAAACATTTTTAAAATAAAAGCAAATCCAGTGTGTGGATAAAAAATTTTGCTTATTTGACACGATTTTTTAGATATTATAAAATATAATCAAATAAAATAATAATTTATAAATTAAAGGTCTTAAATAAAAACACTTTTATTTAAGAAATTAAGACAATTTTATGAACAAAGCAGAATTAGCTCAAGCGCTTGCTGAAAAAGTTGGCGTTTCTAAAAAAGAAGGCGAAACTATAGTAGCCTCATTTGTTGAGATAGTTATCGAACAATTAAAAAATGCTCAGGAAGTAAATATCGCTGGTTTTGGAGCTTTCAGTGCAAAAACTCGTGCTGGCAGAGTTGGAGTTAATCCACAAAATCCAAGTGAAAAAATCCAAATTCCATCAGTTATAGTTCCAAAATTTAAAGCTGGAAAAGGATTAAAAGATGCTCTAAAAAAATAAAATATTGCATAAATAAAAAATTCCCCAAAAGGGAGTTTTTTAATTTTGCATTTTTAATTAGTTTATCTTTGGGCGATATTATTTTCAATTACAGAGATATATTTTATATCATTTACAGCCACCATTTTTTTTGATTCCAAACGATTTTTTAAATTATTCATAGAAGTAAAAGATGCTATTTCTACTTCTAAATTTTTATTTTCATATTCTAAATCAGTAATTTTATTTTCCAAAAGACTTATTTCATAACCTTTAGTCGAAACTTTATTTACTTGCCAAAGATAGAGAAAACCAAAAAAAACAACAAAAAGTAAAAATAAAATTCTATTACGAAAAATATTTTGATCTTTTTGTAAATCAATCTTCTTTTCTCTGATGGATTTGTTATTTAGATAACTATTCATAAAATATTTTATATTTTTTCTATGATTCTTAATTTTGCTGATCTAGCTCGAGGATTTTTTTGATATTCTTCTCGAGAACAAATCAGTGGTTTTTTAGTTATAATTTTTATATTTTTTTTAGCACTTTCAGATTTGAAAAAATGTTTTACTAAACCATCTTCAAGAGAATGAAAGCTGATAACAGCTAAACGTCCCCCACTTTGTAAAATTTCTATAGCTTGTGGTAAAACTTTTTCTATTACTTCTAATTCTTTATTAACTTCTATTCTAAGTGCTTGAAAAACTTTTGTCGCTGGATGAATACCACCAATCCAAGGAATTTCTTTTTCTGTTTTTAATTTTTCTCTATAAACCTGTAAAATTATTTCTACTAAATCACCAACTTTTTTGATTTCTCTTTCTTTTCTTATTTTAATAATTTTTTCAGCAATTTGTTTACTCAGTTTTTCTTCACCATATTTTTTAAATATTTCAACTAATTCATTTTCAGTGTAATTATTTACAACATGTTCAGCTGTGTTTTCTTGATTTTCAGAATAACGCATGTCTAAATTTTCTTCTAAATTATTGAAACTAAATCCACGACCTCGCATTTCAAATTGCGGAGTTGACCAACCAAAATCCATCAATATTCCATTTACATTTTCAAAATTATTTTCTAAAACTATTTTTTTTAAATTTACAAAATTATCTCTAACAAAAGTTATTTGGCCTTCAAATTTATATAAAAATTGTTTAGCCCGTAAAATAGATTCAGTATCAGCATCTATTGCTAATAATTTTCCATTTTCGCCGATTTTTTCTAATATTTTTTCACTATGCCCTGCATCTCCAACTGTACAATCAATAATATTTTTATCCGACCGAGACGGATCAGACTTGGGCTGATTTTTATCCAAATTTAGAGCTTCTAAAACTTCAGCTAATAATACTGGTTCATGTCTATTCATATTTTAAATTTTAAATACCAAGATCAAACATTTTTTCTGCAATTTCATTACTACTTGATTCTGTTTGTTTTTTATATTCAATCCAAGATTGTTCATCCCAAATTTCTAAACGATTATACAAACCAGCAATAATTACATTTTTTTTAATCCCAGAAAAACTGCGCAAATAATCTGGTAAAACTACTCTGCCTTGTTTATCCAAAACCACATCCATAGCTCCAGCAAGCATCAAACGAGCAAATGCTCGACTATTTGCTTGTGAAAAAGGAAGTGTTGCTAATTTTTCGGCTAATTTTTCCCATTCAATTTTTGTATAAACAAAAAGACAGTTATCAAGTCCTCTCGTGATAACAGCTCCATTTAATAAGTCGTTTCTAAATTTTTTTGGAATAGCCAAACGACTTTTATCATCTAAATTGTGATTATATTCCCCAATAAACATAATTTTTTTAAAAGTAGGAAGACAAGCATTTCCCCCACTTCTTACCACATGGTTCCATTATAAACCACTTTAATACATTCTACAAGGAAAAAAAGTGAAAAAAAGGTTTTTTATCCACAGGACCAAAAAATTCAAAAGTAAAAATTCAAAAGTAAAAAAAATCAGTACAAAAAAAGGCCGCCGAAGCGACCACTATACTACCTCCAATGTTATATCATATTTTTCCGCCATCGTTGTACGGCGAAAACAAAGTTTCTCTCCGGCAAAATTCGTTTCCGAATTTGCCGAAAAATAATCTCCATTTTTACCAATACTTTCAAAAGTATTGATAATAGATGGAAACGAATAGCCCTCAACTTCAAAGTATTCTTTTGAAGTAGGATGTTCAATTCTTATTTTAAGATGAGTCGAACACCCCTCATCTTTTTCACTGGTAAGACAATAGCCGCCTATCGATAATCCAGTGAAATTTTTTCCTCCATCCGCACAGCTTTCCCATTTAGCTGCGCGAAGCATTTTAAATAACTCTTCCGGTTTAACGGAAAGAGTTATTGTTTTTTCAATTTTTTTCATTTTTTCCTCCTTTTATCTTTTTGTTTGTGTTTCTAAATATTCCATAACTCTTGTATTACCCATAAGTCGAGCAATATCAAGAGCGGTTTCTCCTTCTCTGTTTTTAAGATCAATTTTTACGCCAATTTTCTCAACAAGAAATTTGGCACAACTAACTGCATCATATTCAGCTGCCGTCATTAAAAATGTCTTTTCTTTAAAAAGTTCATTCCAAGGAATAAACAACTGGAGTAAGTGGTGAAGATTAAAATCTTCATTATTTTTAAAGATTTTCTGAAGCATATTACTATCATCTTTTTTAATAAAATAAGTAATTGCTTCAAAACCAATAAAACCATATCCTTTTTCAAAGATACTTTTTATTATTTCTTCTTTGTCTTTTCCTTCATTCAACCTATAAGCTCGGTCCAGTGGGTATGCCCCACTTTTATCCATTTTAAAAGCCAAAGAAAATCTTTCTTCTGTCCAATCATCCCATTCTGTATGCAACCTCTTTATAGCATTACACACCAACCAACTTTTTCCTAAAGAAACAAGAGCCGCAAAAAAAGAAACTCCTGTTTTTTCATCGACAGCGGTTAAAACTGCAAGATTCTTTTCAAATAGAGAAAAAACAATATTATCAATATTTTTTTCTCCTTTAAGTTTCTCTAACAAATTAACAAGATCTTGCTGTGTTTTTTTTGAATACATGGTTCTCTCCTCCAAAAAAAATAAATTGTAAAATAACTAATAAAAACCTATCAAAATTATTGTAAAATGTCAATGATAAATTTTAGATTTAGGCTTTCAGATTTATGATTTTAAAAAATGAAAAATCTTTAATTCTTAATTCTAAAATCCTAAATTATTTGGTTCATAAGTTTTCTCTGATAAGTTATCGCAAAGCGATGAGCTTCATCACGAGCTTGAATCAAAATTTTTTGATTTTTAAAAATCCATTTTATAACTTCCCTATCTTTTGTTCCCAAAATAAATTCATTTTTCTTTCTTTCTCTACCTTTAGCAATTCCAATAAGTGGAATATCCAAATCATTTTCTTTTAGAATTTTTTGCACTGTATTTACTTGGGGTTTACCACCGTCAACTAAAATCAAATCCGGTTTTATAGAAAAACTATTTTTTGAATTAAACTTAAAATATTTTAATCTTCTTTCAAAAACTTCTTTCAGACAATCAACATCACTTTGTCCACTGACACTTTTTATCTTAAATTTTCGATAATCAGATTTCACTGCTAAACCTTTTTCAAATACGACTAAGCTGGCGACTTTATTTTTTTCACCTAAATTAGAAATATCATAAGCTTCAACCCTTTTAATAAAATTTTGATTTTCAATATTATTACTAACAAAATTTTTATTTAATAAAGTAACATCGTAAATTTTTTTTAAATTATTAATTTGGTTTCTTAATCTGGCAGCTTCTTCAAAATTATTTTGTTTAGCCTCTGTTTTCATCTTTTTTTCTAATTTTTTAATTAAACCTTTTTTATTGCCATTTAAAAAATTTATTAAAGGGTTAATCACTTTATTTTTATAATCTTGAACTGAAATTTTACCAGTACAAACTCCGAGACAGCGTCCAATTTGAAAATCCAAACAAGCCCGACGAGAACCTGGCTGACAAAAAGATATATGAAAAATCTTTTGTAAAATATTCATCATTTCTTTTGTTTTTAATCCTGGATAAGGACCAAAAATTTTTTTATATTGTTTAATAATTTTTTTTTCATCTTGTTTTTGTAACAAAACATATTCATGCTGACGCATAGTTTTGACTTGCGGATATTTTTCTTTACTAATCAAAATATAATTCCAAGATTTATCGTCTTTACCATCAATATTATATTTTGGTTGATATTTTTTTATTAAATTTGCTTCCAAAATAACAGCTTCTAAAACTGAATCGGTATTTAGAGTTTTGATTTCTTTTATTTCATGAATCATTTGTTCTATTGGCCGATTAGTTTTTTGCGGACCAAAATAAGAACGAACTCTACTTTTTAAATTTGTCGCTTTACCTATATAAATTAATTCTTTTTTTGAATTATAAAATTTATAAACACCAGATGAATTGGAAATTTTATTTAAATTTATCATAACAGAAATTAATAAATTAATTTAGTCTAAAGTCAAAAGTTTGATTATTCTCGATTTTAGATTTTTGATTTATGAATTAATTGTTAAATCTTAAATCTAGAATCAGAAATCTAAAATTATTTTTTGACTTTTTACTTTTTAATTTTGCATTTTTAATTTATTTTTTAAGTATTTTCCTGTTTCACTAAAACCGCTTATGGCTATTTGTTCTGGGGTTCCAACTGCCACAACTTCCCCACCTTTATCACCACCTTCGGGACCAAGATCAATAATCCAATCAGCATTTTTTATCACTTCTAAATTATGCTCAATAACTAAAACTGTATTACCAGTAGAAACTAATCTTTGTAAAACTTCAATTAATTTTTTTACATCTTCATAATGAAGTCCTGTTGTTGGTTCATCTAGCAAATATAATGTTTTACTAGTACTTTTTTTTGCTAATTCTTTACTAATTTTAATTCTCTGTGATTCGCCACCCGATAAAGTCTTAGCTGATTGTCCTAAAGTTAAATAACTTAATCCGACTTCATTTAAAACTTTTAATTTATCATAAACAATTGGAATATCTTGAAAAAATTCTTCTGCTTCTTCTATTGTCATGTTTAAGACATCCGCGATTGATTTATCTTTATAATGAACTTGCAAAGTTTCATTGTTAAATCTTTTTCCTTTACAAACTTCGCAATCTACAGACACACTAGGCAAAAAATGCATTTCAATTTCTAATTGTCCTTTTCCTTCACAATGTTCACAACGTCCACCAGGTACATTAAAACTAAAACGACCTGATTTATATCCACGTATTCTGGCTTCAGTAGTTGCTGCAAATAAATCACGAATATGTGTCCAAGCTCCAGTATAAGTAACAGGATTTGATCGTGGAGTTTTACCAATTGCTTTTTGATCAATTTTAATTATTTTATCTATATACTCAATATTTAAAATTTGTTTATGTTTACCAACTCTTTTATTACTTCTGTTTAATTTATTAAATACTGAACGATATAAAATTTTATTCATCAAAGTTGATTTACCAGATCCAGAAACACCAGTTAAACAAACAAATCTTTTGAGTGGAATTTCTACATCAATATTTTTTAAATTATTTTCGCTTGCTCCTTTAATTTTTATTTTTGGTGTATCATTATCAACTTTTCGTCTTTTTTCTGGAATTTTTATTTTTTCTTCACCACGCAAATACTTGGCTGTAAGAGATTTTTTGTAATCACCAAAAACTTGGCAATCAAAATATTTATTTTCATTTTTTTTATTTTCTAACATTTCTTTTACAGGTCCAGAATAAATTATTTTACCACCATGAATTCCTGCTTTTGGACCTATATCTACTATCCAATCACTAGTTAAAATTGTATCTTCATCATGTTCTACAACAATAATAGTATTTCCAGAATCACATAAATTTCTTAAAGTTGAAACTAATTGGTTATTATCTTTTTGATGAAGACCAATAGTTGGTTCATCCAAAACATATAGTGCTCCAACCAATTTTTGGCCAACTTGAGAAGCCAATCTGATTCTTTGTGACTCGCCACCTGACAAAGTTCCAGCTGATCTGTTTAAAGTTAGATAATGAAGTCCTACATTAAACATAAAATTTAAGCGATTGTTAATTTCATTCAAAGCTCCACTGGCAATCTCTAATTTTTTATTATTTAAATTAAAAAATAATTTTTCAAAAAAAACTTTAGCTTCCGAAATAGTCAGATTAGTTACTTCCCAAATATTTTTATCTGCAATTTTTACTGCTAAAGCATTTTCATTTAATCTTTTTCCTTGACATTTTGGGCAAGGTTCTTCACTAAATAATTCTTTTGTACCTAAACCAGAACAATAATCACAATATCCATACGGGCTATTGAAACTAAAAAGTCGAGGTTCAATTTCAGGAAAAGAAAATCCATCTTTTGGACAAGAATATTCAGTACTATAAATAAATTCTTCTTTACCAAAATTTACTGTACACAAACCATTAGCTAAATCAATAGCAGTTTCAATAGCTTCAAACAATCTTTGTTCCTCATCTTTTGTCCAAGTTTTAATATTTAAAATTCTATCAACTAAAACCTCAATATTGTGTTTTTTATTTTTTGATAAAACTATTCTCTCTTTTAAACTTTTCATCTTCCCGTCAACTCTAACTTCCAAAAAACCAGAATTATACAAGTCATAAAGCATTTGATAATATTCACCTTTTCGCCCACGGACGACTGGAGAAAAAATTAAAATTTCTTTAGTTGTTTTGATTTTTTCCTTTTGTTCAATAATTCGATTATATATTTCATCAACTGACATTTTTTCTATTTTAGAACCACAGATTGGACAATGTGGTTCACCAATTCTAGCAAACAAAACACGAAGATAATCATAAATTTCAGTAATTGTTGCTACAGTTGAACGAGGATTAGCACTGTGTGCTTTTTGATCTATAGCGATTGCTGGTGACAAACCATCAATTTCATCAACATCTGGTTTTTGCATTCCACCTAAAAATTGTCGAGCATAAGCAGACAAACTTTCTATGTATCTTCTTTGTCCTTCGGCAAAAATAGTATCAAAAGCTAAGCTTGACTTTCCTGAACCAGACAAACCTGTAAAAACTATCATTTTATTTCGTGGCAAATCTAAATCAATATTTTTTAAATTATGTTCTCGCGCTCCACGAATTTTTATTTTATCTTGCATAAAAAATCTATATAGCAAAAATTGACCTTGCAAAAGGTCTTTTATAAAAAATATAAAAAGAACAATTATTTATATAATACTAATTTAATATGTTTTTGTCAAGAAATAAAAAACGCCTTTTTACAAAAGCGTTTCAAATTATAATTTATTTATTTTTTTTCTTTTCAGTTTCAATTTTACTCCACTGTGATTTTACTATCTTACTTACCATATCACGAATTGTATCTGCTAAATCATTTTCGACTGCGTATTTATCAACTATTTTTTCTACAATTTTATAATATTCATTTTTAGTAAGTTTTTCCCAGCCTTCAGAAGCCATTATTTTTGTTTTAACTTCTTCATAAACTTCAGAAGCATAATTTATCATTTGTTCTCTGACTTCTTTGCCTTTTTTAGTAGCACTAAGCCACATAAGTCCAGCTCCTAATAAACCACCTAAAACTAAACCTTTATTAAATTTTCCCATATAAAATAGTTAATTATTAATGAATTTATTATAGCAAAAAATGGATTTAGAGTCAAAAAATAATATAAATAAAAAGACGCCCATCAAAGAGCGCCTATAAAATGAGACAAAAAGAAAATTATTCTTTTTTCTTTTTGATGGGGAGAATACATCTGTCGTAAACTGGACATTTTTCACAGTTATGCTGAACATTTTCTCTTATTTTAGATATAAGAGAAAAGATTTCTCCCAGTTCATGAACATCATCGTCGGAATTTTCTATTGTATTTTTTCCGACAATCTTCCAGCCCGCTCTGATTCCGATAGTATCGAAATCAGTGGACAGCCTCTGATGAAGGCTTTTCCAGAAGATTTTATCTACAATTGAGATCTCCCCCTCTATTGTCTCAATTTTAGAAATAATTTCCTGAATTTTGACGATACTGAACGGTTCTTCTTTTATTTTTTTCAGCTCTTCTATGAGCTGATTTCTCCTTGAAAGGATTGCTTTTTCGTAATCAGTGAGTTCACCGATTACTTTTTCTTCTTCACCGATTTTTTCAGTGGGTTCCCCCTTCCACTGGCCGCTCTCAAAAATTTCATTAATTTTTGAAAAGAATGTTCCTTTTTGGGCTTCTCTTAAATCTTTCATTTTTCTCCCCTTTTTTTGATTCATAATGAGCGACTTTCTTTACATACTGTAAAAAAAGTTCCGATTACTTTAACATAAATTTTTATTTTTGTCAATTATTTAAAGAGTTTACACTCTCTTTTTTTATTCGCTCGGAGACAAGGATTTGAACCCTGATAAACTGGACCAGAACCAGTTGTCCTACCATTAGACGATCTCCGAATGTTTCATACCGTTAGACCCGTCCGCCATGGCTTCGCTGTAGGCGTGTCGGGTGGGCGATCTCCAAATATTAAATTAAAAATATAATAATAAATTTAAATATTTTTTGCAAGAGTTAAAAATAAAAAAATCTTTAATTAATTTTATTTAAAAACTCACTTATTTTTTTGTAATATTCTGCTTCATTATTTTCTTTTTTTTCATTAACAATTTTATCAAATTCTCGCAAAAAACCACGGCCCAGCACTGATTCAATTTTTTTTAAATATAAAGTATTTCCTGCAAAAAAAGCTTTTTGCAAGTTTTGCCACTCTTCTTTTTTTACTTCTTCAAAAGAAATATTTTTATTTTTTAAACTATTTTGAGCTAATTTGTCCAAAATAAAATCTAAAACTTTTATTTCTTCAAAATATGAAGTTTTATCTTTTTTATCACCTAAATAAGAATTTCCCACAAAATTATTTTTATTTTCTGAAAAATCTTTTACAGTGTATTCATAATAATATTTTTTTACACCTTCAAAACCACCAAATTTATGATAATCATTTAATACATCTTGGTCTTCTTTTACATATTCTAACCAAACTTTTTCGCCTACTTTATTCATTAAATTAATTTTGGCTAATCTAAGATTTTTTATTTGCATAGAAATTTCATCACTTATTTTTTCAATTTCAGAATAATCTTTTTGGAGATCAGACAAAAGAAAATCTTTTTTTTGCTGATAAATTTCATCACTTATTTTTTCAGTTATAGCTTCGTCCAAACCAGACAAAACATTTTTTATTTTTCCTTCTCCTTCTCTATGCGGAAAAAGCCAAAAAGAATTAAAACCTATTCTAGAAATTCTTTTAGAAAAATCGGCAACATTTTTTTGATTTTTTGCTGAAGATTGAAAATGGATAAGTTCATGAATTATAATTTCCAATCTAGGGACATCAGCAAAACGTTTAATTTCAATTTTTTGTTCAAAATCGTTATAATTACCGACTGTTTGTGAAGAAAAAAGATTTTTATTTTTGTTATCATTATTCATCCACATAATATTTTCAATTGGAAAATCATAAGAATTAACACCAAGTTGTTCATTGTGCTCTTTGATATATTTATTTGCTAAAAAAGTGACGGCTCTCAATTCTTGCAAACTATATTCTTTTTCTTTTTGTGCCAGTTCTTCCATTTTTTCTTGAAACATTTCATCAAATTCAGATAAGTAAGCCAATTCTTTTTTAATCTGGTTTTCACTTTTTATTTCTGATTTTTTATTATCTGTAATATTTTTTTGTTCTGCCAAAAAAATATTAGGTCTTTCTATTATTTGTTCCATACTTTTTTATATTCTTCTTCTAATTTTTTAATTATATTTTTCCATGAATATTTTTCTTCTGTCACTTCCCTGACTTGTTTTTTTAATTCTTGTCTATCTTCTGAAAAATAAATAAAAATCTTTTTTGCTAAATCTTCATAATCCCCTGGTTTAATTAAAAATCCTCCATCATTAGCGACTGTTCTCACTCCTGGTAAATCACTAGCAATAACTGGAACGCCACTCGCCATGGCTTCAAGTAAAACTAAACCAAAAGCTTCAGCTTGGTTGATTGAAGGTAAAACAAAAAGATCAGCCAAATTATAATAAAAAGGCAATTTTTCATTACTAATCGAACCAACAAAACGAACAGCATCTTTCAAACCAAAAGCTTTTGCTTTCAATTCATAATCTTCTCGCAGATTTCCATCACCGACAAAAATAGCTTGAAAATCAAAATTATTTTTTTTCAAAATTAAAAGTGATTTTAATAATATATCAACGCCTTTAAAATAATGGGCACTATCCATTCCACCGACAAATAAAATTGTTGGTTTTTCTAATGACAGATTAAGTTGTAAAGATAAATCTTCATTTTTTTGTCGTGGTTGAAATCTGTCAGTATCAACACCTAAAGGAAGTTCAAAAAAGACATTTGAATTTTTCTGAAATAATTTTCCAGCATCAGAATTTTTTAAATAATCAAAAGAAGTAACTTGAATTTTATCAGCAACTGCTAACACTCTTTTTAATCCAAATTTAGCATTGATTTTAAACAAAAAACCTTTTAAACCATCACCACGATTATCCATATGATAAGTAATAAACAATTTTTTTTCCGGATTTTTTATTTTCCAATTTTTAACAATTCCGGCCGAACCAAAAAAAGGATAATGTAAATGTACAATATCAAAATTATTTAATTCTTTTTTTAAATCTGACAAATAAGCGGCATTGCCATATTTAAATGGGGTTTTCAGACGATTAACAAAATCTTCAGTTTTTTCTTTTTCAATTTTAGATTCAAATTCAGAATAAAAAGGCGTAAAAACTTCAACTTCATGACCAAGATCAGTCAAACCACTTGCCATTTCAAAAGCAACATTTCCCATGCCACCTGTATAAGGAGGATAAACACAAACAATATGCGCAATTTTCATAAAAAATTATTTTAAACTATCTTGTCTAACAATTTTTGTCAAATCTTTTTTCAATCCTTCAATTTTTATATTAAGTTTAAACAAAACGAAAAAAATTATAATAATTGAACTGTAAATAACTAAATCAACACCACGACCAATTCCTAAATAATCAGCAATTTTTTGGACACTTTCTGGCCAAATAATCACTGACACAGTTAATAACCAAAAACAAATCCAAAAAAATTTTCCTTTTTTCCCCAGAAAACCTTGCTGAGATTTTTGCCAAACATTAAAAATCGCGAACAGAGCAAAAACTATAAAAATAATTTGAAATAAAATAATCATAAAAATTCTAATAAAATTTACTTAAAAATAAATCTTTAATAATTTTAAGTCCACCAAAAAATCCTTGCCCTGTTTCGTAATAAATAACTTTGATTGGAAATTCACCATAATTTAATTTATGAATTTTAATTTGACCGACAATTTCAGTCGCATGAGCCATTTTGTTTTGTCTAATTCTAATTTTTTCTAGAGCTGTTTTATTTAAAATTCTAAAACCATTATGAACATCACTTAATTTTAAACCTGTAAAAAATTTGTCTATAATTTTAGAAACTGGAAACAAAAAATATTTTTTTACAAATGGAATATTTGTTCTCGTATCTAAAAAACGACTACCAAGCAAAATATCTAAATTTTTTTCTTTTAAATGTTTTAAAGCTGGTAAAATATCTTCTGGACAAAATTGTCCATCGCCATCAAAATGTAAAACAAAATCAGCTCTTTTTTTTCTAGCATATTCATGACCAGTTTCGAGTGCTGCTCCTTGTCCTAAATTTATTTTATGTCTCAAAACAGTAGCACCAGCACTAACAGCTTTTTCAGCTGTTAAATCCGAGGAACAATCGTCGACAACTACAACTTCATTCACAACAGTTAAAAGATTAGAAATTACTTCTGTAATTCTTTTTTCTTCATTAAAAGCTGGTACAATCGCAATAAACATAGAAATTATAATAATTCTTTATTAGCAATAGTATAATCAATAGTTTTTCTAAGTCCAGTTTCTATATTGATAAGTGGAAGCCAGCCTAATTTTTCTTTAGCAGCTCGCAGATCAGGCACTCCTTTTTTGCTCAAAAATACTAAAGGAGCTTCATATCTTATTTTTGATTTAGAACCAGTCATTTCAATTATTTTTCTAGCAATATCACCAATTTTATAAGCCTGATCATAACCCAAATTTATTAATTTTACATCTTCATCAGATGACATAAGACGAACTAAACCATCTATTAAATCACTGACATAACATAGTGATTGTTCCATTGAATCATCACCATAAATTACTAAATCACGACCTTCAATAGCATCCAAAATAAAATCTGGAATCAAAAGACCATCGCGTAATTTCATTCTTGGTCCATAAACAGTAAAAATACGGGCAATTTTTGCGTCTATTTTAAAAACTTGTCTGTAAGTATCAACACAAGTTTCAGCAAATCTTTTGCCTTCGTCATAACAAGCACGTGGACTTAAATGATGAACGATTCCTTCATATTCTTCGGAAAAAACTTCACCAAAAACTTTTGGCTCACCATAAATTACAGAACTGGAACCAAAAACATATTTGGCTTTATATTCTACAGCCAAATCTAAAGTATTTACCATAGCCCGAGAATTAGCATGCAAAGAATGTATTTTATAATCTTCAAAATTTTTTGGGCTAGTTGGACAAGCTAAATGATAAATTTCTTGAATTCCTTGAAATCTAACTTTAAATTTATCCAATTCTGGAAAAGATTGAATATCAATTTTTTTATTAACATCATAACGTATAAATTCAAAATCAGGATATTGTAATAAATGTTTTATATTATTTAAATTGGAATTTGATAAATCATCAATACAAATTACTTTTGCTTCTTTGAGAAGTCTTTCACAAAGATGCGAACCAATAAAACCAGCACCACCAGTGACTATCACATTTTTTTTCTCAAAAATTGGTGTATTATTCATAAAAAATATTTAAAAAAATAAAATTATTTACTTGGTAAAAAAAATAAATTATCTGCAAAAGTTTTCCATTCAGCTATTAAATTTAAATCGATTTTATCTAATGAAAAAGTAAAATTGTAAATTCTATTTGGCATTGTTTTAGCTGTCAAAATCAATTCTTCTTTTCCATCATGATTATAATCAAATAAAAACAAAGAGAAGCCTTGTTTATATTTTAAAGGATAAATAACAAAATTACCATACTCTTTTTGATTATTGACCAAAAAAATCTTACTAATATCCCCTATTTTAGAGCTAAAAATATATTCTTGTTCATAGTCTGAATCAATATTTGTCAAAACAAAATTATTAAAATCAAAATCTTTTAAACTAAAATTATTTAATAAACCAAAATCTTTATCCAATTCTTCAATATAAGTCTGACCATTTTTTTTAAAAACTAAAGAAAGATAATCTTTTTTGCTAAAATTCTTTATTGTCTTTACAAAAGCAGAATCATGTTTTTCTTCTTTTTTATAATTTTTAATATTTTTACCTTCAAAATTGAAAACTTTTAAATAAATATCAGAGGAAAAATTTGGTGCAGCGACAATCTCTGGATTAGAAGTAGAATAAACATCAGCTAAAGTAAAATTCCATTCTCCTTGTAAATCCAAAATCTTTTTTCCCAAAAAATTAAAATCAGAATCAAGCAAATAAACTTCATAATTTTTTTCATTTTTTTTAAAAAGTACATAACGATCTTCATCATTAATTTTGGTTAATTCAATTGTTTGAAAATTTTTAAAAATATCATTTTGTGACAAACCAAAATCAATTTTTGAACTAAGTCGTTTTTCGTATTTACCATTAGTTTTATCAATAAAAATCATTTTGTCTTTTATAATTTCGTTTTTCTTTTCAATGGCATATTTTACAGCATTGTCCACTCGCAAAAGACCATAGCCAAATAAATTATTATATTCATTTTCATCCTGACCTAAAGTATGGTGAACAGTTGTTTTCAAAATTTCAATAATATCTTTGGCTGTCCAATTTAAATTTATTGATTTTATAAGCGCAGCTGCACCACTGACAAAAGGAGTTGCAAAAGAAGTTCCGTCTAAACTATTTTCAAGTAATATTTTTGTTTCGTCTTTTTTATTTTTTATAAAAAACATTGTAGAAGTAACATCAGTCCCTGGAGCTGTGATGTCCACACATTTTCCAATATTAGAAAAAAAAGCTAGATGATGATTATTAAACATCGCGCTTACTCCTAAAACTTTTTCTATATTTGAATCTTCATCTGAACAAACAGGGTAACGAGGATTTTCATCTAAATTATACATATCATTTCCAGCTGCAGCGACAACTAAAACTCCTTTTTCATAAGCATAATCAATTGCATTTTTTAAATTTATTTCTTCATTGTTATCATTACCCACAATACTAATATTTATAATCTGAGCACCATTATTTACTGCATAAAAGATAGCTTCTTCTATTTGTTTTAAACCACCAATTCCTCTTTCATCAACAACTTTTAAATTCATTAAACTTACTTGCCAATTTAAACCAGAACCAGCAATTCCATTATTACCAGTAGCACCAATAATCCCAGCGACATAAGTGGCATGATTATAAATTCCACTGGTAAATTGAGATGAAGAAAAATTTTCTATATCAGTTCTAACCTCATTATTATTTTTATAAAAATTCCAACCGTTTATATCATCAATATAGCCATTTTTATCATCGTCTATACCGTTATCTGCAATTTCACCTTTGTTATACCATAAATTATCTTTTAAATCAGGATGTTTAAAATCAAAACCATTATCAATTATAGCTACAATAACATTTTTTGAACCAGTGGTATAATTCCAAGCTTCATATAGACCAATATCAGAATAAGCCCATTGTTCTAAAAATGGATCGTTTGTTCTTTGTGCTTTTACTAATATCGGAAACAAAAAAAACATTCCACAAATAATGGAGAATGAAAATAAAAAAAATATTTTTATTTTTTTGAAAAACATAATTATAAATCTATCAAATTTCCACTATCAGTTAAAATTTTTGGTTTATAAGTTTCATCTCGACTAGTACCTAAATTTCCTGAGCTAGAAAAAACTATATCATAAGTCTCATTGATAACAAAACGGTCATTAAAACTGTTGGCTTTAAAATTTTTATCAGTATTTTTTTTGCTAACTAAATAAAATTTTCCATCATTAGCTCGATAATAATAATAGCCGTTTTTTTTATCTTTAATTAGAGAGCCTTTTGGGTAAATATAAGAATTTTCTGGAATTGATTCTATTTTTTTTGGACCTGACGGATTATAACCATGAGCTAATTCTAAGCCATCTTTATAACCATCACCGTCACTATCTGCTTTTTTTGGATCACTATAAACATAATAAATTTCTTCATAATCTGATAATTCATCTCCATCACTATCCCGCATAGTATCACTGGTTCCATATTTTTTTTCTATTTCTTCAACTACTCCATCTTTATCTTTATCAACACTATAAATTGCACTGTTACTGCAAACTTTATGAACATAAATTTTATTACTATAATAATCATCGTCGTCATCATTTTCATCATCATATTCATCCACGCAATATTCACAATCATCTTCACTTAATTTCGTGGCATTAGGAAAATTAATTGTAAAATAACTACGCATAATTAAATCCAATTCGATTATTCTTGTTCCCCAATTTGGACCATAATAAATACTTGCTTCAGCTGGTGAACGTAAATGAGTCAAAACACAACCAGGTTCAACAGTATAAACATCTGAAAGTCCTTTAAATTTTAAAAGCCAAGTTCCTGGTTTTGGACAAAGAGGAATGCCAATCTGCATTTGATCTATTTTTGCATCACTAACATACTTTACGTCGTCAAAACTTTGAAACCATGAATAAAAAATATTAGCATTATAAATTGGGTGTATTTTTTGGTCATAGCCCATATAAAAAACTTCGCTACTAGTACCTTTCAATAAAGTTCCAGCTTCTATTTCAGTTAAATTTGCTGAATAATAAATTTTTTTAGAAACAACTTTTTCTCTACCAGCAGCATCTTTAAATTTTATATAAATTGTTTTGTCTCCCTTTTCACCAGATAAATACCAATAACGATATTTATTTATTGGTTCCCAGTCAGCATCTTTAAAATTTTTATCTTCACTAACTTTCATTATTTCCACACCTTTAGACCAAGAAATAGTCAATTTAACTTTTAAACTTTTTGTTTCAGTTTCTCCAGACTCAATTTCAAAATCAACTGACATATTTGAAGCGACATCTAATTTTATATAATCACTATAAACTTCTGATATATCCCCATCAGAATCTTTGAAACGTATATAAACATATTTATTACCTTTACCATAATCCAAACACCAAGTTTTTCTAGTTTTGTATTCCTCCCATTCAGCATCTTCAAATTCAGAATCATTAGAAATCTTCATTTGTTTTGTATCAGAAGGGCCCGCAATATATAATTTTACTTTTCTAGTGTCAGTTAGAGTTTCTCCATTGTTTATTTTTACATAAGGATCGCGTGCCTCAACTTTTATTATTCCTAATAATAAGCAAGACGAAAGACCAAGAAAAATAAACAGAAAAAATAAAGCTTGTTTTTTCTTCATAATTTTGTTAATATTAAATTGTTTTACTAATCATATTATATAAAAAATCAAGCATTTTAGCAACATGAAACATAATTATCGAATCAAACAATTAATTCTTTTGGGTGGTGATTTATTTTGCTTCTTAACAGCCTTTTATTTGGCTTTATTTTTACGTTATTTGAATTTACCAAACAAAGAAACTATTTTATCTCTTTTACCAATATTTTTTCTATTGTTTATCATCTGGATTTTTGTCAATTATATAAATGAAATGTATAAAATAAATAAATTAAAAAACGGTAAATTTGGTCTTGATATTTTATTTTCGGCTTTTTTCTCTTTTTTGATAGGTATTGTTTTTTTCTATTTATTACCTTTTTCTATAGCTCCAAAAACAATTTTATTTTTAAATGTTATTACTGCTTTTTCTTTTTTATTTTTTTGGCGTCTTTTTTTTAAAAAAACTTTAATAAAAAGTTTTAATCAAAAAATAATTTTTGTAGATGATAATAATGATAGCCGTGAATTAAAAAAAATAATCAAAGAAAATCCAGAACTAGGTTTTATTATTTTTGAAAATGAAATTACTAACCGTAAATTAAGCGAAGTAGTGAAAGAAGAAAATATAGATATAGTTATTGTCAAAGATGAAACCAAGACGCAAACCACAACAAAAGAAACAAACGAAAATGAGTTGTACAAAATTTTTTTAGAAAATAAACAAATAATAGATTTAGCAAATTTCTATGAAAATATTACAGGACGAATTTCCCCAAATGTTTTTTGCGAAGCTTGGTTTTTGGAAAATCTACAAAACATGCCAACACCATTTCAAAATCGTTTTAATCGTTTTGTTGATATTTTAGCAGCAACTTTTTTAAGTGGAATATTTCTATTATTATTTCCAATAATAGCACTAGCGATAAAACTTGATTCACAAGGTCCTATATTTTTTAAACAAACAAGAACAGGCTTACAAAATAAAAAATTCAAAATGTGTAAATTTAGAACGATGTATGTTTTATCAAAAGATGGCAGTGCCGAAACTCATGGTTTTGAATTTGCAATTAAAAAAGATAATCGAATAACCAAAATTGGACATTTTTTACGTAAAAGTAGAATTGATGAATTACCACAAATAATAAATTTATTTAAAGGTGATCTAACACTTATCGGTCCCAGACCGGAAAGACCAGAAATTATTGAAGAATTAAATAAAAAAATGCCTTTTTACAATTTACGCCATATAATAAAACCAGGAATTACAGGCTGGGCACAAGTAAACCAACATTATACTGATAATATTGAAACTTCTCTAGAAAAATTACAATATGATTTGTATTATATAAAAAATAGATCTCTTTTATTAGATATTACGATTGTATTTAAAACTATTAATGTAATTTTACGAGGAAAAGGACAATAAATTTTAGATTGGAATTGAAGATTTAAAAAAAATACCGCTGGCTTAATCACCAACGGCTTTTTTATAAAAATTTATACCTCCCCCTATTTTATTTTATCCAAAATTGATTTGATTCCGAAAGGAATTGCCCAAATCAAACAAAATAAACCGACAAAATAAAGTTCTTGTATTAGAAAGATCAAACCGAGACACTCTAAAAACATTTTGAGTTTTCCAGACATCTTTGCTCTTAGATCTTTACTTGATTTAAGAAAATCAAGTTCTCTTTGCCATTTATTAGCAAAAAAATCTTGAAGTCTTATGACTCCTAAAATTATTTCAATAATCATTAAAAAACTTGAAATTGTATAAACTTCAATATTTAAAATTAATGAAAAATTTTTATAATCATGAAAAGCCAAGACAATCAAACAAGCACAGACCCAAAAAACTTTATCTAAAAAAGCGTCCAAAAACGCTCCTAGATCTTCATTATCTTGGTATCCTTGTTTCTTGTGAATTTTAGCAACAAGACCATCCACAAAATCAAAGATTACAGAGAATATAAAAATCCCAAGAGCGATTTTTTTGTTCCATCCAAATACAAAGGCAAATGGAACAACCAAAACGGTTCTACCAATAGTTATCCTATTGGCAGTTACCAACAAAAAATTTTTGTTGCCAATTTTAATGTATCTTGGAAACAAAAATTCGCAAGTCGGTTCAAAAAAATCTCTGAGCCATTCATATTTTTTTTTAAAAAAATCTAGAAACATTTTCATTCTTCTCTCCTTTTTTATAAATTATAATGTGCAAAATTAATTTTCTAAGATTAACAAAATAAAAAAAGAAAGTCAATACTAAAATTTGACAAAAAAAATAAATTATATTATTATATTTAATGTTGGTGTCTGTTGGATATATAACCCACAACCCTCTTAGCGGTCTGAGATTACCTCGATCTTCTATCCTGATTAAAGGTGTGAAGAGAAAGGTATAGATCCTGAGAGGAATTACCTTCCTCAACCGAATCAAAGACCACCTTAATCTTTTAGTCACAATGATAAGAGATAAAAGGTGCAGATTCGGTTGGGGTCTTTTTTTTATACTTTTTATTAGTTTTTAAATTCCTTGACTAAATAAACTCATCAATGCAAAACCTATTGATAAACCCATAAGTCCAGTTGCGATACTAAAATAAGTTGGTTGCTCAAAAAGTAAAGCTAATAATATTGCAAAAACTGCTAAAACTTGTAAAAGCATTTTTATTTTACCCCAAAGATTTGCCATTTTAACTGTTTTAAATTTTATTTTAGCCACTGCAGCTCCAATGATAAAAATTATTTCTAAACTCAAAACTGCTACTCCAATAAACCAGTGTAAATATTTGAAAACTAAAATTAAAACCATTGAAAAAATCAAAAACTTATCAGCAAGTGGATCAAACAGCATTCCAAATTTGGTAATTTTATTTCTGGTTCTTGCTAAAGATCCATCTAAAACATCAGTAAAAGCCACTAGTAAAAATAAAATCGTTCCAAAATAATAATCAACTTGGTAGATAAGATAAAAGACAATTGGAGTCAAAAAAACACGCAAAAGTGTAATTTGGTTAGGAGTAACTTTTTGAGGAATCAATTTTAAAAAAGTTTTAGCCATAAAAGTATCATGGAGATGCAATTTATCACTAGCTAGAAATTCAAACATTTCCTGATGCTCTTTTATAAAACGATTGAAAAAAATCATATTTTAAGATAAAATGACAATAGTTTAAAACTTTATTTAATTATAGCAAAAAAACTGAAAACAAAGAATATGAAAGAAAAACTTTTTTTGTTCACAATCTTATTTTGTGGAATTGCTAATATTTTCTATTTTCATAATATTTTTTTAGGAATAATTATATTTTTTTTCTATACTTTAATAATTGCTAAAAAAATTACTTTGATCTTAGATAAAAAACAGAATTTGAATATATTTTGGGGAGTTTTATTTTTATTGTGTTTACTTTCTATTTTAAACGGAATTTTTTATTATCTTTACAAAATAGACAATTTTACAGTTGCAACAGTTTTTTCGTTACCGATTTTTTTTCTATTATTCAAAACTCCAAAGTGGACAAAACATAAAAACAAAAATTTTACTCAGATATTTTTGACATTGATATTTTTAATTTTAGAAATGAATCTTTTTTTTACTCTAATCAAATATCGTAGTGATGAACTTATAGTCACACCTTGGCAATTTGTCGATTATAAATTTTTCTTATTTTACACATTGACAACAGCTGTTTTAATTTATATTTGTTTTCAAAGTAAAAACATCAAACAAAATATATTTTTAACTTCTATACATTTATTTTTTACTTATTCTATTACATCTATTTTGTATAAAATTGGCTATGGTTTTGATGGATTTATTCATCGTGCTAGCGAAACTTGGATTGCGGAAAATGGTTTCATTTTGCCAAAAGAACCTTTTTATATTGGTCAATATGGTTTCGTAGTTTTTTTGCACAAACTTACAGCTTTACCAATAAAATTTTTAGATATTTATTTAGTACCAATTTTAAGTGCACTTAGTCTAACTTATATTATTTATTTCTGTCTAACAAAAGTGTTCAATTTATCAAAAAAAATCGCGCTTAATTTTGTTTGGTTAATTCCATTTATTTTTTATTTTTCTTTTCATTTAACCACACCCTATAATTTAGTTTTATTAATAAATATTTTAACAGTTTTTTGTGTTTTATCTTATAGTAAGGATATTTTACCTGTTTGGATTCCCCTTCTATTAAGTATCGTAGCGATTGCTACTCACCCACTTACTGGACTTGCAATTTTTATTTTTGTTATTTTAAATATCATTTTGAAAAATACTGTTAATCAAAAAATTAAAGATGTATTTTTATTTTCCTCAGCAATTTTAGTTTTGTTTGCCCCAATTTTGATGTTTTCAACTAGATTATTTTTAACAAACAATCCTTTGCCGGAAATTATTAATCCCTTTAAAAATTTTGGTTTATTTTTTGATCTTTTTAAACGACCTTTTTGGTATAATAATAATTCCCCTTTTTTGTTTGAAGTTTTATATAATTGGCAAATTACAATCACAATTCTTGTTATTTTTTTAACTGCTTGGGGCTTTATAAGCAAAAAACAAAAAACTATTTTTGATTATCTACCAATTTTATTTTTTATCTGTTTAACTGGTTCTAGTTTTATCCTGACCTCTTTATTTACTTTTCAAAACTCAAATGTTTTGGAACAAGGAAATTATGCGTTGCGATTAACAGTTTGTGGAATTATTTTTTTGCTTCCTTTCACCATACTTGGTTTTTATAATTTAGGAAAATTATTTTATGATTTTTTGTCTAAATATTTAGCAAAAAAATTTTTAAATTTTATTTTTATTTTTTCAGTTTCAATTTTACTTTCAATTTCTCTTTACTTACAATATCCTCAAAACAATCCCAAAGTAGTCCAATCAGGATTCAATGCTACAAAATACGATTATGAAGCTGTAGAGTATATTCATAATCAAAATAATGATTATAATTATTTAGTTTTAACAAATATCATAACTGGAGTTTCAGCTTTAACTGAATATCCATTTGCTAAATATTTTACGACTGAACATGGTGCACTTTATTATTATTCAATGCCTCAAAGTTCAATTACTTACAAAATTTATGAGGAAATGCTTTATGAGGGACAAAAAAGAGAAACTGCTATCAAAGCCATGGATTTAGTTGGCGTGAATAAAGTTTATTTTGTAGTAAATTGGTATTGGAGTAAGTTTGACAAAATAGTTGCCGGAGCCAAACAAACAGCTGACAGTTGGCAAGAAATTGGCGATAATAAAATTTATATTTTTGAATATGAAAGATAAAAATAATTTTCAAACTAACAGAATACATATTTTAAAATTAAATCCAAATCAAGATTTAAAATTGTCAATAAAAAAATATATTAAAAAAAATAAAATTCAAGCAGGAATAATCTTGACCTGTGTCGGAAGTTTAAAAAAAGCAACCATTCGTCTGGCCGAAGAAAATATAAAAAATTTTAGTGAAAAATTTGAAATTATTTCTTTATCTGGAACTTTATCTCCTGATGGTGTTCATTTACACATTTCTCTGGCTGATAAAAAAGGGAAAATAATTGGCGGACATTTAAAAGAAAACTGTTTAATAAATACCACTGCTGAAATAATAATTATGGAAATTCTAAATTTTCACTTCAAACGTAAACACGATAAAAATACTAATTATAAAGAATTAGATTTTAAAAAAATAAAATAACCTACTTTCAGGTTATTTTTTTTTAATATGTTTTACTTTGTATCTTTTAAAACCGTTACAAAATAAAAACTACACAAAAATAATAAAGCAACCACTAAAAACAAATCTTGCAAAGAGAATAAATAAACAACAATGGAACCGATCAGTGAACCGATCAGATAACCAATTGGGGTCGATGTTCTAAATAAATTGATTAATGTCATATCTTTAACATCCACAATTTTAAAAAAATAAGTTTCACGCATTGCTTCTACTAAGGCTGCTCCGATACGACTCATAAACAAAATAGTCCCCCAAACAAATGGATTCACAGAATTAGTAAAATAAAATAAAAATAAAGCTGAAATTAAAATTGCAAAACCAAAAGATAGAATTTCTTTTTCACCTAAATATCTATCAGCAATAATTCCAGCTGGAATTTCAACTAATATAAATGGTAAAAGCATAATCGTAAACAAAATACCTAAAATTGACCAGGAAAAACCTAAATATTCATGCAAATAAATCGGAATATAAATAACTGCTGAGCTGTAAAAAATTTGTAAAAAACAAGCTAAAATAAAAATCGAACGTAAATTTTTATTTTTAAAAAGTTTTAAAAAATTTGCTTTTAAATCTATTTTTTCAAAATCAGGTTCTATATCTAAAATTTTTTTATTTTTTAAAAGTACAAAAATAAAAGGAATTAAAACTAAAGCTGAAATTAAAAAAACAAATTTATAATCATTTAGTTTTACTAAATAAGCTGATAAAACAGGAGAAATTACCCAACCAAAATTTAAAAAAGTATAAAAAACAGTTCTAGTTTTACCAGTTGACTTATTTTTAGTAAAAAATTCTACAAATAAATCCAAATTTATCCAAAGTAAATTTAAAGTAACTGAATATAACATGAACAAAAAAAATAAAACCCAGACATTTCTTTCAAAAAAACTTAAAAAGAAAAAAGCCAAAAAAGATAATAAGGCCATTTTTAAAGTTAAATTAAAATTTTTCTTTTTCAAAATTAAATGCGGATAAAATAATATAAAGAAAAAAGAAATTAAATTTACAACTACAAAAAAAATACTTAATAAAGAAATACTAAGATAATTTTCCAAAAAAGATGATTGGATATAACTTGGCAAAGCATGGGCTAAAGCCAAACTTAAACCTAAAAAATACAAAATTTTCAAACTTTTTTCAGTTTTAATTTTCATAAAAAACCAAATATTATTTTTTATAAATTTCTTCAAGTTTTGAAATATAAATTCCATCATCTTGTAAAATACTAGAAATTCTATTATGCATTTCTGTTATTTTTTCTTTATTTTTAACAAGATAAATAATTTTTTCTTGTAAATTTTTTATGTCACCCGCAACAAAAGTTATACCATTTTCGCCTTCAGCAATTAATTCGGCAATACCTTCTATATTACTTGCCAAAACTGGAATTTTAGCATACAAACTTTCAAAAATAACCGTAGGAGAATTTTCATAACAAAGAGAAGGCACGATCATGACATCAATATTAGAAAATAAATTAGCTAATTCATTTCTTTTTATTTTACCTAAAAATAAAATATTATCTTGTCGGTATTTTTCTTTTACTGTCAAAAATTTCGAACCAATACCAGCTACATAAAGACGGATATTTTCTTGAATTTTTTTATCCAAACTGGCAAAAGCTTCTAAAAGTAAAAAAATCCCTTTATGTTCTTCAATTTGTCCTAAATATAAAAAATTTATTTTTTCTTCTCCTAAAGTAGCTGATGTATTTTGCAAAGGTTTTTTTTCTTTAATTTCAAAATCAACTGTCAAAGGATTTCTTAACAAAGCAAATTTTGAATTAGGAAAAAATCCACGACTTTTGTAAAAATCTAACAAAAAAGTTGAAGGAGAGATAACAACTTCAGGCGAAGCAAACAGTCTTCTCATGATAAAAATATAAATTTTTGTCGGCCAGCCTGTATAACGCCAAGTTTTTTCTTTGTTTTTTAAAATTATTCCGCTTGGCTCAGCTAATTGGACATCATGAACAGTATGAACATGACGTAAATGCATTTCTTGAATCATTTTTGGAAGCAAAAAACTAAGCCCCATCAAATTATGAGTATGCACAACGTCTGGACTTTCTTTAATCAAAATACTTTTAATTTTATTTTTTACTGAAAAATTAAAAATATCAAAAATGTGCCAAATAAATCGTAAAAAAATATTATATTTATGAGCATCGGTGTAATAAAAAATATTTTTCTGTTTTATCCTGTATATTTTTAATTTTTCTTTTCTTTCACTATATTCCCCTTGTGGAGAGCCACTAATCAAAACAACTTCATGTCCTTTTTCTAAGAGATTTTCTACAGTCTTTTTTACAACTTGTTCAGCCCCACCACGAGCAAAAGGTGGATATAAATTGTTTATAATACAAATTTTCATATTTTTAATATTATACTATTTTTAACTTTGAAAGTCTAATCTTTTTAGATAACAAATAAGGAAAATAGCCACAAAAAATTCAATGTAAAAAAATGAATTTTTGTCAACAGAAAACCCACAGTCTCTCCACTGCTTCAATTTGAATATAATTTTTAAATAATGTAAGATATATTTGAAAAATAAAAATATGACTGATATTACAGTTAAAGAAAAAATACCGCCTCAAAATATTGAAGCCGAAAAATCGTTTCTAGGTTCTATTTTGTTAGATAAAGATGCCATGATAAAAATAGCTGATTTGATGAATCCGCGTTTTTTTTATAAAAAAAGTCACGAAAAAATATACGAAACAATGACTGAACTTTATAATAATGGGGAGCCTATAGATGTTTTGACAGTTGCCAACCGTTTAGCAGAAAAAAATGAAGAAAAAGAAACTGGTGGTAAACCTTATTTAATTGAATTAAGCAACTCTGTACCAACTGCATCTCATGTAGAACAATATGCCAAAATAATCACTAAAAAATATATTTTGAGACAATTGTTACATTCAGCTCAAGAAATCGCTGAACTTGGTTACAAAGAAGACGAAAATAATGTTGATACTTTGTTAGATTTAGCACAACAACAAGTTTTTGGTGTGGCTCAAACTCATGTTAAAAACAATTTTATTGCTATCAAAGATGTTTTAAATTCAGCTTTTGAAAGAATTGATGAGTTACATCGAGAAAAAGGAAAAATAAGAGGTGTACCAACAGGATTCAAAGATTTAGATAAACTTATAGCAGGATTCCAAAAATCAGACTTGGTTATTTTAGCTGCTCGACCTTCTGTAGGTAAAACTTCATTAGCTTTGGATTTTGCTAGATATGCTGCTGTAAACGCAAAAGTTCCAGTCGGTATTTTTTCTTTAGAAATGAGTAAAGAACAATTAGTTGACCGTTTATTATGTGCTCAAGCTGGAATAGATTTGTGGAAACTTCGTACAGGAAATTTATCTGACAGACCAGACAGTCAAGATTTTCCTAGATTAGGTCAAGCTATGGGAATTTTATCTGAAGCTCCAATTTTTATTGATGATAATGCAAACAGTAATGTTATGCAAATTAGAACAAAATGTCGTCGTTTAAAAGCAGAACATGGACTTGGACTGGTAATTATTGATTATTTACAACTGATGGATTCACATGATAAAAGAAATGGTGATAATCGTGTACAAGAAGTAGCTGAGATCAGTCGTAATTTAAAAGGAATTGCTCGTGAATTAGATGTACCAGTTTTAGCTTTATCTCAATTGTCACGTGCGGTAGAACAAAATAAACCAGCTATCCCAAAACTTGCTCATTTGCGTGAATCTGGAAGTATAGAACAAGATGCTGATTTAGTTTTATTTATTTACCGAAAATCAGCTGATAGAAATTATCGAATTGAAGATATTCCACCAGATGAATTAAATATTGGTGAAGTACATATAGCTAAACACAGAAATGGTCCAACTGGAAAAGTTAGAGTATTTTTTGATGCTGAAAAAGCCAGTTATCGTGATTTAGACACTCATTTTATGAATTCAGCAATTCCTAGTTCTGAAAATACTAATTCTTTTTCTGAAAACTAAAGCAATTTTAAATTTATTTATTTTTAATTTTTATTTATGTTTAACAAATTAAAACAATTCAAAGATTTACGCGATCAAGCTAAAGAATTACAAAGTAAATTAGCTCAAGAATCAGTAAGTTCAGAGAAAAATGGTGTAAAAATAACTTTAGACGGAAATTTAGAAATGACTGGAATTGAAATTGAAACTTCTTTTTTGAATTCTGATAAAAAAAATAAATTAGAAGAGACAATTAAAGAGGTTCATAAAGATGCTCTTAAAAAAATTCAAAGAGTTATGGCTATGAAAATGAAAGAAATGGGCGGTTTACCAAATATTCCAGGAATAAATTAAACAAATGTACCCAAAAACAATTGAACAACTTATAAAAAATTTTTCTAAATTACCAAGTGTTGGTCGTCGTACTGCTGAAAGATTTGTTTTTCATTTATTAAAATCTGGAAAAAAAGATGTCGCAGAAATGGTTTTAAATTTAAAAGAAATTTCTAATAATATTCAAAGTTGTTCAACTTGTTGGAGTTTTTCTGACACTAATCCTTGTAAAATTTGTGCTGACAATAAACGCGACCAATCTACTATTTGTGTTGTTGCTGAACAACAACATATAGAAAATTTAGAAAAAACTGGAGCTTATACTGGTGTTTATCATATTTTACGCGGAGTTATCGATCCGGATGAAGATGAGTCCATTCGTAATTTAAAAATTCAGGAGCTTTTAATTAGAGTAAAAAATACCAAAATAAATGAAATAATCTTAGCTTTAAATCCTGATATGCACGGTGAAACAACTATGATGTTTTTAGAACAACAAATCAAAAAAATAGAACCAGGCATTAAAATAACTAGATTAGCCAAAGGTCTAGCTATGGGAAGTGATTTACAATATGCTGATGAAATAACTTTGGAAAATTCTTTAAAAAATAGAAAATAAAAAACATTTAATTTATTCCCTGCTTGTTGGTTTAACTGTCTTTCAACAGACAGACAAACCGACAAATATTAGCAGATTAATTTAAAATCTATGAAAAAACTAAATTTTTCTCTGATTGCTCTTTTCCTCCTAATTTTAATTGGCGGTGGTTGTGAAAAAGCAACTACTAATAATCAAAATGAAGAAAACACAAACTCAAAATCTGCTTTTGAAAATATAGTAGATGATACAAAACAAGATACAAAAGCATTAAACGGAATTGAAGCTAGAGCTGAAGTAAACACTGACGGCACAGTCGATGTTTATTGGACAGTAAATGAAGAAATTAGTAAAAAAGCAGCTTCTTATCGCTTAATTTATGATAAAACCGAAAATCCGATTCATCCTGGTTATATGTGGTTTGAAAGAGGAAAAAGTTATCGCGATAAATATTGGACAGGACTACCAGCTGGCAAAGGTTATATTAGAGTTTGTGTAGTAGAAAACACAAAATGTATAGAATACAGTAATAATGTTGAAGTTGACATACCAGAAAATGAAACAAATAATATTAAAATAACTACAACTACAGAATCAATAACAAACAAGGAAACTGATATGATTATTGAAGAAAATCAAATAGAAGAACAAAATAATGAAATTATTATAGATATAACCGCAACTACAACTCAAGAATAAAAAAAGCGGAAAAAAGAAATCACTGCTCCATGCTTGCAGTGATTTTTTGATTAAAAAAAACAGTATTTAAACTGCTAAATCTGAAATCAAAAATCTAAAATACATTTACTTTTTCCCCTAAATATTTTGGTTTTAAATGTAAAAATTCAATTTCAAAAAATGCTTTAATCTTTGCAAATATTTCACGCCAAATCATCTTATCAATATCAACATATTTATGTCTATCCGCAATCAAAGGATAAACTTTTACACCTAAATTTTCACAAATATATGTAATTCTATTTAAATGAAATTTTTGTGAAACAGCTATCACTTCATAATTATTCAAATCAAAAATTTCTTTTGCTCGATAACAACTATCATAAGTATCAAAACCTGCATAATCTAGAATAATATCTTCTGGATTAACTCCTTTACTTATAGCATAATCTTTCATAGGAACAACTTCATTGTATTTGCTACTACCATTATCTCCCGTCATAAGTATTTTTTTTACTTTATCATTTTTATATAATTCAACCGCAGTTTCTACTCGATCTTCTAAAACTCCACTTAAAGTACCATTACGAAAAACACTAGCACCAAAAACTAAAGCTACACTTGAAGTTGGTACATTTTCTATATTATAAATTATATTATCTTGAAAATTATCAACTTTCATTTGAATAAACCAAAAAACCGTAATCAAAATCATTAAAACAAAACTTATCCAAAAACTAATTTTATATTTTACTTTTGTCATTTTTTTATTTATTATTTTTTTAATAATTAATGTTTTTTAAAATAATTAGTAATAATTCACAATATTTAAGGGATACCCCCATTCGTCCCCCCTCTTCGAACTCACTACGATATGACAAATTGATTGAGCATTTGTTTTAAAGTTTGATTAATTAATCATGTTTGTCTTGGTTTTTTAAAGACTAAAATTAAAATACTTAAACGATAATTAAAATCTAACTGCTTTTGACTTTTGACATTTGACTCTGTACTTTCGACTTTACTCATTGGCTTTACTTATCAACTTATCAACTTTTTTTAATTTTACATTTTGCATTTTTAATTTGTTTACTTCATCCCGTAAAATTGTTGCTAATTCAAACTCTAATTTTTTACTAGCTTCACGCATTTGTTTTTCTTTTGTTTTTATAAGTTCATCTATATTTTGATTTTCACCAATTAAATCCAAATCTAAAATTAAATTGGTTTTTTTGTTAGCTACAAAAGATTCTTTTTTATTTGGACTAATACCAAAATCTTCCAAAATATTTCTAATATTTTTTTCAATTGTTTTTGGTGTTATATTATTTTTTTTGTTATAGGCAAGCTGGATTTGGCGACGACGTTCAGTTTCACTTAAAGCTTTTTTAATTGAATCTGTCATAATATCAGCGTACAAAATTACGCGACCATTTACATTTCTAGCTGAACGTCCAATTGTTTGGATTAAACTTGTTTCATTTCGTAAAAATCCTTCTTTATCAGCATCTAAAATTGCCACTAAAGAAACTTCTGGAATATCCAAACCTTCACGAAGTAAATTTACTCCAACTATAACATCAATCTCCCCTTTTCTTAATTTAGTTATAATGTCTATTCTATCTATTGTTTTTACATCACTGTGTAAATATTCAACTTTAATATTTTTTTCTTTCAAAAATTCAGTTAAATTTTCTGCTTGTTTTTTTGACAAAGTTGTAATTAAAGTCTTTTCTTTTTTTGTTACTTGTTTTTTGATTTCTAAAATCACATCTTCAATTTGGGAATAATTTTGATTATTTTTTTGATTGATAGGTCGGATAATTACTTCTGGATCAATAAGTCCAGTTGGACGAACTATTTGTTCAACTATTTTTTGACTTTCCTCAAATTCAAATTCAGCTGGAGTAGCCGAAACAAAAATCATTTGTCCTACTTTTTCTAAAAATTCTTTAAATTTCAACGGACGATTATCTCTAGCGCTTGGCAAACGAAAACCATATTCAATCAAATTATCTTTTCGTGACTTATCGCCATTATACATCGCGCGAATTTGTGGCAAAGTTACATGAGACTCATCAATCACTGTCAAAAAATCAGTATCACATTTTTTAAAATAATCCAGCAAAGTATAAGGAGCATCACCCAAATTACGACCATCAAAATAACGTGAATAATTTTCAATTCCATTACAATAACCAATTTCTTTTATCAATTCTAAATCATAATTTGTTTTTCTTTTTAATCGTTCATATTCCAAAATTTTTCCTTGCTTTTTAAAAAAATCTAATCTTTCTTTTAGATCTTCTTTAATTAAAGAAATTTGTTCTTCTAATTTTTGTTCATCAACTACATAATGTTTAGCTGGAAAAAACCAAGCGTCTTCTAAATTTTCTCGAATTATTTTTCTAGATATAGCATCTAGTAAATCTATTTTGTCAATTTTATCTGAAACTTCAAAACGATAAATTCTTTCTTCATTTACAGGCATAATTTCAAAAACTTGTCCACGCATTCTAAACATTCCTCTAGATAACTCTAGATTGCTACGATTGAATTGCATGTCAACTAATTTTTTTAAAAGCAAATGTCGATCTATTTTTTCACCTTTTTTAATCTGAATCACTTTTTTTCCATATTCAAGTGGCGAACCTAAACCATAAATAGCACTCACTGAAGCTACAATAATTACATCTTTTCTAGATAACAAAGCTTGCGTAGCCGCATGACGCAATCTGTCTATTTCTCCATTTATTTGAGCTTCTTTTTCTATATAAGTATCTGAATTTGGTAAATAACTTTCTGGCTGATAATAATCATAATATGAAACAAAATATTCAACTGCATTTTCTGGAAAAAATTCTCTAAATTCATTACAGAGTTGGGCTGCTAAAGTTTTATTATGAGCTATAACCAAAGTTGGTTTTTGAATTTTTTCAATCACATTAGCAATTGTAAAAGTCTTACCACTACCAGTAACTCCAAGTAAAGTTTGGTTTTTTATTTTATTATCCAAACCTTTTACCAATTCTACAATCGCTTGTGGTTGTCCACCACTAGGTTTGTATGCTGATTTTAATTTAAATTTCATAATTTTATTTTATCATTCGTAAAAATTCTTCCTCAGAAATTATTTTTATATTTAATTCTTTAGCCTTAGTAACTTTACTTCCAGGTTCATCCCCAGCTAAAACAAAATCTGTTTTTTTAGAAACTGACGAAGAATTTTGACCTCCTAAATTTCTAATTTTTTCTTTAATTTCATCACGAGAAAAATTTTCAAAACTTCCAGTGATGACAAAAGTTTTTCCTGATAATTTATTTTCTTTTTTAAAATCATCTTTTTTTATAACTACCCCATTTTTAAATAACTCCTGTATTAATTTTTGATTGTCATCGTCAGAAAAGAAAGAAAAAATTGATTCCGCAACTTTAATACCCACGTCATTTACTTTTTCTAAATCTTCAATTTTAGCATTTTTTATTTTTTCTAAAGAAACAAAATGATTAGCTAGTCTGATAGCTGTTTCTTCACCAACATGATTTATTCCTAAAGCATAAATAAAACGAGCTAAATTTATTTTTTTAGAATTTTCAATCGCAGTAATCAAATTAGAAGCTGATTTTTCAGCAAATCTTTCCAAAGGTTCCAAATCTCCAGTCTGTAAAATAAATAAATCAGCTGAATTTTTTATAAGTCCTTCATTTAATAATTGTTCCACAACTTTTTCTCCCAAACCATCAATATTAAAAGCTTTTTTAGACACAAAATGAATTATTTTTTCTAACTCACGAGCATAACAATTTTTATTTAGACAATACAAAGCTGCTGAATCTTCATTTTTATCTTTTTCTATTTTACGTCTAGCTACTTCATTACCGCAAATTGGACAATAACTCGGACTTTTGATAGTTTTTTCATTTCCAGTACGCATTTTTTCTAAAACTCTAACTACTTTTGGAATAATATCCCCTGCTTTTTCTACTATTACATAATCACCAATTTTTACACCGAGTCTTTGAATTTCATCAAAATTATGTAAAGTTGCATGAGTTACCGTTGTCCCAGCCAAATGAATCGGTTTCATGCGAGCAACTGGAGTCAAAGCTCCAGTTCTGCCAACTTGCCAATAAACTTCTTCAATCTGAGTTGCACTTTGTTCGGCAGGAAATTTAAAAGCTATACCCCAACGTGGAGCTTTTCCAGTGTATCCTAAAATATCTTGGTATTTTTTTTGGTTAATTTTTATCACCATACCATCTATCCAATAAGCAAAAGTTTTTTTATGTTTTTCCAGATAAAAATAAAAATTCATTATTTCGTCAATACTTTTACATTTTCTCCAATGTCCATCTGTCAAAAAACCCAATTCTTTTAATTTATTAAGTTCTTGTTCTTGACTAATAATTTCAGAATTTTCACTTGAAATATCATAAACTGTAACTGCTAATTTTCTTTTGGCAACTATTTGTGGATCTAATTGACGGATTGTGCCAGCAGCTGCATTACGAGGATTAGCAAATTTTATTTCATTGTTTTTTATTCGTTCTTCATTTATTTTATCTAGCATTTTTTCATTAAGCCAAATTTCACCTTCAGCAATTAAATCTATTTCTTGATTGATTTTAAGCGGTACACTTTGAATTGTTTTTATATTTTGTGTAACATTTTCACCGACTTTACCATCACCACGAGTCGCTGCTATTTTTAAAATTCCTTGTTTATAAGTTAAAACAACGTGCAAACCATCGATTTTTAATTCGCAAATATAATCTAAATCTTCTGGTCTTTTTCCTAATTCTTTTTCTAAAATTTTAAAATTTCTTTCTTCCCAATCAAGAAGATCTTGTTTATCAAAAGCATCAGCAAAAGACCATTGTTTGACTTCATGAATAACTTTTTCAAATTTATCCAAAGGTTTGCCTGCTACCCTTTGTGTTGGTGAATCAGAGCTGATTAATTCTGGGTATTCTTTTTCAATCTTTTTCAATTCATCCATAAGTCCTTCATACATTTGATCAGTAACTTCTGGATCATTTAAAACATGATAACGATAACGCAAATCATCAATTTGATCTCGTAAATTTTTAATTTTTCTTTTAATATTTGAAATATTTTCTAACATCATATTTAAGTAATAATTTTAAGATAGAACGAAATTAGTTTATCTCCCCAAAACAACGTGACAAAAGAAGCTGGCATCAAAAAACATCCCAAAGGGACCTCGCTGTTCATTTTTTTTCCTTTTTTAACAAGTAAAAAAATAGAAATAATAGCTCCTAAGATATAAGCTAACCATAAAGCCAAAAGTAGTTTTTGCCAATCAAATAAAACACCCATAAAAATAGCGATTCTTATATCTCCACCGCCTATCCATTTTCCTTTAGATAATAAAAATTGGATTCCAAAAAAACTTATCCCAATAAAAATACTCAAAAACATGGAACTCCAAGAACGAAAATCAAAAATATAATAAAATACAAACAGTAAAATAGCTGAACCAAGAGTAATTAAATCTGATATTTCTAGATATTTAAAGTCGTAAATAAAGACAAAAATCATTGTCCAGACAATTACACAATTGATAATTATTTTTATCCATAAATACAGGTCAATATTTTCTGAATAAAAAAAATTAAAAACAAAGACAAAAAGTACAGCTGTTATTAATTCTACAAGTGGATATTGCCAAGAAATTTTTTGTCTGCAATTACGACATTTTCCTTTTAAAAACAAAAAACTAAACAATGGGATATTGTCATAAAATTTTATTTTGGCTAAACATTTTGGACAAAACGAACGCTGAGTTTTCCAATCTAAATTACGTTTTATTCTGAATTCTAAAGCATTCAAAAAACTACCAAAAATGGCTCCAAAAACAAAAAATATAAAACTAAAATATATTATCATATCAATTATAATAATAACATATTTTAATAATAAAATAAAATCAAAAAGACGCCTATAAAATAAGCGCCTTTTAAAGATTTATTTAAACAAATCAAAAAATTATTGGGCTGGACCAACTAATCCAGAAGGTGTTCCGGTTACGATACCGTCTCCGAAATTACCACCACCAATTTCTAATTCTGCTGTCAAAACATAAGTGGAACCATCTGCTGAACGATATTGATAATATTCATCATTTGAAGGTCCGGCTGGGATATTATCCATATATGGATCAGTACAAGCTCCTGTAGCATCAAAGCCATCAGAATCTATACAACCATGTGTAGTATCTCCTAAATCAACAGCTGTAGCAGCAACTGGATATGCATTATTATCTGTATAATACAATTCAAGAGCTGTTTGAACTTGTTTAACGTCTAATAATCTTTTTGAATCATTAGCTTTTTTACGAGCTGAACCCAAAGCAACTACAGACAAAGTGGATAATAAACCAATTATGGCTACAACCACCAACAATTCTATTAATGTAAAACCTTTTTTATTCATAAATTTCACCCCCTTTCCTTTTGGAAAGATTAATTTTTTAAATTAAAATTTTTTTTACTTTATCAACTATCTCGCTTGGTTTAAAATGAGATTTGATCACATAATCACTTGCACCTTTAACTAAGCCTTTTTTTACATCTTCTTTTTGTCCCAAATTAGTATGTAAAATTACTGGAATATCTTTTAAAATTGAATTTTGTTTTAATTTTTCTAACATGGTCAATCCGTCTGTTTTTGGCATTAAAATATCTAATAAGATTATATCTGGTTTTTTTCTCTGGGCCACTAATAAACCTTCTTCTCCATCTCCAGCAGTATAAACCTTAAATTTTTCCATTTCAAATTTAGTCTTATAAATATTGACCAAAAACTCATCATCATCTACTATCAGTATACTATATTTCTTTTTAAACATAACTGTTTTTATAATATAATTATAACAAAAATCATCAATTATTGAAACCCAGCTGTGGATTATTTAAAATTTTTTAAAGCTAAACCAATAGAAACAGCCATGCGTGGTCCAATAGTATCCAAAGTATTTTTTAAACCATTTTGATAAATAACTCTAGCCCATGGATCACCAATAAAAACATTCAAAGAAAATTGTGTTTTTAAATATTTTTCAATTGGAGGAAAAAATGAACTGCCACCAGTTAAAATTATTTTTTCTGGTTTTTTACCAGCATTGCCCGTTTGTTTAAAATACAAATCAAAACTATATTGAATTTCTTTGGCTAAAGGATCTAAAACACTTAAAAATATATCATCTGTTAAATCTGTTTGCCAATTTGAAGATAAATCTTTTTTAATTTGAACAACTTGTTCTTTATCTAAAGATAATTTTTTCATTAATATTTCATCAATATCATCGCCACCAATTTGTAAACTACGGTTAGTCATCGGAATACCTTTATCAACTATCAGTAAATCAGTATTTTCTGCTCCGATATCTACAACCATTACAACTGAAGAATCATAACCAACCAAAGAACGTGAAATGGCAAAAGCTTCAGTTTCTAAATCAATAAGTTCCAAGCCAGCTTTTTTAAAAATTAAAGTATAAAAAGCTATCAAAGATTTTGGGGCTGCAGTTACTAAAAGAGAAATAAATTTATTATCCTTGTTTTCACCATTTATTTTTTGATAAATTACTTGCATTTCTTCAATCGGACGAGAAATCATTTTTGCAATTTCGGCATTAACTATACCTTGAATTTCTTTTTCTTCAACTATTGGTAAATTTATAACAGTATGAAAAACTTGAGAAACTGGCAAACTTGAAGTCGCAATCTTTGAATTTACTTTGGCAGTGGTAACCAATTCTTTTAAATATTTGGCATATTTTTCAACTCTTTTATCTTGCAATACAAAATCATTGTAATTTTGAGTAGCAACTACGTCTTGTTTTTCATAAAAATCTGAATATTTTTTTTCAGCCATTTTTAAAATGTCAATCGCCTCTTTTTCTTTTTCAATAGAAATATGGACATCTAATTTTTTATCTAAAATAGCATAAGTCCAGAGTTGTGGACGATTTTTTGTTTTTTTAATTTCAACTAATTTAATTCCATTTGAGCCAATATCTACACCCAAATAAGATTCAACTTTATTTTTAAATAATGACATAAACACTATTGTTATTTTATGTATATATTATAACACAAAACATAGTCAAAAGTCTAAAGTCAAAAGCTACCACGCCCACCATCGCAAGCTCAGGCGTTGCAGGCGGGAAAGTCATGTTTTTAAGAAAATTATATATTTAAACTAAGTTTCTTAGAACAAATAAAGTTTTATTTTAATTTTTTTTAGTAAAAGACTTTTGACACATTCGACTTTCGACATTTGACTTCTAGTTTGCCTACTTATTTATCAAATTACCCCTTAATTATTTATCTGTGGAGTCCTAATCTTATACCCACTTTCTCCTATTTCCAAAATAATATCTCCCACAAAATCCGTCCGCCAAACATTAGAGTTGATTCTTTCTAATCTTTTTAAAATTCTTCGTGATGGATGTCCAAAATTATTATTTTTTCCAACCGAAACAATTGTTTCTTGTGGTTTAACTGCATTTAAAAATTCTTGCCCAGATGAAGTATCCGAACCATGATGACCAGCTTTCAAAATATCTGATTTTAATTGATTATCTTTATAAACAGACACTAAATAATTTTCTATATCAACTTCCATATCTCCGGTAAACAAAACTGTCGTACTATTAAAATCCAAACCAAAAATAATAGAAGTGTTATTTAAATTTGAATTTTCTTCTTTTGAATCAAAATTTAAATTATGTTCAGGATAAAAAAAATTTACAGTTGAACTACCAAAATTCCAAGTTTGATTTTGATCAATATTGATTAAATTTATATTTTTATTATTAACAGCAGTCAAAAAACTTTGCCAAATTTTATCGGTTTCAATTTTTAAACCATTATAAATTACATTTTTTACTTCAAATCTATTTATCACTTCTTCACAGCCACCATAATGGTCACTATGTTCATGAGTAATCAAAAGATAATCAATTGTTTTATCATAATAATCCATGTTTCTTCCCAAAGCTTCCAAAATACGAGCATCTTCCGAACAATCTACTAAAATTTTTTCTCCATTATTTAAATTTAACAAAATTCCATCACCTTGCCCGACATCCATAAAAATTATTTCTATTTTTTTAGCAATATTTTCATTGTCTAACAAAGAATTGGTATTTTTTCTAAGAAAAAATAAAAAAATAAACGAAATCAACAATAAAATTATAATCAAATATTCAATTTTTTTAAGCATATTTTTTATTTTTTGACATTAAATAAAATAAAATTAGATAACTTATCACTAAACAATACAAATTGAAATGAAATTCTACTGACGCAAAATTCAATTCTGAAAAAAAACTTACAATTTTTATAATATATTCCATACCAGCATACGCAAACCAAGCAAAAATATCCGCCAAAGGATAAAAAATAAAAGAAAAAAATACTGAAATAAAACCCAAAAACATTATCCAAGGCAAAATCCACAAAATTAAAATATTAACAAATGGGGCGACTATTGATAAACGACCAAATTGGAACAAAATAATTGGTAACGTAATAATAATTGCGGATAAAGTTGAAACTAAATTTTCCTGTAAACAAAATTTCTCTGGAACTTTTATAAAATATTTATTTAAAACTGGACTTAAATAAATAAGTCCGATAGTTGCTAAAAAAGATAATTGAAAACCAGCATCCCAAACTAAAATATAAGGATTAAAAACATTCATAATTAATGCTGTCAAAATTAGAATATTAGCAACTTGTGATTTTCTACCGATTTGTTTAGCAAACAAAACAATAATTCCCATAATACCAGCTCTCACAACTGAAGCAGAAGCCCCGGCAAAAATAACAAAAATAATTACACCTAAAACAACAAAATAAAAAGATTTTTTTCGTGGAATACTAAAATACAAGAAAAAATTTAATAAAATATTAGAAATTAAACTTATATTATAACCAGAAATAGCCACGATATGAGTTACACCAGTTTGGCTAAATTTATCATTTAAAGTACCTAGCCCACCCCGATAACCATACAAAAGTCCGGCCATAAAACTAGCGTCTGGTTCGTGCCATAATTTATTTATTTTTTGAGCAATTATATTTTTAGATTGAAAAATATTTTGTAAAAAAATATTTCCTTTATTTTCAGAAATTTTTTTTATATTATTTGCCTGACAAATAGAAAAAACTCCATAACGAGCTAGATATTTATCATAACGAAAATTTTCTACTGGTTCTGGAGTTTTTAATTTACAATTTAAAAGTAATTCATCACCATAATTATAACGCGGGTACAAACCTGTTTTTAAATAAATTTTTCCTTGAATTTCTTTATTATTTTCTATTTCTTTTACTCGCAAAATATAGCGAACTCCATCAAGTCTCACGTCTGGTTCTGAATCAATAACAGCTTTAATTTCTTGTTCTTCTTTTTTTTCATTATAAAAAACAATATTTAAATTATTCTTTATAGGTAAAGAAAATTCATAACGAATAAAAGATAAACAGATGCAAAATAAAGAAATAAAAACAAAAAAAATTATTTTATCTTTACAAAAAATAATTCCTAGACACAAAAAGACAATTGAAAATAAAAACAAATAAAAAATAGTAAAAAAACAATCAAAAATAGAAATAAAAAAAATTCCAATTAAAAAACAAAAGCAAAATGAAAAAAACATTCTGCTTTTAGAATTTAAAAAATTTTTTATCCCCTCCTTTAACATATTTTAGACAACTATACTAAGTAATTTATCTTTAATATAAATTATTTTTTTAATTTCTTTGCCTTCTATCCATTTTTTTACATTTTCGTCTGCAAGTGCTTTTTTTTCTATTTCTGATTCATTAGCATCAGAATTTATTTCAATATTTGTCCTTACTTTTCCATTTATTTGAATAGCGATTAAAATTTTATTTTCAATTATTTTAGTCGGATCAAAAAGTGGCCAATTTTCAAAACTTAAAGTGTTTTTATGACCAAGCTTTTGCCATAATTCTTCTGTTAAATGTGGGGCTAATGGTGATAACATTAAAATAAATAATTCAAAATTTTTTTCAGAAATTTTTTCTTGTTTTTGTAAAAAATTAGATAATTCCATCATTTTGGCAATTGCTGTATTAAATTGCATTTTTTCTAAATCTTCACCAACTTTTTTTAAAGTTTTATGTATTATTTTGTCAGTTTCTTCACTGCTAAATTTTTTAGAAATTTTTTCTTGTAAATTCCAGACTTTTTCCAAAAATCTTTTTACACCTTTGACTCCATTTGTATCCCAAGGTTTATCAGCTTCAAGAGGACCCATAAACATTTCATAAACACGCAAAGTGTCAGCTCCATATTCATTTACTACATCAGTTGGATTGATAACATTTCCCCATCTTTTACTCATTTTTCGGCTATCTGGACCCAAAATTAAACCTTGATGACGATTTACTTTAAAAGGTTCATCAAAATCTATATAACCAGCGTCAAATAAGACTTTAGTAAAAAATCTAGCATAAAGCAAATGGCCATTTACATGTTCTGGACCACCGAGATAAAAATCAACTGGCATCCATTTTTTTAACATTTCACTACTGGCAAATTCTTTATCATTATGAGGATCCAAATAACGATAATAATACCAAGATGAACACATAAAAGTGTCTAAAGTGTCCGGTTCTCTTTTCCAACCATTTCCATATTTCTTTTCAATACCCTCGTTAAACGATTTTGAATAATTTAATGGTGATTGCCCTGTTGGTTTAAAATCTACATCATCAGGCAAAATAACTGGTAAATCTTTTTCTGGAATTGGTTTAATTCCTAAAAGTAAACATTCTTCTAAAATACTTGGTTCTTCAAAAGCACAAAAATGTTCTGTTGTTGGATTAGTAATCACAATTCTCGCATCTAAAACATTTCTTAGATATTCCAAATCTTTTCTAAAAATCACGCTTGGATTTTTTTCTCCTAAAATAACAAAATCATCACACTTATTTTTTACTAATTCAAAATCAAATTTAAAACTATCACTAGTATCAACTGCTGATCTTTCTCGATCAACGAATTCTGGAAACACAACTGGATCAACCAAAACAACTTTAGCAACTTTTTTATTTATTTTTTCTAAAAGTCTATAAGTCACTGGACCACCTAAACTGTGAGCAACTATAATTGTATTTTCATCACAATTAAAATTATTTAAAATATAATTTGTTTGTTCAATAACATTTGGTTTATCAGTATTTGGTAAATCAAAAGTTGTAACATTATGACCTCGATTTTCTAATTCTTGTTTAAGCCATTTTCTAAAATTTCCTAAGCCAGTTGAAGAAAAACCATGAATAAATAAATAATTATATTTTTTTGTTTTTAATTCTTCATTGATAAGCATTGGAATTGGTGCTCCCCAAAATCTTTGACGAGAAACTGACCAATCACGAAGTTTGTATTGAATTTTTCTCTTACCCAAACCTTTTTCTTCTAAAAATTCAATGATTTTCTCTTGGGCTTCTTTAATATCTAAATCATTTAAAAAATCAGAATTTATCAAAACACCGTCACCTGCAAAACAATAGTTATTTTTTTCTAAATCTTTTAATGAATCAACAACATTGTCTACATTTACAAATTTTTTGCCTTCTTCTAAACTTAACCAAAGTGGTTGATGTATCTTCAATTCTTCTTCAACTATTTTTTCTCTTTCTTCATTAATTAATTCAAACAAAAGTGGAGTAAAAATAAGTTTTCGATTATCATCTTTAACTGGATGATAAAAATTTACTCGTTTAGAAGCTCCAATCTGTCTAATAAATTTTACATTTTTATAACCTGATTCTTCTAAAATTTCTCTTTTACCAGCTTCTTCTAAAGTTTCATTTTCTTCTATTCCACCAGTAACCACCGCGTTCCAATTAACATTAACATATTTTAAAAATAAATATTTATCCGTTTTTTTATCATAAACATGACATTCAACTGCTTGTCTATGTGTCCATTTTTTTCCTTTTTTTGGAGGATCTGATTCGCTAACACGAAATGGCGCGATAACTTGTTTTATTTTTAAATCAAATTTTTTAGCAAAATCAAAATCTCTTTCATCATGGGCTGGCACTGCCATGATAGCTCCAGTTCCATATCCAGCCAAAACATAATCAGCTGTAAAAATTGGAATTTCTTCATTATTTACTGGATTGATTGCTTTTATCCCTTTGATTTCAACTCCAGTTTTTTCTTTTTCAATTTGACGATCAAGTTCTGTTTTTAATTTTGTTTTTTCTATATATTTTTCTACTTCCTGCCAATTTTCTATTTTTTTTCTTAAATTTTGTAATATTTTACTTTCTGGAGCCAAAACCATAAAAGTCACACCAAAAAGTGTATCTGGTCGAGTAGTAAAAACTGTAATTTTTTCAGTACTACCCGAAATTTTAAAATCAACTTCCGCACCTTCTGATCTACCAATCCAATCTTTTTGTCTTTTTTTTGTTTCTTCTGGCCAGTCTAAATTATCTAATCCTTGCAAAAGTTTGTCAGCATAATCAGTAATTTTTAAATACCATTGTTCCATTTCTTTTTGGACAACTTCTGTTTCACATCTTTCACATTTTCCTTCAACCACTTGTTCATTAGCTAAGACAGTTTTACAACCTTCACACCAATTTACTGCTTGTTTTTTTCTATAAGCTAAACCTCGTTTATACATTAACAAAAAAAACCATTCAGTCCATTTATAATAATTAGAATTATGAGCACCAACTTCTCTATCCCAATCAACTGAAATTCCTAAAGATTTTATTTGTGATCTAAAATTATCAATCGCTTTGTCAGTGCTAATTCGTGGATGAATATTTGTTTTTATAGCATAATTTTCCGCTGGTAAACCAAAAGAATCCCAACCAATAACCTGTAAAACTTTTTTTTCTTTCATTCTTTGGTAGCGGGCAAAGATATCACAAGCTGTATAAACTTCAGCGTGCCCAACATGAAGACCGCTTCCTGATGGATAAGGAAGTTGTGGTAAAATATAAAATTTATTATATATAGAAACTTTTTTTGGAGTTTCAAAAGTTTTATTTTTTTCCCAATATTCTTGCCATTTTTTTTCTATTTTTTGAGGATTATACTTGTTTTCCATATTTTTTTATTTTTTGATAACTGTTTTATATTATAGCTTTTTTAGAGAAAAAATCAAGCTAAACTTTTTACTACAAAAAAAGACTGGGAAAACTAATTTCAGTCTTTTTTAAATTATATCTTATCTAAAATACATTTTAGCACATTCTAACAAACCAGAAACAAAAAGTTTATCTAAATTATTTTTTATAGTTTCAAAAGAAAGCCAAAGAAAATCAGCGTGTTCTTCACTTATTTCAACTTCTCCTGAAGTTATTTCAGCTTCAAATAATAAATAAAAATAACGAACATTTTTTTGATAAGTACGCGAATAATCTTCATGCCGTCCAAAACCGACTGGACGATCAGATAAAATTTTATATTGACAATTTTCACCAATTTCTTCGGCAACTTCTCTTTTTAAAATTTCTAAAATATCTGTATCATACTCATCAATTTCTATTCTACCACCAGGAAAATCATAAAAACCATTAAATTTACTTCTGTCTTCAACTTTTAAAATCAAAAATTCGTTTTTTTTATTTTTTAATAAAAGTTTTAGAGAAATTTGATAATAATCATGATTTCTAGACATAAATTTTATAAATTATTTAAAATATATCTAGTTCCTGGTCCTACCCAACCTGGATAAGGTGTAAGATTTTTATCTTTTTGAAAATTAATTACAGCTTCTTTTGTAAGTGAACCGAAATAACCAGTTATGTTAAAATAATTAAAATAACCAAGATTTTTTAATTTTTCTTGTAAACATTTTACTTCTTCGCCATTTGAACCAATATATAAATAATTATTTAATTGACAACTAATATTATTTTTTATTTCAATATTTTCAATTCTATTCTCTTGGGCACCACAACTTTTTTTATATTTTTCAAAGGCTTTTTGAGATAAATTACCAAAATATTCTGTTTCATTTCCTAGCGAACCTGGACCAAAAGAAGCTAACAAAAATCCATTAGCATTCAAAAATTTTTGTAAATCTTTTATTTCTAGACCAGAATCACCTATTTTAAAATTAGAATCAAAATATTTTGAAAGACAAATATCATTTTCTTTTACTTCTTCTTTTATAATATTTTCTATCTTTTCTGTAATTATTTCTGGTTTAACTTCACAATTTAAATTTACCTCTAAAATGTCCGTGCTTACGCCGTCTATTGAATTAAATTTAATAAAATAAATACCTTTATAATTTTCTGATAAATTAAAAGTATTGTTAAATATTTTATTCCACATTATTCCTGAAAAATCTTCTGTTTTTGAAATAGCTATATCTTTTATATTTTCTAAATTTGGAAAATTTAAAGTACAATCTTTTATTTCAATGTCACTTACAGTAATTTTTTCATCACTATTTTTTATTTTAATTGGAGTAAATACAGGCATAAAAGTTCCACCACCATCATTTAAAGCAAAATTAGCTGTAAAAGACAAAGAAGAAGTAATATTAGCATCTGTCCTTGGATTTTGAGTGGAACCATCGGACCAATTTACAAAATGATAAGTCGCATTTGGGATAGCAGTAACTGCGGAAGTATCACTACCATAATCAATTGTTTGGCTTGAATGTCCAGATAAGGTACCGTTTTCTCCAGCAATATAATTTACAGAAAAAGTATCAATAGAAAAATTTGCTGTAACTGATAAATTAGAATCAATATTTAAATCTGTTCTTGGATTTTGAGTTGAGTCATCAGACCAATTTACAAAATGATAAGTCGCATTTGGGACAGCTGTGACAGCGGAAGAATTTTCATTATAATTTACTAATTGATTGGTATTCCCTGTGAGTGCTCCATTTGAACCAGCTGAATACACCAAAGTATATGGATAAGTTTTTAAACTAGCTTCATTCCAAGAATTTGGACTAGCAGAAAACCATGGTGTAAAATATTTTACAATTCCGTCATTATAAAGAAATCTAGCTCGCCAATGATATCGAACACCGCCATACAAACCTGAAACTGTTTCTGTAATTGTCGTGCCATTTATTCCTGTATCATGCCAATTAGAACTTTCAATTAAATTTATTCCGGTAAAAGAATCTCCATATGGTTTTACTTCATATTGAAGTTTAGCATTACTTCTTCCTGTAAATGACTTTGCTTTGGCACTAATTTTAAAACTGCTAATACTATCAGACCAAGCTAAATTTGAAATTATATTATTTTCTAAATTTAATTGTCTATAATTTTTACTTAATCCACCTTTATTTCCATAATAAACAAAAGTTTTACCTTCATTAGTTTGACCATTATCATAATATTCCGCACCAATGATAATATCAGAATAACCATCACCATTTACATCACCAACTGAGGAAACCGACAGACCATATTCTGAACTAGCTTGGTTACTCTCTGCTGTCCAATCTGCTACTACTGATAAACCAGAAGCTGAACCATAATAAACAAAAACTCTGCCTTCATCTGTTTCTCCATTGTCATATTTATAAGCACCAACTAAAATATCACTATAACCGTCAGCATTTACATCACCAGCTGAGGAAATAGATTTACCAAAATTAGCTGAAGCTTGGTTACTCTCTGCTGTCCAATCTGCTACTACTGACAAACCAGAAGCTGAACCATAATAAACAAAAACTCTGCCTTCGTCTGTTTCTCCATTGTCATATCTAAAAGCACCGACTAAAATATCACTATAACCATCACCATTTACATCACCAGCTGAGGAAATAGAAAAACCAAAATTAGTATTTAATTGATTTTCATATACAAACCAATCAGGAGTTTCAGGTAAACCAGAAGCTGAACCATAATAAACATGAATTGAGTCAAAATAATTTGCTTCTTCTTCAATGTAATCATAAACATTTATAATAATATCACTCAAGCCATCACCGTTAACATCACCAGCTGAAGAAATTGCTGTTCCTACATATTCATTTGAATAATTTCCTTCTACTGACCAGTAAGTAGTTGATGACAAACCAGAAGCTGAACCATAATAGACAAAAACTTTACCAGCATTTGCCAATTCTCCAACATCATAATAATCAGCCCCAATAATAATATCAGAATAACCATCACCATTTACATCACCAGCCGAAGAAATTGCATCTCCAAAATAAGCACTGGCTTGATTTCCTTCTAATGTCCAATCTGGAATTTCAGAAAGACCAGAAGCTGAACCATAATAAGCAAAAATTTTACCAACATCAATATTTTCTCCAACATCAAATTTATGACTACTAATAATAACATCATCATATCCATCGCCATTGACATCACCAGCTGAAGAAATTGATTTTCCAAAATAAGCATTAATTTGATTACCTTCTGCTGTCCAATTTGCAATTGTGGAAACACCGTTTGCTGAACCATAATATAAAAAAACTTTTCCTTCATTTGTTTCTCCATTATCATAATACCAAGCACCAACTAAAATATCATCATATCCATCACCATTGACATCACCAGCTGAGGAAACTTTATAACCAAAATAAGCATTTGCTTGGTCACTTTCCTTTGACCAATCAGCAATTGTATTTAATTTTTCAGATCCACCATAATAAACAAAAGTCGCACCTTCATTAGATTCTCCATTATCAAAATAATTTGCTCCAACCAATATATCACTATAACCATCGCCGTTAATATCACCAGCTGAGGAAACAACCGTGCCAAAACGAGCTTCAGTTTGATTTGAACCAGCTGACCAATTAGCTGACGAAGATAAACCAGAAGCTGAACCATGATAAACAAAAACTACACCTTCATCAGATTCTCCCTCATCATAAAAATTAGCACCAATTATAACATCACCAAAACCATCACCGTTAACATCACCAGCGTCAGATACAGAAACACCCAAATTAGCACTTGCTTGATTACTTTCAATTGACCAATTAGCTGACGAAGACAAACCAGAAGCAGAACCATGATAAACAAAAGCTGCACCTTCATTTGTTTGTCCATTATCAAAAACAAAAGCACCAATTATAACATCACTGTAACCATCACCATTAACATCACCGGCGGAAGAAATTGAACTACCAAATCTAGCATCAGCTTGATTTATTTCCGTTGACCAATTTGTTGTTGTTGACAAACCAGAAACCGAACCATGGTAAACAAAAACTGCACCTTCATTTGTCTGACCATTATCAAAAAAAGGGCAACCAACTAAGACATCACCAAAACCATCACCATTAACATCACCAGCAGAAGAAACAGAATATCCAAAACTTGCACTTGCTTGGTCAGAATCTACTGTCCAATCAGGAGTTTCAGATAAACCAGAAGCTGAACCATGAAAAACAAAAGCTACACCTTCATTAGTTTCTCCAAGATCATATTTATAAGCTCCAATAATAACGTCACTGTAACCATCACCATTAACATCACCAGCGGAAGAAACAGAATAAGCAAATTCAGCACTAGCTTGTCCGCCATCAGCTGTCCAATCAGGAGTTTCAGATAAACCAGAAGCTGAACCATAGTAAACAAAAGCCTTACCAGTATTTGTTAATTCATTAACAGTATAATAATCAGCACCAATAATAATATCAGAATAACCATCATTATTAACATCACCAGCAGTAGACACAGAAACACCCAAACTAGCACCAGCTTGATCCCCTAAACTTACCCAATCAGGAGTTTCAGATAAACCAGAAGCTGAACCATAGTAGACAAAAACTTTCCCAGCATCTGTTAACCCGCCCACATCATAAAACCATGCTCCAACAATAATATCGCTGTAACCATCATTATTAACATCTCCTGCTGAAGAAACACTCCAACCAAAATAAGCATTTGTTTGATTTGATTCTGCAGTCCATGATGGCGAACTAGCAATTGGGTCTATAGTAATAGGATAAATTGCATTTGAGTCATCTATTTTTATAGATAAAACATTATTTTTTTCATTATATTCAAAAAAAGAATTTAAAATATTATTATTAGCATCAAACACTTGTAAATGAGAAAATTCTATTTCTTTATTATTATTTGAAAAAACTATTTTTTCTTTAGAATTTGATTTTAAAATTAAATTAGTATTTATTTTTGCTTCTAAATTAAGATAATTATCTCCTAAAATTTTTTCTTTTATCGTAAATCCTTGTTCTATTCCCTTTTCTGTATTTTTATACCATTCAGTCAAAATATTTTTATCAATAGAAAGAAAATTGGCTTCAGCTATTATCTTTCTTTTTTTATTTTCATTAAAATTATAATAATTATTATTTTCTCGATTTAAATTATCTAGACTAAATGTCCAAAACCAATTAGAATTTTCATTTCTATCTTTTAGTGTCCAAAAATTTGAATCAATAATAGATCTTAAATTTTGTGCTCTATTATTAAATAAATAACTATTTCTATCTGCTAAAAAAAAGTTATTATATTCTTCTTGTATAATATTATTTTTGACATTTTCCAACCAAGAATTATATTCAGTTTTTTTTAATACATTTGAAGTTATTTCTTGATTTTTTAAATTTTCTAATTTTGTATCTGTTTTTGCAAAAACATTGATAGGAAAAACTAAAGAAAATAAAATATTTATTGCCAAAAAATTATAGGCAATATTTTTAAAAATATTTTTCATATATAAAATTTAAAAACAAAAAAACGACTGAATTTAGTATAAAATATTATAACAAAAAAATACAGTAAAGTAAAAAAAAATAATAATTATTTTTAAAATAATTATTATTTAATAAATAGCTAAGTAAATTTTAATTCAAAATAAAATTTGCTCTAACTGTGATCATTATTTCTTTTTGGATAGTAGCAGTATCGTACATTCCATATTCAGCAACATCAACTGAATTTGGTTCTCTAACTTGGACAACCCCCATATCAGCACTTTCTAAAGTATCAACTTTACGAGAAGTACTTTTGGCGATTGCTTCAGCTCTTTTTTGTGCGTCAGCTACAGCTTCTGGTAAAAGATTTATTCTAGTATCTGGAAGTTTTGTGTAATAATATTCAGGATTATTACTTTGATATAATACATCCATGTTAATTAAATCTTCAGTTTTCTTTGATAATTTTTGAACTTTTTCAATATCATTTGAAGTGATAGTAACTTGTTGAGTCAAATTATATTTTTTTTCTACTTCAATATTCATGTCTTTGTAATAATTATATTCTTCATACATTGAAACTGGAGAAATTTCATATTCTTCTTCTGTAAGACCATTATCTTTCAAAAATTTAGCAACTTTTGCTTCATCCATTTTCATTTGAGCATAACCACTTTTTAAATTTGATTCAGTTATTGAACGAGAAAAACTGGCTTTTAATTTTGCTAAATCAGAATCTACAGTTATAGTCGCTGAACCAGTAACACCTAAAGTGTTTCCCATTTTATTTATTTTTATCAAATTAACTGAATGAATTAAAACTCCGATGATCAGAGACGCTCCGATGATAGCGGAGGCAACAATATAATTTGTTTTCTCCATATTTTTTTAAAAATTAAAATTAATAAATATTAAATATTTCTGTTTATCAATTCTTGTAATTTTTCTTTAGTAATACCCCCAACCATTTGATCAACAACTTGACCGTTTTTAAAAACTAAAAATGTTGGGATACTCATAATTCTATTTTGTCCAGAAGTTATTGGACATTCATCGACATTTACTTTACCAATTTTGATATTTTTTCCTTCGTTTTCTGTGGCTAATTCTTCAAAAACAGGCCCCATCATTTGGCAAGGTCCACACCAAGCGGCCCAAAAATCAACTAAAACTGTTTTGTCTGATTTTAATACTTCCCCCTCAAAATTTTCATCTGTAAAATGATATGCTGGCATATTATGTAAATTAAAAATTATTTTTTATATTATATAACTTTTGTCATTAAACTGGCAAGTGTGTGGATAACTTAAAAAAAGTAAAAAGGGAAAATTCAAAATGAAAAATTAAATAAACTTTCTAAGATATTTATTTTTCTCCCCTATTAGGGGAGGGTTAGAGTAGGGTTATTTTAAAAGATAATAACCTCCTCCTGTCCTCCTCCTAGTAGGAGGAGGAACTCTTAAAAAACAAAAAACAGCCATATCCCAGACTGTTTTATTTAAAATAATCATCTTACTCACTTATTAACTCTACTAGCTTAATAGCTTTTTTATTCAAAGATTATTTCTCTTGCTTTTGTTTCTTCTGTATAAAATTCTAAAACATCGCCAACTTCAATTTTTGCTGAACCTTCAAAATTTGCTCCGCATTCTGTTCCTTCATTAACTTCTTTCATTTCTGCTTGACCAACTTTACACAAAGCTATTTTACCTTTACCAATTTCAACTTTATTTCTTTTAACACGGACTAGAGAACCTTTTAACATTTTTCCGCTTTCAACTTTTCCACCAATGATCATTGAACCTTTTTCTTTACGGAAAATTGCTAATACTTTCATTCTGCCAAGTTCAGTAATTATTTTTTCATCACTAAGCATTCTGCCTAATTCCTCTTTTACCCAATTTATCAAATCGTAAATTATATTATATTTTTTAAATTCAATTTTTTTGTCACGCATCAATTCATCAACCATTGGACTAGTATTAACATTAAAACCAACCATATAACCTTCGCTAGTTTGTAGTTTATTTACATCATCCTCGGTAATATTTCCTAAACCTTTACCAACTATTTTTACTCCGACTTCACTATGACGAATTTTTGATAAACTAGCAATAATTGCTTCCAAAGAACCCAAAACATCAGCTTTAACTACCAAATTCAAAGTTTTTTTATTTTCAACATTTTCATTTGAATTTTCTTTTAAGGTATTTTTTTCAGCTCCAGTTTGTTGATTTCTTTTCTTTTTGATATCTAATTCGACAGCTTGATCAGCATTATTCAAATCCATTACGTCTCCAACTTCTGGCGCAACTTTAAAACCAATAATTTGTGTTGGTACAGATGGACCAGCTATATCAATCAATTCATTTTTATAATCTTTCATTGCTTTTACTTTTCCATAAATTTCTCCACCGATAATAATTTTATCATTTTTTTTCAAAGTTCCAGCTTGGACTAAAACAGTAGCAACTGGTCCAGTATTTTTATCAACATGAGATTCAATAACTGTACCAACTGCTGGCATTTTTGGATCAGCTTGAATATTTTCAGCATTTAAATCAGTAACTAAAAGTAAAACATCTAATAATTTATCAATATTTATATTTCCTTTAGCTGAAATTTCTATCATTGGTACATTTCCACCCCATTCTTCAGCTAAAACTCCATATTGTGATAAGTCAGTTTTTACTTTTTGAGCGTCTGCTCCTTCTTTATCTATTTTATTTATCGCTACAACAAACGGCAATTTAGCTGCTTTAATAATATTTAAAGCTTCCACTGTTTGTGGTTTTACACTATCATCTGCTGCTACAATCAAAACAGCAATATCAGCAACTCTAGCTCCACGACTACGCATCATTGTAAAAGCTTCATGTCCAGGTGTATCAATAAAAGTAAGTTCTCTTTCTTCTTTTGTTTTAGGATCTTTCCAAATAGTTTGATAGGCACCGATATGTTGTGTAATTCCACCAGCTTCTGTATCAATAATATTTGTTTTACGAATTGTGTCTAATAATTTTGTTTTTCCATGATCAACATGTCCCATAACAACAATAATTGGTGGGCGAGAACTTAATTCTTTTGCTCCAGATAAAGCTTTTTCTAAAACTTCATCTTTCAATTGATTTTTAGCATTTTCATGATTATGTTCGTTTTGAGCTAAAACAGTAAAACCAAATTCTTCGGCCATAATTGAAGCAGTATCAAAATCTATATTTTGATTTTGATTCGCTAAAATTCCATTTTTCATTAATTCCATTATCAAATGACTAACTGGCATATTCATTTTTTCAGCAAAATCTTTTACAGTAATTAAATCTGGCAAAATAATACTTTGGCCAGTTTCTTTACGCATTTCTTTTTCTTTTTTCTTTTTTTCTTCTAAATCTTTTGCTTTTTTAGCTTCTAAATCAGCTTTTATATAACGCCATTTTTTCATTACCTGCTGTGCTGTTTTATCATCAATTTTAATAGCTTTTTTCCCAATATCAAAGCCATAGGCTGGTAAAATGTCTAGTAAATCTTTTGTGTTCATTCTAAGTTGTCGAGCAAGTTGGGTGACGTTCATAAACTTTTCTAATCTGTTAAAAAATAATTATTTTGATTATAAAAGAAAAATAGTAAAAAGTCAACAAAAAAACTATTTTAAAAAACCTCCAACGATGTGGAGGAAGATAAATATTGAAAAAAATCACCCACTTTTAAACCCACTCATGGGTTTAATAGTAAATTTTTCTCCATTATGGAGAAAAAAATTATTTGCCTGCTTATCCTTAAATTTTTCCCAAAAAAATTTTGGGTGCATGGTATAATTTTTAACTACTCCGTTATAATCAAAAATTATACCGGTTTTTTTACAACAAGAGCATAAAAAATTCATCTTATACTCTTTTTCATAAACATTGAAAAAAAGTTGATCTTGTTCGCACAAAGGGCAAAATCTGACCACTCTGTGACCAACTAACCAATAAAAACTAAATTTAATGGTCATTTTTTTCCTCCTAAAAATTTTATTTAAAAAAACTATAAAAAACTAACAAAAAAACACTTTTTTGTCAAGTGTTTTTATTAAATTTTAAATAAAAATTATTCAATAATAGTTCCGATAAATTTTTGAGAATTTAAAGCTTTTCTTACTTCAACTAAATTTTTTCCAGCTAAAATTTTTACTGTCAATTTTAATTTTTCAGCTTCTTTACTAGCTAATGGGTCAAAAGGTAAATTTTTTCCTGGTTCCCATTTATCTCCGATAATATTTTTACGAAAATCTAACCAACTTATTTTTTCAATTTTTTTAGCATCTTTAAATTTTTTTGGGTCTTTGTCAAAAACATATTCAATATTCGATAAATTTAAAACTTCACTTGCACCATAAGTCTTGGCAAATAATACTGCGTCCATATCAGTGCTCCAACCTGGTTTCCAACCTGAAGCTATAATTATTTTTTTATTTGTCTTAATTTTTTTTGTTGGATTAGTTAAAACTTGATCATAGACTAAATCTTTAAATAATATTTTTACAAAAAAAGCATTTAAAATAGTTGCTTGAATTCCTAGCCAATCTAAATTTTCATTATTTATTTTTTTAATTTTTAAAGCGGTTTTTTGATAATGACGACAAGTGTATCCACCACCAATAATTAAAATAAAACGAGTACCTTTTTTTATCTCGTTTTCAATTAATCTGACAAATTTTTTTAAAAAAGAAATATCAAATCCTAACTCAGGAATAATTATTGAACCACCGATAGATAAAACTTTAAAATTATTTTTGTTCATATTTTATTTTTAATTTATTTGTATTATTATAACTTATAAAATTAAAAATTCAAAATGCAACCGTGCCTGCCGGCAGGCAGGAATTAAAAAAGTCAGTAAGTCAGTTATTATTTAATGTAATTTTTTTGAATTTTTACTTTTGACTTTTTACTTTTTTTTGGTTATAATTAAATAAATTAACCAAAAATTATGCTCGAGATTTATAATACTTTAACTAGAAAAAAAGAAGAATTTAAACCTCTTAAAAAAAATAAAGTTGGTCTTTATACTTGTGGTCCAACTGTTTATAATTATGCTCATATTGGAAATCTTCGAACTTATGTTTTTGAGGATATTTTAAAAAGAGTTTTGAAGTATAATAATTATAAAATAAAACACATCATGAACATTACTGATGTGGGACATTTAAGTAGTGATAGTGATGAGGGCGAAGATAAAATGGAAAAAGGTGCAAAAAGAGAAAATAAAACTGCTTATGAAATTGCTGATTTTTATACAAAAAAATTTCAAGAAAATTTAAAAGATTTAAACATAATAAAACCAAAAAAATATTGTCCAGCGACAAAATATATAAAAGAACAGATAAATTTTGTCAAAAAACTAAATAAAAAAGGTCTGACTTATCAAACTAGTGATGGAATTTATTTTGATACTACAAAAATAAATGACTATGGCAAATTAGCAAATTTAGAAAAACAAAATTTACAAGCTGGTTCAAGAGTAGAAATGGGTGAGAAAAAAAATATTCACGATTTTGCGGTTTGGAAATTTACTAAAGCTGGTGAAAAAAGACAAATGGAATGGAAAGCTTTTGGAAAAATGGGATTTCCTGGTTGGCATCTAGAATGTAGTGCAATTAGCATGAAAGAACTTGGTAAGCAATTTGATATTCACTGTGGTGGAATTGATCATATACAAGTTCATCACACAAACGAAATTGCCCAATCAGAAAGTTTAACTGGTAAAAAACCATGGGTAAAATATTGGATGCATGGTGAATTTTTACTTTTAGACAAAGGCGATAAAATGTCAAAATCAAGTGAAAATTTTATAACTCTTGAAACTTTAAAAGAAAAAAATATTGATCCACTTGCCTACCGCTATTTTTTACTTCAAGCTCATTACCGAAAACAACTAAATTTTTCTTGGGAAGCTATCGAAGCTGCACAAACCGGTTTAAATAATTTGAAAAATAAAATTCAAGATTTAAAAGATAGGACAAAAAATAATAAAAATACTGAGTTGGATTCTTATTTTATAAATAAATTTACTGAATTTATAAATGATGATCTAAACACTGCTGGCGCAATTGCTCTTATTCCTGAAATTTTAAAATCAAATTTAGATGACAAAATAAAATTAAATACAATTTTAGAATTTGATGAAATTTTTGGATTAGATCTTTTAAACTACAAAGAATCAAATTTAAAAAAAGATATAAAAATTTCAACTAATATAAACGAACTTTTAGATCAAAGGAAAAAAGCTCGAGAAGAAAAAAACTGGGCAGAAAGTGATAGATTAAGAGATGAAATAAAAAAACTGGGTTTTGAAATAAAAGATGGTCCAGATGGCCAAGAAATAATTTAAAAAAGATCGCTTATAAAAGCGATTTTTTATTTAAGAAGAAAATTTAATTATTTTTTCCATTATTTTTACGCCTAAATCAACGCGTTTTTTAAGAGGTTGTTTTCCTGGAGTTTCCGCACACATACTATATGGTGTACCTTCACGAAACAATCTATCTTCAAAAGATCCATCTTTTCTGTTTATTATCAAACCTCCAGTTGCAGGATCATCATAAATCTCTTTTGCTAAATTTATCGGAAAATATTTATTTGCCAATTTTATAATATCACGATAAATTTTTTCTTCTTTTGCCTCAAAATTGTAGATATAAAACTTTTTATCATCAACATCCTCATGAAGTGAATAAAAAAAGTAAATTTTTTCTCCTTTCAAAGATTCTATAATTATTTTATTTTCACCAATTAATTTTTTATGACAAAAATGACCATTCAAATCTTTATTTAAATAATTGCGTCTCATAATTTTATCAAATCCTGAAGGATTAACAACCGGAAATATTATCAATTTAACATTTCCAAGTTTTTTGATATTAAGTTTTTTCAAAAATTCCAAAACCGTCCAAGGTCCAGCGATTTCATAACCATGGATTCCAGCTGAAAAACAAATTACTTTTCCTTTTTTATTTTTATTGATTACTATTTTATAAATCGGATATTCTTTTTTAAAACCAACTCTGCCGATTTCTAATAAAGCAATTTTTTTTCTTTTGCAAACAGTGTTTAATTTTTCTAAATAATTTTGATAATTTGATAACATATTTTATTTATATAAAGCAACCATAATTCCTCCAACAACAATTAATCCAATACCAATCATACCTTTTCCTGAAACTTTTTCTCCTAAAAAAAGCATAGCTAAAACTATCGCAAAAACCACACTAAGTCTATCGATCGGAACAATTTGAGAAACTTTTCCATCTTTCAAAGCTAAAAAATAAAAAAGCCATGAGAGAGCTCCAGCGATACCGCTTAAAACTATAAAAGTTAAAGCTTTATGATCTTCAATTATTGATTTTATAATTGTAAGTTTACCCTGAAAAAAAATAACTAGAAATAAAAACACAGCCATAACTACAGCTCGAATAGCTGTTGCTACATTTGTATCTATTTTTTGTAAACCAACTTTTGCAAATATTGCTACAAGCGCTGCAAAAATCGCAGAAAGTAGCGCGTATATTAACCACATAAAATAATTTAGGATTTAAGAATTAAGATTTATGATTTAATTATAACAGAAAAATTATATTTAAAAAACTTCATCTTTTAAAACGAAGTTTTTATATTTTAATTCTAAAATCTGCAATCTGAATTCTAAAATTATCTGGTTTCCACTCTCTTCACATATTTAGACATAATGTTTTTTATTTTTTCGTATCCTTCATCATCATACATTTCAAAATTAAATACATTTTCATCAATTGCTTTTGACTTAACAAATTTTTGGACTACATAATATGAAGCGCCTTTAACTAATTCCCCTATTTTTTCAAAATCTTCAAAATTTAATAAAGATTTTACAATTGTAGTTCTAAATTCTGATTCAATGTCTGAATTTATAATAAGTTCAATACTTTTCTTAATATTTTCTAAATTAACTTTCATTCTCACTACTTCTTCATATTTTTCAAGTGGAGCTTTTATATCCATCGCAATATAATCAACTAATTTTTCATCAATTAACTTTTTCAAAACTTCAAAATTACTGCCATTAGTATCAAGTTTAACTTTGAAATCCATTTCTTTAACTTTTTTTATAAAATCATATAAATCAATTTGCAAAGTCGGTTCACCACCTGTTATAGACACGGCATCGAGTTTGCCTTTTTTATTTTCTAAAAAATCAAAAATTTCTTTTTCTGAAATATTTTGATTAAATAATTCTTTTTTTACTAATTCTGGATTATGACAATATGGACAACGAAAATTGCAACCTTGTGTAAAAACAATAGCTGCAATTTTCTCTGGATAATCGATAAGACTGGTTTTTTGCAATCCACCAATAAACATATCAACATTTTATATCATTGTATTGTTTTGGACCGACAGGAAAACCAAGATCATCTTGTGTACTCCATTTTTCTACTTTATAAGTTTTACGATCTTTAAACTCTTGTTTTTTACCGTTGTTCCAATTTTTTACTGGTCTAATATAGCCAACTGTTCGAGAATAAACTTCAGTTTCATTTTGACATTTTGGGCAGACAGCTACTTCACCAGCCATATAACCATGTTCAGGACAAATACTAAAAGTTGGTGTGACAGTAAAATAAGGAATATGGTAATTTTCACAAACTTTTTTTACCAATTTTTTTACACTGATTGGATCATTAATTTTTTCACCAACAAAAATATGTAAATTAGTTCCGCCAGTATATTGAGTTTGTACTGGATCTTGATTATCTAAAACTTCAAATATATCATCAGTATAATTTACTGGAGTTTGACTAGAATTTGTGTAATAAGGTTCTGCACCTTCTTTGGTAACTTTTTCATTATTAGCAAAAATAATATCGCCGAATTTTTTTCTATCTTTCAAAGCTAAGCGATAAGAAGTTCCTTCAGCTGGAGTCGCTTCCAAATTGAACATATTACCAGTTTCTTCTTGATATTTTTGAATTCTATCACGCATAAATTGCAAAGTTTTGATAGCAAATTCATGACCTTTAACTGAAGTTATATTTTCATTAAACAGATTTAAACAAGCTTCATTCATTCCTAAAAGTCCGATAGTTGAAAAATGATTTTTCCAATATTCATTAAATCTTTGTTTGACATTACGCAAATAAAATTTTGAATAAGGATACAAACCGCCATCAGTAAATTTTTCTATAACTTTTCTTTTAATTTCCAAACTTGTTTTAGCTAAATCCATTATTTTTTCCAATCGAGCATAAAATTCATTTTCATCTTTTGATATATAACCAATGCGTGGCAAATTTATAGTTACAACACCGATAGAACCAGTAAGTGGATTTGAACCAAAAAGTCCACCACCTCTTTTTCTAAGTTCACGGTTATCAAGACGCAAACGACAGCACATTGAACGAGCGTCCGCTGGATCCATATCAGAATTTATAAAATTGGAAAAATTAGAAATTCCATATTTAGCAGTTACTTCCCAAAGTAAATCCATATTTGGATTATCCCAATCAAAATCTTTTGTAATATTATAAGTTGGAATTGGGAAAGTAAATACTCTACCTTGTGCGTCACCTTCACGCATAACTTCTAAATAAGCTTTATTGATCATGTCAGCTTCTTTTTGGAAATCTCCATAAGTTTCTGGTTTTAATTCACCGCCAACAATTACATTTTTATCCTTATAAGTTTTTGGAATTACTAAATCAAAAGTTATATTTGTAAAAGGAGTTTGGAAACCAACTCGAGTCGGTACATTTATATTAAAAATAAATTCTTGCATTGCTTGTTTTACTTGAACATATTCCAAATGATCATAATGAACAAAAGGAGCCAAAAGTGTATCTACACTGCTAAAAGCTTGGGCACCTGCTGATTCACCTTGTGTAGTGTAAAAGAAATTTACCATTTGTCCCAAAGCAGTTCGTAAATGTTTTGCTGGTTTTGATTCTACTTTTCCAGCTACACCTTTGAAACCAACCGTTAATAAATCTTCTAAATCCCAACCTACACAATAAGTTCCTAAAAATCCAAGATCATGAATATGAAAATCACCAGAAACATGAGAATCTCTAACTTCAACTGGATAAATTTTATTTAGCCAATAAGTTTTAGTCACATCTTCAGCAATATAATTATTTAGACCTTGCAAAGAAAAACTCATATTTGAATTTTCGTTTACTTGCCAATCTTTTCGACCTACATAATTTTCCACTAAATCAATTGCTTCATTTTCGACAACTTGACGAATACGAGCATGTTGATCACGATAAATAATAAATGCTTTAGCAGTTTTTTTGTAAGGAGAATTTAATAAAACATCTTCTACGATATCTTGCAAATCTTCAACATTTGGTATGTCTTTGATTATATATTGCGCTAAATCTAAAACTTTTCCTGCTAAAATTTTTGCTACTTTTTCATCAAATTCACCTGTGGCTTCTCCAGCTTTACTTATTGCTGAAACAATTTTATTTGGATCAAATCTAACTATTTCACCACTTCTTTTTTTGACAGTCTCAAAAACATTAAATTCTAGTTGTTTGTGATTTTTTTTATCTTGATTTATATTTCTTTTTAAAATATATGTTTTAGCAGTTTTTTTGTAAGGAGAATTTAATAAAACATCTTCAATCAAATCTTCAATTTCATCCCAAGCAGGTGTATCACTATCTTTTATCAAATAATCAATCATGTCTAATACTTTTAAAGTCAAAACTCGAGCAGTACGATCGTCAATTTCACCAGAAATTTTACCAGCTTCAAAAATATTTTCTGTAATTTGTTTTGGATCAAAATTTTCCAAATTTTCTTCACGATTTTTGATATTTTTTATCATATCTTTAAAAAATTATGGTTAATAAAAATAGCTTTTTTTCCCAGCTCTTTTAAACTACCATATTACAGGCTTTCTGGCCAATGTAATTTAGTAAGATATGAAATCTTTTTAAAAAAGATTAAATTGTGACAAGCATGGGTTTGTGTAAAATACTATATATTGTGTCGCAAAATTATTTATAACACCATATATAGTATTTTGTAAAAGTATTATAACATATTTTCAAGATCTTGAAAAATGATGACAGTTAAGAGAAAAAAATGACTTTTTAAAAAGTTATCCACAGAGAAAAAATTTCAGAATTATAATTTCAGATTTATGATTTAAAAATTAATTCTAAAATTAAAAATCAGAAATTAAAAAACATCATAAAAACAAAAAGCGCCCGAACGGACGCTTGTAAAATTTGAGAAAAAAAATTTTTATTCTTTTTTCTCTTCTTTTTTTTGAGGTAATATTTCATATACATGGAATATTACTTCGAAATCCCCCTCTTTTTGGGGACTAATTTTGTCTGAAAAACCTGTCTTCATTTTATTCAAAAACTCCGACCAGTTTTCCTCTGAAGTTTTGCCAAAATGACTATCATCACCGTAGTTCCTTTTAGCAAGTTTCTCCAAATCTTTTTCTTCAGACATTTTTTATTCTCCTTTTTTAAATAATAAAGAACTCTATTAAAATTTTAGTTTGTTTTTAGATATGTGTCAATTATTTAACCAAAAAATTTTATACAGTCTGCTGACAAATAGGAAGCCCATTGTTTAAAGCCTTTTATTCAAAAATAATATACTAAAACTTTGTTTTAATTTAAAAACAGATTTTTTTCAAAAATTTTAGTCAAAAGCTTAAAGTCAAATGTCTAAAGTCTTGTTTAAAAAAAGCAAATAAGCAAGTAGAGTTAGTAAAGCGGGTAAGAAAAAAATATTAAACCTTATTTAAATGAATAAGAAAGTTTTTTTATTTTTTCTTACTAGTTTACACGCTTATCAGCTTACTAGCTTTTCTGACTTTCGACATTCGACATTTGACTTTTTACTTTTCCTTTATCTTCTGATATAATAAATAAATAATTTTAATAAAAATATGATAATAGACGGCAAAGCTATTGCAAAAAAAATAGAAAATCAAATAAAACGAGAAGTGACTAAATTAAAAAAGAAAAATGTTTTTCCTAAATTAGCTATTGTTTATGCAAGTGATGATAAAGCTTCAAAAACTTATATCAAAAAAAAGAAACAAGCCTGTGAACGAACTGGGATTGATTTTGAATTATTTCAATTTGATAAAAATATTATTGAAAATAAATTAATAGAAAATATCAAAAATATCCAAAATAATAAAAAAATTAGCGGTTTAGTATTACAATTACCTTTAGCAAAAAAACTTGATACAGCTAAAATAATTAATACCATCAATCCAGATATTGATGTTGATTGTTTGACTGATCATCATTTAGGAAATATTGTTATGAAAACTGATTATATGTTACCACCTACTCCAGAAGCTGTTTTAACAATTTTAAAAGAATTAAAAATAAATTTAAAAGAAAAAAATATTGTTATTGTCGGAGCTGGAGCTCTAGTTGGCAAACCACTTTCAATAATTTTATTAAACAAACAAGCGACAATCACTGTTTGTAATGAATATACTCAAAATTTAAAAGAAAAAACCAAAAAAGCTGATATCTTAATTTCAGCTGTTGGAAAAAGAAAATTAATTACAGCTGATATGGTTAAAAAAGGTGCAATTGTAATTGATACGGGAATTTGTTTTGAAAATAAAAAAATGTATGGTGATGTAGATTTTGAAAAAGTAAACAAAAAAGCATCATATATTACTCCGACTCCGGGCGGTGTTGGACCAATTACTGTTTCATTATTATTAAAAAATGTGATTACTTGTACTAAAAGAATCAATAAAAAAAATTAAACATTTTTAAAATTTTAATAGTAAAATTGTTTTGGATTTCCCAAAACTTTTTTTTATAAAAAAAATCGGCCGTTAACCAGCCGATATAATATACTGACAGAAAAACAGAAAAAATTATCCTGTTTTTCCCTCCTCCATTTGAAGGAGTTTCCGGATATCTTCTTTTTTTTCTTCTGGAGTTTTCACTCCAAAATAAGATGAAGACCAGTTAGTTATAAAACCATTAAAGCAGTTTCCTGCTCCAATGATTTTATTTCTGTCCAACAGAATCTTGTTTTTCATTGCTCTGTGGTAATCACAGAACAACTCTGCGTGGACATCCTGTCCACCAACCAGAAGAATCTCTTCTTCTGGATTTTGAAACAGCAGAAATTTTCTAACAATATTTCTGTGTTTTTCTTTATCAAACCGGTCAACAAAATACCCGTTTGAACTAACAAAAATTACTTCCATTTTTTTCCTCCAAAAAAAAGTTGTAAAAAACGACTTATCTAGAAGATTTAACCAAAAAAATCTCTTTTTGTCAAGATTTTCTAATCTAATCTATTTTCTATTTTATATTTTTACTTTTTTGTGTTATAATAAAATGGTAAAATTTGATTATACTATGCCTGATCAAAATAATTTTTTAAATCCAGAAAAAAACAAAAATCTGGAAATTGAAAATAATGAAATAGAAAAAAATTCTGAAAATAAAGAATATTTTTTTGATTCAGAAAATTCTCCAAAAGAAAATGAATTTGTTAGTGAATCTTCTTTAGAAAATCCAGAAAAACCTGACCACAAAATAGAACAGGAACAAAAAAATGAAAAAGAAAAACAATCTATAAAAACTGAAAAAAAAGATTCTTTGGATAACAAAATAGATTTTTTAAAGAAAAAACTTTTAAAACAAAAAAATAAAAAAATTGAAATCCCCCAAATCAAAGATGAATTAACTGTTCGTATTGAAAAAGTAATGGAAGAAGGTATGGAAGATGCTTTTCAAGAATTATCTCCTTTAGAACAACAAGAATTCAAAATCAAAGGTGAAGAAACAGCTTGGAAAATCAGACAACTTTTAAAAAAAACACATATAAAAATAAAAGAAATTTTTAAATTGCTCTTTGCTTGGCTAAGAATGCTCCCAGGGGTAAATAAATTTTTTTTGGAACAAGAAGCAAAAATCAAAGCTGATAAAATTTTTTCGTTAAGAAAAAAATAAATTATGAATAATCTTACTTCAGCAACTAATTTTGAATTATCCTTTATTTTACTGGTTGGTGTCTCAGTTTTTTTTATTTTATTTGTTTTATTTATTATAAAAAAAATCTTAAACAAAAAGCATCGTCTCAAAAAAGCTTTTAATCGAACTTTAATCCACATTTTAGTTCCAAAAGAAAAAAAATCAGAAGGTGCGGGCAACACATCACAAGAAGATCGTTTAGAACAAGTAAAAGAAGAAATTGGAATTACTGAAACGATTTTTTCATCTTTAGCTGGTTTAAGAGCAGAAAGTGGTTTTAAAAAAATATTTCGTGGTCGTGATGATCATATTGCTTTTGAAATAGTTGTTCATAATAATTTAATAAATTTTTATATTGCAGTTCCAAATGATTTGAAAGCTTTTATTGAACAACAAGTCAATGCACAATATCCTTACGCTCATATTGAAGAAATTACTGATTATAATATTTTTACTGAAAAAAGCAATATAATTGGGGCTGGTATCAAAACTGGACGTTCGCATATTTTTCCTTTAAAAACTTACAAAAAAATGGACTCGGATCCAATGTCTTCATTTTTAAATGTTTTGGCCAGAATCAATGAATATGAAAGTTCAGCTGCTATCCAATTTGTCTTGCGTTCAGCTCCAAAAAAATGGCGCACTCGAGGTGTAGAAATAGTACGTGAAATTCGTAAAGGAAATAAATTTGAAGATGTAATCCAAAAAAGTTCTTTGGGGAAATTTTTGACTTCTTTTTCTCGAGATTTAGGCAATCAATTTAAAAAACCAGAAAATCAAATAAAAGAAAAAAATGATTATCAACTTTCAGCCATGGAAGAAGAAATGTTAAAAGGAATTGAAGAAAAATTAACCAAAGGTGGTTTAGATGTTTCTATAAGGGTTATCAGTTCTTCAGAAAATCCAGAAATTGCACGACTAAACTTAGAAAATATTATAAATTCTTTTTCTCAATATAATTATTATCGTTTTGGAAATGAAATGAAAGCTTTTATTCCAAAAAATCAAAAAGAATTGATTCAAGATTTTATTTATCGTAGTTTCAATGAAAAAAAATATTCAATTTTAAATACTGAAGAAATGGCTAGTTTGTGGCATTTACCACTCCATTCTACAGAAGCTCCAAATATAAAATGGCTTACTGCCAGAAAAGCTCCACCACCAGCTAATTTACCAAAAAATGGAGTTTTACTTGGACATATTCCTTATCGTGGACAAGATTATGAAGTAAAATTAAAAGAAGCTGATCGTCGCCGTCATCTTTATATTATCGGAAAATCTGGAGGTGGAAAATCTGTTTTTATTCAAAATTTAGCTGTCCAAGATATAGAAGCTGGACATGGTGTAGCTATAGTTGATCCTCATGGTGATTTTGCTGAATATGTTTTGGAACATATACCAAAAAATCGAGCTGATGATGTAATAATCTTTAATCCTTCTGATTTTGAAAGACCAGTGGGTTTAAATATGCTTGAAGCAAAAACCGAAGATGAAAAAGATTTTGCTGTCCAAGAAATGATTTCCATTTTTTATAAATTATTTCCACCTGAAATGATTGGACCAATGTTTGAACATAACATGAGAAACGTTATGCTTACTCTCATGGCAGATGTTGAAGATCCAGGAACAATTATTGATATACCTAGAATGTTTACTGATGATAATTATGTAAAAAAATATTTAACGAAATTAAAGGATCCAGTTGTCAGAAACTTTTGGGAAAAAGAAATGGCTCAAACTAGTGATTACCATAAATCAGAAATGCTTGGTTATTTGATTTCTAAAGTTGGAAGATTTGTCGAAAACGAGATGATGCGTAATATTATGGGCCAACAAAAATCTGGTTTTAATTTCCGTGATATAATGGATCAAAAAAAGATCTTAATTGTGAATTTAGCCAAAGGAAAAACTGGCGAAGTTAATGCAAAACTTCTTGGTTTGATTATTGTTTCAAAATTACAAATGGCAGCTATGAGCCGAGCTTCCATGCGAGAAGAAGAACGTCAAGATTTTTATTTATATATTGATGAATTCCAAAATTTTATCACTGATTCAATTTCAACTATTTTATCTGAAGCTCGTAAATATAAATTAAATTTAATTATTGCTCATCAATATTTAAATCAACTTATTGATGAAAAAGGACGAGCTGATATCAAAGATGCGGTGCTTGGAAATGCTGGAACTCTTTGTGCTTTCCGAATTGGTCCTGAAGATGCTGATCTTTTAGCAAAAGAATTTGCGCCGACTTTTGGAGCTTACGATCTTATGAATGTAGAAAAATTTACTTGTAATACAAAACTTTTAGTTGATAACGAACCAACAAAACCTTTTAACATGTCAACTTATCCTCCAACTCCTGGAAATAAAGAACTTGGTGAGGCAATAAAACAACTTTCAAGACTTAAATACGGAAGAGATAGACGCATTGTGGAAACAGAAATTTTAGAAAGAACGCAACTTGGAACTAGTGAAAATCAAAGCAAAACAGATATGATTGAACCGACCTTATAAAAGTTAAAAGTCAACCTGCCTGCCGACAGACAGGAAAGCAAAATTAAAAATTAACCTACTGAAAAAGTAGGTTTTTAATTTATGATTTATAAAAAAAGCCCCTACAAAGCCGGGGCGTGGCAAAAAATTTTAAGAAAAACAATTTAAATATTAAATACTGTTTCTCTTAAAATTTTTGGATCAATAATAGAATGTTGATCCAATTTGTCGACAACTTTATAAGCTGCCTTCAAATTTCTTTTCATTTCTTCAGCAATAATGTTTTGAGAATTTTCTAATTCTTTATTTTTTTCCTCAGACATTTTTTCCTCCTTTTAAATGAACTTTATTTTAAATTTATTTTGTTTCCCCAATTCCATTTTAATTCGCCTTCTACTTTATTTTTAAAAAAAGAAATAAATAAAAATGAAAATATAATTACATCAAGAAAAAATCTTAAACTTTCTTTTATTGTTGGCTCAATGATTATTTTATTATCAAAACTATAAAAATTATTTATATAAGCTGATACAAAAATTAATCCGATAAAAACAAAAGTTGCCAGCCAACCTTCCCAAGTTATAGGACAAAAACCATAACCATATTTTTTTGTTTAAACCATTTCTTGTTATTCATATATTATATAAAAATTATCTTTTAATCCCCTATTAATTATAGCAAAAAAACAAAATTAAAAAAACCCGCTTTAAACGGGTTTTTTCTTAAACAAATAAATTATTGTTTGATATGTTTTGAAACTAATTTTGTCATTTCAAACATAGTAACTTCACCTTTGCCAAAAATAGGTTTTAATTTATCATCAGCGAAAATATTTCTTTTGTTGTTTGGATTTTGTAGATTATTTTTTTTGATATAATCCCAAAGTTTTTTAACAACTTGAGAACGAGGCATAGGACCTTTTCCAACTATCACTTCCAATTCGGCGGATAGATTTAGCGGTTTTAATAACGCTGGATTTGCTTTTCTTGGCATAATCTTTTTAATTAAATAAATTAAATAAATAAATTAATAATATTTTAAATTGTTTTAATATTACTAATTTTAACTCCTTAGACTATTATACCCTTTTTTATAAAATCTGACAAGCTAAAAAAGAAAAAACATTATTTTTCTCTTATTTACTCTCACTATAAAATAAGTTATAATAGTATAAATATTTTAAAAAAACATTATGGCTTTATATCATAAATATCGTCCAAAGACTTTTGAAGAAGTAGTCGGACAAGAACATGTAACTACAACTATTTCTAATCAGATAAAAAATAATAAAATTTCTCATGCTTATCTCTTTTCTGGACCAAGAGGTGTTGGAAAAACCACAATTGCCCGTATCTTAGCCAAATCTTTGAATTGTGAGAAAATAAAAGATAACGAATCTGTACCTTGTAATAGTTGCCAAACCTGTGAGGAAATTGATAAATCTAATTCTATTGATGTTATTGAAATGGATGCTGCAACTCATACTCAAGTAGATAATATCCGAGAAAATGTTATTGAAAATGTCCAGTTTCGTCCAAGTAGATCAAAATACAAAATTTTTATCATTGATGAGGTTCACATGTTGTCCACAGGTTCATTTAATGCCCTTTTGAAAACTCTAGAAGAACCACCGAAATATGTTATTTTCATTTTAGCCACAACTGAACTAAACAAAATCCCTGAAACCATAATTTCTCGTTGCCAAAGATATAATTTTGTTAAAGTTAATAATGAAGAAATGAAAAAATATTTAAAAGAAATTTTAAAAAAAGAAAAAACTGAAGCAGAAGATGAGGTTTTGGATAGAGTTGTGAGAAAAAGTGAAGGTTGTGTTCGTGATGCTCTTAGTCTTTTGGATCAACTTCTAGCAATCAATAACAAAAAAATAAAAATGTCTGATGTAGAATTGTTATTACCAAGTGCTAATTTAGAAACACAAATGGATTTTTTAGAATATCTTTTAAAAAAAGACATTATTCAAGCTTTATCTTTAATTGAAAAAATGGCGGAAGATGGACAAAATATATCTTTTTTTAGCAAATCATTTATTGAATTTTTACATTTCTTTTTATTAGCTAGAGCTGATTTTAATTTAGCAAAAAAACAAATGAATCTAGAAAAAAATACTGAAAAGAAAAGTTTAGAATTATTAAAACTTATAAATAACCAAGAATTAGTAAAATTGATAGATCTTTGTTTAAAAAGAGATGCTGAAATAAAAACTTCTCCATTGCCTCAAATACCTTTAGAACTTTTGATTTTAGAATGGTCACAGATTGATAATCAAAATGAAATAAATCCAAAAAATAACACAGAAAACACTTTTTTAAATACAGAGATAAAAAAACCCGATATTACAACAAAGACTGTCTTAAAATCTAAAAACAAAGCTGAGACAGAGTCTTTAAATTCAGTTAACCAAACTGATCAAAAAGAAACAGAAAAAATTTGTGAAAAAGTAAAATCTTTTATTATTGGAAAAAACCGGGATATAAATTTTGAGGAAATGAAAGCAAAATGGCCAGAATGTTTAAAAAAAATAGAGATTGAATCCCCTTCTTTAATTTTTATCTTAAAAATGGCAGATTTAATAAAAATAGAAGATAATATTTTAACAGTAGAAGTTTCTTATGAATTTCATCGAGAAAAATTAACCGAAGCCGGTATAAAAAGTAAAATAGAAAATATCTTTTACCAAATATTTGCTGAAAAAATTAAATTAGATGTGAATTTAAATAGTGAAAAAAAACAAGATATAGTAGAACCTCAAAGTGATATCCAAAATCTAGCTTCGGCTCTAGGTGGAGAAATAATTTAAAATATATTAAAAACACCGTTAACATGGTGTTTTTTGAGCCCTCTATCAGAATCGGACTGATATTTATGGTTTACGATACCACCGTTCTACCATTGAACTAAGAGGGCTTTTGGGAGAGATAAATAAAAAATACTTAAAAAAATTAAAGTTGTTTTACAAATTCAATTTCTTCATCATATTCAGGCAAAACACAAAAAGTCATAACTTGGCAATCAGCTGGATTTTTTATTTGTTTTTTATTAACACAAATTACAGTTTTTTCTGACCATTTTACACATTCTTCCATACAACTATCAAAAGCATCTTTTATATCAACTTCAGTCACATCTTCAGTATAACTAGCACAATCAGAATATTTTTTACAAGCTTCATTACAACTATTAGAAATAATTTCTTTTTCATTGCTATTATTTTTTTCATCTTCACAAAGAGATTTTAAAGCAATAAGTTTTTCTACAATTTGTCTTTCAATATTTTCAATTTCTGGCAAGACAGGAAGTTTGGGAATTTCATTTTTTGTATTATCAAAATAATTACCATCGGACAATTCTGGGACTTCTGAGCCAGGAATAGGTTCGACAATTATATTATCTTCATTAATTTCTGGTAATTCGGGCACTTGATCAAAATAATTACCATCGGACAATTCTGGGACTTCTGAGCCTAATCGTGGATCATTATTTGGATAATAATCTAATAATTCAGGAGTCTCTGAACCTGGGATAGCTTCTACGACTATATTATCTTCATTAATTTCTGGTAATTCGGGCACTTGATCAAAATAATTACCATCGGACAATTCTGGGACTTCTGAGCCAGGAATAGGTTCGACAATTATATTATCTTCATTAATTTCTGGTAATTCTGGAATAAAATTAGATTCTTTTTCTGATTCAATAATTTTATTTTTTCTAGTTTGCAAATCTTCTAATCGATTTTCAAAATCTTTTATAGTATTTGCTATTATTTTTGGATTATCACAATTATTAATAGCAGAAATATCATTTAACAGTTTATCATAATCAGAAAGAAGGGATTCAGGAAAATCAGTATCCTTTTTTGTTTCTGGTAAAAACAAAAAAGCACTGATTGCAATTATTGATATTCCGCTAATAATTGAAAATATTTTTCCAATAGACATAATTTTAATTTAAAAATTATTATAATATAATACTCTTTTTATATTTACTAGTCAAAAAATTTTTTATAAAAAAAGTCCACCGAAGCGGACTTTTGTATGTTGAAACCAATAAAGAACAAAAAACGGTGGTAGGTCTTAAAAACCATGACATAACCTCACAAGCTCAAAAAGAACTTGCGTATGAAATTTGCTTTTGCAAAATTCATAACCACCAAAAGGTACGTCTCTCAGACATGAGATGATATAAAGATAACACAGAAAAAAAATTTTGTCAATATCCTATACTTTTTTATAAAAAACCAGTCTTTTACGAACTAGATCTTGACAAAATCTTTAATCTATGAGATTATATAGTCCAACTTAGAATTTAATATTTTTATTATTAGATTCTGTACTTCGGAAAAAGTCTGTCATAAGTATTATATCACAAACTTTTTAGGTACACTTTACAAAAAGTTTTGATTTTTATTTAAAAAAATCAAATATAATAATTATATGACAACATTTAGAGAACTTGGCTTAAATTCAGATTTGATAAAAAGCCTTGAAGATTTAGGTTTTAGCGAACCTACTCCTATTCAGGAAAAAACAATTCCTTTTATTTTAAATTCAAAAAAGGATTTAATCGCTTTAGCTCAGACTGGTACTGGTAAAACCGCGGCTTTTGGTTTACCTATTTTAAATCAAATTGACAAAAATAATCGTAATCTACAAGCTATTATTCTTTGTCCAACTAGAGAACTTTGTTTACAAATTACTCAGGATTTAAAAAAAATGGCTAAATATTCCAAAGAAAATATTATTGCTATTTATGGTGGGTCTAGTATTGAACTGCAAATTAGAGCAGTGAAAAATCGAGCTAATATTATAGTTGGTACTCCTGGTCGTGTTCATGATCTGATTCGACGACGTATTTTAAATTTACAAACAATAAAATTTTTAGTTTTAGACGAAGCTGACGAAATGCTTGATATGGGTTTCAAAGATGATTTAGACGCTATTTTAGATGAAACACCTGAAACTAGACAAACACTGCTTTTTTCAGCCACAATCAGTAAAAGTGTCCGTTTGATTGCTAAAAATTACATGCAAAACGCTGAGGAAATTAGTATTGGAAAAAATAATATCGGGGCAGACAAAGTTAGTCATGAATATTATGTGGTTGATGCTAATAAACGTTTTGAAGCTTTAAAAAGAATTTTAGATTCTTTACCAGGAGTTTATGGCATTTTATTTTGTCGTACTAGAAATGAAACTCAAGAAATTGCGGCAAAATTAAAACAAGCTCATTATGACACTGAGGCTCTTCATGGCGATGTTTCACAGTCGATGCGCAGTAAAATTATGGCTGATTTTAAAAATAAAAAAAGAGGTTTGCTGGTAGCTACTGATGTTGCAGCTCGTGGTATAGATATTTCTGATTTATCTCACGTGATAAATTATAATTTGCCTGATAGTGACGAATCTTACACTCATAGAAGTGGTCGTACAGGAAGAGCGCAAAAAACAGGAATTGCTATTTCCATTGTGAGTCCAAGAGAAGTTCGCCGTATTAAAGATATTGAATATATAATAAATAAAGAAATTGAATATAAAAAAATTCCAGATGGAAAAGAAATTTGTCAAATACAAATCAAAAATTTTATTGAGGAAATTGAAAAATCAAATATTAAAGATTTTACTGACGAAGAATTTTTTTCTGAAATTAATAAAAATTTAAAAAAAACAAAAAAAGAAGATTTGATCAGACATCTTATTTCTTATCGTTTTGGTCATTTGCTCAATTATTATAAAGATTCTTACAACTTAAATGTTCGGGTACCTGATGTTCGAAGCAAAAAAGATGGTCCATTAAAAGAAGGTGTTGATTTAAAAATAAATCTAGGAAAAGCACATGGTTTTGATATTCAAGCTTTATTTACTATAATCAACTCAAATAAAAATTTAAATGGCATGGAAATTGGAAAAATTTCTCTTATGCCTGAATTTTCTTTTTTTGCTGTTGAAAAAGAACAAGCTGCAGAAGTAATTCAAACTCTTAACGGTCAAAAATTCCGTAATCATGAAATAGAAATAGAAACTGATGTTGAAATAAAAGATAATTCAAAAACCTATAAAAAAAGATCTGAGCATAACAATTATAACAAAAATCATAGATCAAGAAATAGATCTTTTAACAGAAGAAGATTTGATTCACACCGAAGAAAAAGATATTAATTATTCTAAAACATCGCTTTAAGCGATGTTTTTTGTTAAAATATTTTTTTATTTTTATTTATTTTTTTCTATTGCGATATCTTTACTAATAGCTGATTCGTCATTTTCTGCAATATTTATATTTTCTAATTTTCTTTCTTTAAACCCTTCTTTTTCAACTGTCAGATAATAATTATTTTTTCCAGCTAAAAATGAATAACGTCCTTTATTGTCTGTAACTTGAGTGCTGATAAGTTTATTAAATTTACTATCATAAAGTCTGATAATAGCTTTAGCCAAAGGTTTTTTTGTATCTTTATCAAAAATAATACCATAATTTTTGAATTTTTTCTGACTAGAAAATTTCTTATACAAAATATAAAATAAAATTTGTACTGCTAATAAAATTCCGACATATAAATTTGGTTTTACCACCATAGCTAAAATACCAACTACCAAAGAAACGCTAATAATCAGATGTCTAATATCAGTCAACAAATTGCTAATGATAATACGACGTGGAGTTTTATTTGCACCGACAGGATCAATCGGAATATTTTGAATAATTGCTGAAGTATTTTCATCAATATGAATTGGGGCTCCATGATAAATATTTTGGAAACTTGTGTCTTCACTAATATCTTGTAAAATTTTTGTTGGATAAATAAAATTCGCAGTTGCAACCACAATTCGGTAAATTCCTGGTTCAGCAAAAAATTTATAACGACCTTTACTATCAGTAACTGCTGTTTGTACGATACGATCAGTCTTATCATCAACAAGTCTAACTGTAATTAAATCTACTGGCATTTTATTTAAAGAATTGTAAACTATTCCCCACTCTTTTCTTTTTTTCTTACTAAATAAAGTAAAAGGCAATAAAACTAAAGCTCGCAGATAACTAAGCAAACTTAAAAAAGATAAAGCTGGAACAGCTAAAGCTAAAGTTGTCGCAATAGCCGCTGGCGCCACTACTCTTTCTACTGTTTTTTCAATTTTTGGATCATTAAAAGAATCAATTACATTACCCGCAGTTTGTGTTCCGACATCAGCAAGATATCCAGCCTTTTCCGCTACTGTAATTTCTGGATCAAGTAAATTAATTTTTTTAATTAAATTAAAATTACGATTAACAATGAAATTATCAACAGTAAAACCGCTAGTTTCACTGATTAAATAACCATCTTTTTTTACAGTAAGTTTATAAGCACCGTTTGGAACTGTAAAACCATAAAAACCATTTTCATCAGTTTCTACAGTTTGAATCAATTTGTATTTATTTTCTCCAGATAATTGTTGCAAAGTTACTACTGCTCCATCTATATTTTCAAAATCGTTATCAATTTGACTGACAATTTTTCCATAAGGCAAAACAAAAACTGAAAAAGGTAAAATTTCTTCGCCGTCTGTGCCATGTTCTATTTTTATTAGTGCGCTATATGAACTGACTGCAGTTGGTGCTAATAAATCAGCAATATACATTTGACTACCTTGATCAAAATATAAATCATAGCTAGTATCTTTGAAATAAAGTTTAGCTGATTTTATAGTTGCAGGAATTTTTGTAGTATTAACTGAAATACCTAGAGAAGAACCAGCTAAAACACTAACACTATTATAAGAATTTAAACGAGCATTTATAGTACGATTTGCTAAATAAACTTTTACATCACTAATATCTAAAACAGCTCCAACTGGTAAATGATATTCGCTATTATCCAAAGCATTTTCACAATCATTATCATTTAAATCAACAAGTCCATCGCCATCATTATCAATTCCATCCTGACATTGAACTAAAATTATTGTATTATTTTCAAAAATAGTATTAGTGTCTGTTTCAGTTATAATTTTATCTTCACAAGTATTATCACTTAAAACATATTCGTTATTATCAGTTGGATCCACACAACCATTATCACTTAAATCAATAAATCCATCACCATCATTATCAATTCCATCATTACACTGTGTTTCACAATTTCCACAAGTTCCTGGGTTTTCTTCACCACTATTATTTACTTCTGAATTATCATCATAATTTTGACAACCTAAATCATTTAAATCAATAAGTCCATCACCATCATTATCAATTCCGTCATTACAAGCAGCTAAATATTCATTATTATCCACTGAATCATAAACTCCATTTAAATAACAACCAGAATCTTGATTATCAATTCGGCCATCACCATCATTATCAATTCCATCAGCACAATCTTTTATTTCAGCACAAGTTTCTGGATTACAAACATTATCATCGTATTCACTATTGTCAGTTGAATCATAAACTCCTGCTTCATTTTGACAGCCTGGATCCAGTTCATCAATAAAATTATCACCATCATTATCTTGATTATCTGCACAATCTGTAATTGTTTCATCACCACCACTACAACCTAAATCAGCACAAGATAAATCATTAAAATAATAACTAACAAATTTATTATTACCGGCTTTATCAGAAACAGAAACAGTCCAATCAACTTTTCTTTCTGAAACAAAATCAGTATCTTGATTAACTGTTATTGAATACAAATTATCATTTATTTTTTCTGAAATTACATTGACTGAACCTGACCAACCAATTTGACTAACAGATACTTCTAAAGTATTTACATCAACTCCTGAACCGCCACTATCAGAAATTTGAAAAGTAATTGGATCAGAAACTTTATGATTTGGTTTTTGATTGGCTGGATTAACATTTATTATTTGTGGTGGAGTTGATTCGCAAAAACCAGATTTTACTGTATAAGAGGCGCCACTAACTGAATTTAAAATATTTTCACTATTAACTGCATCAGCAATTTTTGAAGTAATAATTTCTGAAGAATTAAAGCGAATTGTCAATTCTTTTGTTTCTAATAAACTTGCACTTCTGACTGTAATTCTAGCAAAACGTAAATTTGAACCACTTTTATTTCCACCATAACCCACTAAACCAATAACTTTATTTCCAGAAACCACAGGGCTCGGTAAAATATCTGGTGAACTATAAGTATTAAAAAGTCCACCACCGCTGATAGAAATTGATTCACCAGAACCAACAAAATCATGTTCAATATAAATTTGAGCTCCATTTGTACTTTCTCCACTGTCAGTATTTATAAAAACATCAATGGTTTTACTACAACCACTGCCTCCCATAGCTGTCAGATCACCACTGGCTGGAGAAACAAAAAAACTTGCAGCTTCAACATTTGAAGCAAAAAATATTCCAACTGCAAATATAATTACTAAAAAAAATTTTTTAAACATATAATTTTATTTTATTTTGCGTTTAAAAATTGTTAACTATTAAAAATTAAAAATTTTCAAAAGTAAAATTATGGCAAAAGATCACCTTGCATATTAAAATTAATAAGAACAATTGAAACATCTGAAATATCAGTTATTCCATCTCCATTTAAATCAGTATCTAAATCATTTAATTGATTAAATTTTACATCCTCAGCCGAAAGATCCAGAACATCAACAATATTATCTTTTAATCCTGGCCAATCTCCTTGGGTATCACCAGCGTAAAGATAATAAGAACCCCAAGAATTTAAAATTGTACTATCTGTAAAATTTAAAATCAATTCACTAGTGTCCGCAGTAATATTTACTCCACTAATTTTTTTTGCTAAATGAGAACGTCCTTTTAAAAAAACAGAGAAATTATTATAAATTGGCAGACTAATATTAAGATTTTTATAATAACCGCTATTATCTAAATTTATTTGAACAATTTTAAAAATTTCATGCGCAGAATTATCAGAAAAAACAAGTAAGGCTGGTAAAGAATAGTTATTTCCACCAACTCTTTTGTCTGGTCGGGCGTAAACTTCTAAACTTAAACTTTTTTCTGGCAAAACAACTAAAGTTTCGAATTCACCAGTCGCAAAAACATAATTATTAGATGCATCATTACAACGAATTTGATAAAAATATTTTTTAGCTGATTCCAAGCCATTTAATTCTATCCAAAAATTTGAATTGTTATTATAAACCGCAGTATTTAAAGAATAAGACGTATCCAAACCATAATTAAAAACACATACTGGCAATTCTGGATTATTATCAACTGCTGACCAAGAAACTTTAGCATAAGTTAAACTACTAGAAGAAAAAATATTTGTTATTGTTGGTGGGGTTGTATCTGCACTAGGTCCACCACCACCACAAGTATTTGTACACGCAGAACTATTTAAAGTACAATCACTTTCACAAGATAAAGTTCCACAAACAAAAGAAAAATTAAAACAAGTTCTTCCGTTTAAATCTAAACCATCACATTCTTCTCCACCTTCAACAATACCATTACCGCAAACAGCTGAGCCAGCAGGTACAGAAAAATTTATATTTAAATTAGAGCTAGTCGCAGTTCGGGTAATCGCAATTCCCAAAAAAACTCCGCCAAAAAATAACAGAGAAAAAAACAAACCAAAAATAAAAAATTTTTTATTTTTCATACTTTGTTCTTTTGTAAAAAATAAAACCAATTAAAGATATAATTAAAATCAATATCAATCCTATTGACCAAAAAGGTAAATAAACAAAATCTATTTGTGAATTTATTTTTTGTCCAGTTAAACCATAATCAATCGCAATTTCAGCATGATAAAATCCTGGCCAAAATATATTATTATTTTTTTCTATGTCTATATCAGAATTACGAATTGCTCCAGCAAAAATTTTATCACCTAAATTTAATTTTTGAGAAAATTTTTCTTGCTTAAAGATATTTCTTAATTTAATTTCTCCTGCAAAAGGAGTGGCTACATTTCCTTCATTTTTCAAAGCTAAATAAAAAGAAAAATCATTATTAAAAAATATTTTTTTGTTTGTTATAAATTTAAGCAAAGAAAATTTTTCTTGTACTTGTCCAGCAATTTCTAAATCTAAGATTGAAAGCAACTGAGTTTGAACATTTTTAGAACTAATTTGTGTGACTGATAAACCTGCAAAATGAGAACCAACATAAAAATCATTTGGAATTATCAAAGAAAAATTTATTATTTTTTCTTCACCGGCTTTTAAAAAAATATTTTTTTCTAAGGGAACAATAATTTTTTTCATGTCTTCGCTAGTAAGTAAATTTAAACTACCATCTTCAGCTTGATCAATATCAAAAACAGCAATTTCATAATTATTGTCTATTTTTTCATCATTAATAACTTTTAATTGAATTAGTTTTGATTCACCACGTTCCGCAGTAATTAAAATTTTTGCTGGCATAATCCCAAAAGCCTGTACTCTTGAAATTAAAAAAAAGTTTAAAAATAAGAAAATTATTAAAAATAAACTAAAACGAAATTTCATAAAATTATGGATTGGCTATTAACAATAATGTAACTGTCTGACTATAATTTCCGTAAGTTGAAAATTCACTTATTGAAGCTCTTAAATTTAAATCTACATCTGTAGAAAGACTTGGGCTATTTAAATTATATAAAGTTTGATTAGCTAATAAAGGTAAATCTGGACCACCGTTTACTGAAAAACCTATTTCTTCTTCTCCAATACTAACATCACCACTTAAAGATCCAAAACTATCACCACTTACCGAAGATATCTTTAGTGTACAACCATTTGTTAGATCAGTAGAAATATTTACAGTTGTACTGGCTGATGAAATTGATGATGTACTTAGAGTTGCTAAATTTAAATCATCTAATCCAGTAATCGTTAAAGACAAAAGTGGACCATTTTCTAAATCCATAGCTTGAAAACCAGCTTTAATTTCATAAATACCAGAAGAAGCTGAGATTCCAGTTGCTAATTCACCAATTGTATCTGTAAGAACATAATCTCCAACTGAGCTATGGGCACCCCCAACATTTATACTATCAGCAAAAATCGTAAAATTAGTTGAAGTCATGGATCCAAAAGCAGACAAAGGGAAAAAAGTAATTAAAAGAAAAAATAAATATTTTTTAAACATTTGTTCAAATTAAAATAGATAAATTTTACAAATAAATTATATCATAAATTATATCTGAAGTCCAAATATTTTTGCTATTTTAATAAAAACAAAAAGACTCCGTTTAGAAGCGGAATCTCTTTGTTTTTTTGAACTTATTTGAAGTTTTTTTTACCTGTGTCCAAGAAGATGTATTCTAGGTCAAAAGCGAGCCGTAGCCTGCTACAAGCCTACAACACATCTCCATGCTTGTCGTGGACTCAGGATATTATTTTTTATTTATAAAACTCAATATTCTAAGCACGACTTTTGAAAAATTTTAAAATAATACAATCAATTAATTGACCACTCATAATAACAAAAATATTGGCTTTTGTCAATAGTAGTGCTGTGTATAAAATAAAAATTGGCTTATTTTAGCCAATTTTTTTTGTTTTAATTCTTAATTTCACCTTCTAAACTTGAATTTATTTCTTCACTATTTGAATTATTTTCTTCATTTTGGACTTGATCTGTATTTGTAATTTCTTCAGTATTTTTTTCCTCTACTCCCAGTAAACACATTTTAGCTAGTGGACGGTAATAACTTTCATAAAGTGTCTCTTTTTTTTCTTTATTTGGCAAAATTCTTGTATAAACAAAAGAAGCTTTTGCCCCAATATATTCGTGTTGGCACTCCATTACTCCTGGTTTTAAATCAGTAGTTTCAATTATTTTTTCTTCACCCGGTTGAAACCATTCAGAAACAACTGGTGCACTATAATACCCCTGACGTCCATCATTTGTTCCCCAAAAAGTAAAAGACAGTTCATTTATTCCTAAATCTATGTTAGCTGTAATTAAAATATGTTTTCCAGTATCATTTAAAAATCTAAAATCTGGATGGGGCTCATAAATAGTGGCATCAGTTCCTGGCAAACCATTTCTAGCGTCATTATAGTAAGAAACTACTAGAGAATGGTTTCTTCTTTCAGTAATTTCCAAACCAGAATTCATAGCTGTTCTAAACATTGTGGAACCAACCTGACATAGACCACCACCAATTTCTGGCACTACTCTATCGCCTTTTATAACTAATTCTGGATAATAACCAGCTTCAGAAGTAAAAGGACTTAAAGCATTTACTAGAGAAAATTCTTCTCCCGGTTCAATAATTAAACCATTTAGTTTATTATAAGCAGCATTTTTTATATTTTTTATTCTTAAATCGCTACTGCCTTTAAAATTTGAATAGCCGATTCCTAAAATTTCAGAAATTCCCAAATCATTTACTTCAGCAGTTTTAATTTTTGGCTCTATAGTATTTATAACAACATTAACTATTTTTAGAATACCATTATCATTATAATAATTTCGAGAAATAAAAGCATTTTTTATAGCTTCAATTGTTTCGTCCAATTCTATCTTTATTCCTGGACGAGAACCTTGAAATTTATTAACTTTATTTCCTTCGCCAAGTTCAAATTTTGCGTCCTGCGCTTCTACATTTACAATTGGGGCAATATCAGATTCTAAAAAATTTAAAAGTTTTTCTTCATCCAAAGAATAAATTACTTTTTCTTCAGTATTTTTTTCTAACAAAATCATTTCTTGTAATTCTTCTTGACTTAAATACCAATTATATTCTTTTTTAGTATGTGGATCATTATATAAAATATCTATTCGTCCATAAGAAAAAATCCTAGTTAGATCACTAATAACTGTTAAGATATCATTTTCTGAAATATTGGCTTTTCTTTCAAAAGTTTCTATTTTAATTTCTGGACTTTTTAAGATTGTCCAATCACTCAAAATTTTTCCTGCAACTTTTTCATAATTAAAAGTGACCCCAGCCGTAGAACTGCTAATTTGGTAATCAAGAGGATTAGTTGATTTTATCAAAATTTTTGCATCAATTGGCTCACTGATATAAGGTTTAACCAATTCTTCAATTTTTAAAAACATTTTTTGTTTTTGTAAATTAACAGTTTGTAGAGATAAATGAGGACAAGAAAATCTAGTAAAAACAGTGGACACAATATTAGATAAAAAATTATCAGTTTTTCTAAATGATAAAAAATAATCACTTTCTTTTCTGATATCAATATCAATCAAATTTTCCACAATATCTTCCGTAGCCGCATTTGGATATAGAATTATTTTCTCTTCTTTTCCATTTATATCAAAATAAAATTCAATTCCATGATCTGACAATTTTGTTTCCATTTTTTGTAAAAAATCAGTCAATTCTATCCGATTTAAACCACCAATATTTATTTCTCCAACATAAACTCCTGGTAAAACTTTATCTTTATAAGAATAAGAATAAAAAAACAATAAAGCAAATAGTATAACAATCAAACCCAAACTAAACAAAAAAATAAAAAAAACTCTTTTCCAAGAAAATCTTATAATTTTTATATCTTTTAAATTCAAAAAATTAAACATAATTATTCATCAATAACTTCTATTTTGATTTTTGTTTCAGTTTTTTTTATTGGAATACTTATTTGTAAAATTCCATTTTGATATTTAGCTTTTGCTAAATCACCTTTTACTTCTAAAGGTAGAACTATTGTCCTAGAAAACATCCCCCAAAAACATTCGCTATAAAAAAATTCTATATTTTTTTCTAAAGCCAAAGGATTACGACGAAAACCACGAACAGTCAATAAATCATTATGAATAAAAACTTCAATTTTTTCTGCTTCAGCTCCAGACATAGTTGAAATAATATATAAATTTTTGTCATCTTTTGCAACATCCACAGCCAATTTACCTTCATCATGGTTTGTTTTTAGATCACTAACTGGATAATTTATTTTTTGAGCCATGCTTTCGGTATCAGTTTGATTACCTTTTTCCAAAATCATAGCAAAAATATCATTGTCATTATTATTCATATAATAAAATTTATATTTTTATTATAACACAAAATATAGCGAAATGTCGAAAAATAAAAGCCGAAAGTCTAATCTAGAATCTTAATTCTAAAATTTTTATTCTTTTACTAAAAAATTAATTTATCATTTCTTGACAAGATTCTAATTTTTTAAGTTTAATTTCTATTTTTGCATTTTTTAACATTTCTTGAGCCAAACTATTTGCACTCGGTTTTCTAATCAAAATTTGACTAGCTCTAATTTCTGAATCAGATTCTGGATATTCCTCCCCTTTTTTGAAATCAGTCAATTTTACAAAATGATAACCAAACAAACTTTTTATTGCTTCGGGATAAATTTCATTTTTATGTAAAGAATATAAAACTTTTTCAACTTCAGGCACCATTGTATCTTTTGTAAACCAACCTAAATCTCCGCCTGATTCTGCTTTATCATCTTGACTATATTCTTTTGCTAAAACAGCAAAATCTTCATTGCTTTTTATTTTTTCAGTAATCAAATTTATTTTTTCAGTAATAATTTTATTTTGTTCTTCATCTTTTGCTAAATTATTTTCAACTGCAAGTATCAATAAAGATTCATCAATTACAAAATAACGATAATCAGTTAAACTCAAATTATATTTTTCTCTAATTTGTTTTTTTGCTTCAGTTTTACTTTCAAACTGACGCAAAAATAAATTATAAGCATTTTCTTTTTCTGCTTTACTGATTTTTATTTCATAAAAATCAGCTTTTTCTTTTAATAATTCGCGATAAAGCAATTGTTCAAAAACTCGTTCATCTAAATTTTTATCTTGTTTAAAAAAAATCAAATCTTTCAAAAAAATATTTGCATTGGCTAAACGACTGGCAATTACATAATCTTTGTAATTTACATTTTCTCCATTGACGACTAATACAGATGAAGGAATTATTTTAGACACAAAAAAAGACAAAGAATCTGTTGAAGCAAAAAAACGCATTCTAATCCAAATGACACTAAAAAATAAAATGACAAGCAAAATTAGAGCAATGGAAATTTGTTTCCAGATTCTTTTATTCATAACTTAATTGTTTGCTTTTTGTGATTCAGCAATAAGTAAAAGTAATAATTTTTTTACTTCAACTTGTGCTTGAGCTTCGGTAGAACTTTTTGTAAACAAATTCCATTGTTTCAAAATTTCTTCATTATTTAAAGAACGAACTCTATTTTCTAAATCCAATCTAGTTTCAAAATCAACTTCTTTATCAGTTTGTAAAACTTTTTCAATAAAGACTTTCATGAAATCTAAATTTTGATTAGCAATACGAGCTCCGTTCAAAAGACTACTGTCGACTTCAGATTGTCTTTTTGCTTTAGCATAAGCTATACCAAATAACACATTTCCCCCTAAAAGGACTACCGCTAAAAGCGAATAGATTATTTTGCCTGTTTTAGACATATTAAAAATTATGTTTTAATTTTTTTATTTTTATGGTTGTAATAATACAATAAAAACAATGAAAAAGCAATCGGCAATACAGTCTTCCAATCTAAATATTTTTTCCAAGTTGCAGCTGGATAAAGTTGAATATTTTCAAAAATTGCATCATTAATATCTACTGTAAAATACTCGCCTCGATAATTTTTGTAACCTTTAGCCTTGGCTTCTAAATAATACTCACCTGGAGTAACTAAGAAAGAATAATCGCCAGTAACTCCGACTGTTTGTGGATTTATTTGTTGATATTTTGTAGCATTCCATAATTCAAATTCTCCGCTAGTTTCATTTTTTCGATAAAGAGAAACGACAGACCCTTTGACACGCATTTCTTTTTCACCAACTTTTTCATAAACATAACCTTCTGGATCAACAACTGTTAAAAGTCTAATTTGTTTTCGTCCAAGTTCAGAATCAATATAATCAAAAACTGTAATAATTTCATATTCACCATCTTTTACTGGGATATCCACAAAAGCTGTATAAATTCCGTCACTATCAGGATCAGTATATTCAAATTCTTTTAAAACTAATCTTTCTTCAACTGGAATTTCTTTTTCAGCTGTTTCAGCAAAGACAGCTTCTCCAGCAAAAATATCTGATAAAATTTTATTTAGATTTGAACCAGCAGTTACAGCACTTTTAGCTTGGACAATTCCACTATTTTTATAAACAACATAACCTTTGACTGAATTTACTTTTGCTTGTGGTTTAACTATGAGTTCAACTGTCGTTCCAGAAATAGTATTAATTTTTTGAATTGGACGTCCGTTTTCATTTATAGCAACTTTTGTATTTAAATCTAAATCAGCCAAAGCATTTTTTACAAACATTATTTCTGTTGGAATTTGTTTCTTTTCTTCTTCGGATAATTTTGCTAAAGGCAATGAATAAGAGAAAAATTCTCCTGTATCTAATTTTGAAGGATCTAAATCAATATTAAATGATGAACTTGAGTTTTCTAAATTTGTAATTTTAATATCTCCGTATTTTACAGAACCAGTTGAAGAAATGACTGGGATATTAATTTCAGCAACTCTATTTAAAATAGTAGATGATAAACTAGGTAAAACAAAATTTATATTTTTCATTTTGATCATATCAGTCATACGAGCTACACCAGTTTCAGTTAAAGTTGTAGAAAATTCAGGGAATTTTTCTGCTAACAAACGAACTTCGTTTGGTAATGGAGCTAAAATGAATTTTTTTACTGGAAATAAATTCCATCTTATTTCAAACGCAATTGGAGTAATCTGTGGTACAGCATCAACTAAAGGAATATTTACTGTTTCAGTTTCTGGCTCTTTTAACCAATCAGAAATTTTATCAACAATATCTTTTATTAATGGCAAATCTGTTATTTCTCCTAAAATTTCAACTCCTAATTCTTTTGCTTTTAACCATAGATCAGTTTCTTCTGTATTTTTTTCTTCTTCGATAAAATCTTCTTCATTTTCTTTTTCTTCATCATTAATTATATTTTCATTATCAACATTTACAATCAAAGAATTTTCTTTACCCAAATTTTGAGCTTGATCTTTTGCTTTTACTATTAAAGAATATTTTCCAAATGGTAAATAATTTAAATCTAAATTCCACTTTCCTTCATTGTCCGCAGAAATTTGTTTTTCACCAGCACCATCAATTTTTACAAAAATCAAACTATTAGCTTCAGTCAAACCAGAAATTTTAATTTTTTCATGAATACTGTAGCTACTTTTGTAATCAGTAAACGAGATGCTAGGTGGAGTGGTGTCTAAAATAATAGAATTAAAATATGTTTCTGAAGATAAACCGCCAACTCTACCAAAAAATCTGACATAAACTTTTTTTAAACCATCACCACCACTTAAAATCCAATCTTTTACTTCAGCAAAACTTTCTTGTGGAATTTGATCAAAAGAAATATCATTAGCTATTGCCATATCACTAACATCATTTCCAGCGCTTAAATTTAATTGAACATTTTTATTATTTGTGTATAAAGCTCCATTATTTATTTTTATACCTAAATTATCTGTACTTGGTCTAACATAGTTAAAAGAAGAACTTCCATCACCACCAAAACTAGGACAAGACTCGGTAGAAAAACTATTATTTGCTGACCAACCAGATTCAACATTTTCAAAATTACGAGTTTTAATACGGAAAGAATAATTTACTCCACAAGATAAATTGGATATATTCCAAACTGTTGTTGTTGTCCAACCAGAATTAGTTGTAGTTGAATTTATTTCTTCAATATAATATTCAGTACCACTAGGATTATCTCCAGCTGACCAATTTAAAGTCATTGAATTTTGTGTTGTCGAAGTAGCAGTTATCAAATCTGGAATTTCAGCTAAAGTATAAACAGCAGTGGAAGTTGCAGAAGCTTCTGATCTACCTCTACTAGAATTAGCAGCATAAACTTTTACAGAATAAATTGTATTTGGTAATAAATCTTCAACTATAAAACTAGTATTAGTTACATTTATATTTTCAATATCTTCATGTTCTCCTTCAACAAATTCTAAAACAAATTCTTCAGCAAAATTACTATTATTTATCCAATTAAAGGTAATTGAATTATCTAAAATTGCTGATGGAGTATTTATAGTTGGAGCTAAAAGTCCTGTATAAATTACAGCGCTTGCTAAATTTTCTGATTCACCAATTTTATTAACACCACGAATACGATATTCATAAGCAGAATTTACACTGACTACTGTATCACTTAATGAAGAATTAGCATTAGTTGTTGTTGCTAAAACAGACCAAGAATTAAATCCAGAACCATAATTAACTCTTTTTTCAATCACAAAAGATTTACTATAAATATCTGTTGATAACCATGATAAATCAATCTGTGAATCACTTATATATTCAGCTGAAAAACTATTTGGAATTGACGGCATTACACACAAACCAGTTTCCAAAGTAGATGTTACTGTCCAATCAGTTTCGACATTATCATGATTGCGAGCTTTAATAATATAATCATATGAAGTTTCACAATCCAAATTATTATCTGTCCAAGAATTATTTGTTATCCACTCACTTTCATCTCCAGTTGTAATATTTTTTACTTTATATTCTGTACTAGAAGGATTAGAATTTTGATTCCAATTTAAAGTCAAAGTTTCATCAGTATTTGTAGAAACTTGTATATCAGTTGGTAAAGCAGCAAAAGTATACAAAAGAGTTGAAGTGTTTGAAGCAGGACTATATCCTCTATCTGATCTCCAAGTATATAAAACAATTTGATAACCAGTATTTGGAGTAAGATCATTAACTGTAAAACTATCACTAGAAGAATTGATATTTATATAATCTAGATGATTTGAACTAGTAAAATGTAATCTAAATTCAGTTGAAAATAATGCTGAAGAAGTCCAATCCCAAACCATTGAATTGGCTGACAAAACAGTACTGGTTGTTATTACTGGAGCAGGTAAAGAAGTATAAACTACATTAGAATAAACATAATCACTATTTCCATAAATATTTCCAGAGTAAACTCTATATTCATAACGTTTATTTCCTGCAGTATTGATATCAGAAAGAATTACAGCATTAGGTGATGTAGTTGCCAAAGTTGTCCAAGAACCAAAACCACTACCAGTCGTATCTGATCTTTTTTCGACAACATAGTAATCTTCAGCTGAAGAATTATCTGTCCAACTAATGTTAATTTGATTATCAGAAATATAACTAGCCAAAACATTTAAAGGCAAATTTGGAGCCGCAATAATTTCTATTGAATCATAACCTGATGCTCCAGAATTTTGGGCAGTAAGAATGACATTATTTAAATCATATAAATTATTTATCGATAAATTACCATACCAAATTCCATCATCAGTAAAATCAGATTGGGCAATACTATTTACACTTAAAGAACCGACACTAGCGGTCAAAGAAGTATTTCCACTTACTTGTTTAGTTATATTATTATAAATATCTCGAGCATAAATAATTGTCTCAAAAGCTAAATCAATTGAAGAAGTGGCTGGAATAGCGACTAAGAAATTATTTAAAGTTCCCGCAACAGCTGTAAGATTTAAATTATAAGAAGGGTGCGTATAAGAAGTATGAAGTCCATCAGTTGCTCGTAATAAAACAGTCTCTGCACGATATGGTGTAAAATTACACTGTCCAACTCCATCAACAAAATTTATAGTAGTAATAAGTCCAATATTAACTGGATTGCCACTTTTGTTTGTACAAGTTGCCTGTACACCAGTCAAAGAATTCGATGGGCCAGTTAAAATAATACTTTTGTCTCCATCATAATCAGTTATTATATTATTTTCACCATCACGAATTGTCAAAGTTATAGTTTGAGATTCACCAACATTTTGTGTGTTTGATCCCGTCACAACTAAATGAGTTTCACTAGTTTGAGTTTGGTCAAAATCTGATAATAATTCAACATTACTAGCAGTTGCTGGAACATGAGATTTTATTCTAAATAAATAAGTTAATGTAGTTGAAGGAATAGTAAAATTATAACTTTCTACATTAGCACCGACAGTATTTGTGCCTGGTGTAACTTCGGTAAAATGTTCAGCTGAATCATCAGAATACTCTATTCTAAAACCATCTTCATAACTTGAGTTATCATCCCAATAAATATAGATAATATTTTCTTCAGTTTTTATAGCATTAACTCCACTTGGAGCTGCTGGTTTTGTATATTCATAATTTGAATAAGCAACTGCAGATACAGTACTTCCAGAAGAAGCTGGCGGTTTTACAGTAAAAGCATAACGATAACGATTATTTACATCTATATTTAAATTATCTGTATAATTTATAGTTCCAGTAACAGTTTGACTTGGGATAAGTAAAATTGGAGTTGTTGTTATTGCACTAAAACTATTTGTGCTACAAGCTGCTCCATCACAACGTTTTAAATCAAAATAATTTGTTACTAAAGCATTATCAACGAAGGTAATATCAAATCTATTATCTGAATATCTAACAGGACTGATAAAAGTTGGAGCTGTTGGAGTTGTATAAATACCACCTAAAGAATTTATTGGATCTTCAGCATAATCTGAATTAGCAAAACTTCCAATCGTACGTACTCGATATTTATATCTTCTATTTGCAACTGTGCTGTAATCAGTATAACTATGAATATTTGTATTAACTTGAGCAACAAAAATCCATGAACCAAAACCAGAACCTTCGTCAACTTGACGTTCTATCGCATAACCACTTTCAATTGTAGAATTATCTGACCAACTTAAAGTAATTGATTCATTAGAATTACGAACTGAACTAACAGAAGTTGGGGCGTTTGGAACTCCTAAAACAGTGATATAAGCATTACCATAAATCGTTGTCGAAGAATAACTGTCAAATCCTCTAAATTCTACATTGACTGCTGGTCTTTCTATAATACTTGAAATAACTAAACTAATTGTAGCGATACCATTTTCAAACGAACTATCAAGAATTTGAAGTGGTGAAACAGAACCAGTAGAAACACTAACAGTAGTGGTGTTAAAAATTAAAGTTGTTGTATTATTCCAAAAATCTTGGGCAATAAGTCTAACAGTTGAAGGAACTGTTGATACTGCTTGTGTTGGTGCAGACACACTAAATTTTCTAGCTACATTTGGTTCAACTTTTAAATCCAAATCATAGGCAGGACTTGAAGTTGAAGAAAATGAATCATCATAAACATCAATAGTTGTAGTAACAGCATTATATAAAGTTGTACTACAAGTAGCAGCGCCATTTATAAATGAAACTGTAGTATTTTCACCAAACATAATATTATTACCATCTTTATCACTACAATATAAAGTTGGTTGTGTTCCATCACTAATAAATTTTAAAATTCTGTTACCCGTAAAATATGAAGCATTATTGCCGTTTACATCTCTTAAAGCAATTTGCAGAGCAGTCACTACACCTGCTGTAGTTGTAGCTGGAGCATAAATTTCAAAATGTAAATCAGAAATTTCAGCAATCGCTTCATTTGAATAACTAGAAAATAATTCACTATTATTTGCAGTTTCTCCGATATGAGCTCTGACTCGATATTTATAGGTATTTGAAGAAGTTGAAGAAACAGTATGTAAATAAGTTCTGATATTTTGTCCAGTTTGATCGTTGCCAGAATCTATTTCATTCCACGAACCACTATTTATTGATTCTTCTATTCTAAATCCGCTTTCAAACAAAGAATTATCCACCCAACTTATTTGAACTTGGGTTTCATTTACTATTGCAGAAATTACAGAAGATGGAGCAACTGGAGTTGTATATTCATAAATAGAATAAGAATCATCAGAATAAATTCCATCACTAGTTTTTGCTTTGACATTATATAAAAATCTGTTATTTGTTGTTATTTGGTAAGTATCACTATATGGTGAAGAAACAGAATAAAAAGAATTTGATTCATTACTTGTAAAATAATAATCACTACGGAAAATTCTATGTTCATTTGTAATTCCAGTTTGTGAAGTATAATAAACTGAAAATTGGCTGGAACTTATTCTTTTAGCATAAACATTTATTGGGGCATCAGGTTTTGTAAAATGATAATTAACTTCTGTTGCCCAATCAGAATAACCAATTGAATTAAATCCTCTAACTCGATATTTTATTTTACTATCTAACGAAACAGAATAATCTCGTGTATTATGAATATTAGCTGAGGTTGTAGTAGCTAAAGACCAATCACCTTCAGCACAACTAGCTCCAGAACTTGCTAAAACACATTTTTGAATTTCATAACCTGTTTCTACAACTGAATTATCACTCCAACCGATACTGAAATAGGATCCTTCTTCATCAGAATTCAAAGATGATGCCACACCACTTGGTTTATTTGGAATACCAATCACAGTTAAATAAATTTCACCATTTGCTGAACCGTTATTTACATAAAGATAAACTGTATTTCTGTCATTTATATTTGATAAAGTCACACTACCTTCCCAAATTCCATCATCAGTAAAATCAGCTTCCGCAATTCCAACCGGACTAATGTCACCAATACTAGAACTTATATAAGTATTACCAAGCACAGCAGTTGTCGTATTTAAATATTCATCAAAAGCAGTAACACTTAAAGTAAAAGGAATTGTTGAAGTCACGGTAGACTGTTGGCTAGAAATAGTAAAACTATCAACTGATGCTGGATCAACTGAGACTCGAAGTTGATAAGAATTATTTTCTGCAGTTGAATATGCTAATGTATCGGCATCAATATTATAAGAACCAACTGCTGGTAAAAACATATTTATTTCTGCTTCTCCATTTATAAAATTGATTGAAGTTATTGAACCAAAATCAATTTGTTCACCATTAAAATTAATAACTGTTGGCTCAACTCCAGTAATTGATGAAGATGCTCCAGAAAAATAAACATTTTTTTCACCATTATAATCACTGACAATATTTCCTCCGCTATCTTTTAAAGCCAAAGTAACTGTGGTTGTAGTTCCGGCTGTAGTTGTAATATCATTTAACGGAGAAAATTCAAAATGATAACTTTGTGGTGAAAATACTTCTGTATATTCAGAAAATACTTCTGGAGCAAAAGTGTTTCCAGCAATATGAGATCGAACTCTAAATTGATAATCATTGTTTAAATCTACATCAACTAAATCATAAGTTGTAATATTTGCTCCAACAGTATTAGTACTAGTAGTTATTTCACTCCATCCCCCACCATTTATTGAAACTTCAATTCTAAATCCATCTTCATAATTTGAATCATCGTCCCAACTTAAACTAATTACAGTAGAGGTACTAAAAATTGCTGCTTGATTTATTGGTTTATTTGGTTGAGTATAAACATATTCTGTTCCACCAACATAACTTGAATACAAAGCTCCGTTACGCACTGTAGCTGAAATAGCTGAACGCATTTTGAAACGATAAGCATTATCAGGAGTAGAACTTGCAAAAGAAAAACCAGTCATATCAGCACCAACAGTTGTAATACCATTATTATAAATAGGAGTAAAAACACTAGAAGAAGCTACAGCATATTCAAGTAAATAACCTGATTCATAAAGTGCGTTATCAGTCCAAACAAATGAAATAGTATTTGATGTTGCTTCAGAAGCATAAAAAGCAGAAGGTGCTGCTGGTGAAGTAAATTCATAAGCTGAATATACATCACTAGAAATCAAACTTTCTGGAGATGGAGTTTCTGAATGAGAAACATATTTATAACGATTATTAGCTAACAAACTTGCAGTGTCCGCATAAGGAGAAGAAGATGACTTACCTAAAAAATTAAAAGTTGAAGAATCACAACCTGCACTATCACAACGAGAAAAAACATGAGTATTTATAACATTAGCATTGTCTGTAAAATACAAATTAAATCTATTGTCATTTACATAAGTCGCATAAAAATTTGTCGGATAATCTGGTGTAGTATAATGAATTAAATTATCACTAGCTCCATAAGAAGAAACGATACTACCTGACGCAATTATTTGATACATATAACGACGATCAGCTTGTGGAGCATCAAGCGGATTATTTGTGGCATTATCTACAAAACTTTGTGTATTAGTGGAAAGTGTCGCAATAGTTACCCATGTGCCTGGCAAACCTGAACCAGTATCTGTTTTTTTCTGAACTAAATAACCTGTTTCAATAGTACTTCTGTCTTGCCAAGTAATTTCAAATTCATTATCACTAATATAAGAAACTGCAACTGAACCAGGTGTGTTTGGTCTACCATTAAATAAAAATGAATCACTACCATTTGCTGAACCATTTACAGCCGTAATTACTACTGTTGGATTTTCATAAATATCAGTAACTGTTATATTACCTGCCCAAATTCCATCATCAGTAAAATTTGTAGCACTAATTATTGCTGGATTTATAGTTCCAGTTAAAACAGAATTTACATAAAGAGAAAGATTTGTATTTCCAGAAACACTCAAAGTATTATTATAATATGTGTCTAAAGCATAAACAGTGATCATTGTTGAGGAATTATAATTTATAGTTGCTGGAGCATCAATCAAAAATCTATTCAAAGAATTTCCCACAACTGTAACTCCAAGAGAATAGCTATTATCAGCATTAGTTGAATAAAAATTATCTGTCACTTCTAAAACAGCGTTTTCTGCTCGATATAAAATTAAATTACAAGAAGCAACACCGTTTGTAAAAGTAATTGTAGTTGTATTACCAAAAACAATTGGGCTATTATTTTTATCACTACAAGTTGGTACTATACCATTTACAGAAGAAGATGCTCCACTAAAAAATAATTCCTTATCACCAGACCAAAAAGTAGAAGTATTACCATTTAAATCTTTTAAAATAATAGAAATAGTTTGTGAATTTCCAGCAATCTGACTACTATTACCTTTTATTTCATAATGAAAATCAGTTGATAAAACTTGTGAGCCGGCGCTATCACCACTATATAATTCAGAATTATTATCAGTTGCTGAAATGTAAGCTCGAACTTTAAATTGTAAATCATTTTGACTTGTTGGTGAAGAAAATAAATAAGTTTTTACATTTTGTCCGACTGTGGCTCCAGATATTACTGGTTCAAAATTTGAACCACCATCATAACTTACCTGAATTTCAAAACCATTTTCATAAGTTGAATTATCTTTCCAAGATAAAAACCATTGATTTGAACTAACTTGATAAAATTTTAAATCTGATGGTGTAGCTGGAGCTGTATATTCATAAGCTGAATAAGCAAATGTGGAAGAAACATTAATAATTTCAGTTGCTGGAGCATCTGGAGGAACTATTGCTTTTACTCGATAACGATATCTACTATTACCTGACAAACTTGTATCCAAAGTAGAAGTTCCATAAAGAGAAGAAGAAACACTAGAAAAAATATTACTAGCGCAAGAAATTCCCACACATCTATCAAGAGAAAAATAATCACTTACTGCTGAATTATCTGTAAAAGTTAAATCAAATTTTAATGGTGAAGAATTATAAGTCGCGAGTAAATTACTTGGAGTACCAGGAACAGTATAATGAGCTACTGGATCACTGCCATAAGAAACTGAATAACCAACTGAATTAAAAGATCTAACACGATATTTATATCTTTCATTGCTTTGTGGAGGATCAATAATGTTATTTGCTACATTATCAATAAAACTATTGGTAGCTTGGGTTGTCGTTGCAATTGCTACCCAATTATTTCCAAAACCACTTCCTGTATCAGTATCTCTTTCTACCACAAAACCACTAGCAACTCCGCCAGAAGTATCACTCCAAGTTATTCTAAAAGAATTTAACGCAAAATAACTTGCAGCAACACCAGAAGGGGCAGTGGGAATTCCAACAGCTGACAAAAATACACTGCTTGTTGTAATGTTCCCATCATAATCATTATAATAATCAATTCTCAAAGTTTCTAAATTTGTTACGTTATTAATCGTAAAATAAGTTTCTGCTAAACCATCATCAGTAAATTCACTAGATGAAACAATTGTTGGGCTAATAGACGCAAAAGTATCAACTGTGCTAGTGACTGAAACTTGTGTGTCACTATTTACATAATTTGTTATATTTCCAAAAGCATCTTTAGAAATACTATCAATCGTAAAAGGAATACCAGAGATAACATTTGCTGATGATGATAAAATAAATTCATTTAAAATTTGAGAACCTACTGTCACTATTAAAGCATAATCATTGGAACCAGAAGTATTAAAATTATTTCCCGAAACATCTATTTGAACTGTCTCATTTTTATAAAGTTTAAGAGTCGTTGTCGCTTCCCCATTTATAAAATTTAAAGTGGTAGTAGAACCAAAATTTCTATTATTTTCAAAGATATCTTTTGCTGTCGGACGATCAGAATATGGACTATTGTTTGCTCCATAAAAAATAATATCGTAATTTCCATTATAGGTACTACTGACTGAACCAAATTCATCAATCAAAAATATAGAAATAACCAAATCTTCTCCGGCAGTTACACTAGCAGAAGAAGCTCCTGATTTTCTCACTTCATAATGAGGAGGCGCAGTGACAAAAGTAAAATTTATATTATTACCACTATCGACACAACCATTAATACATAAAACTGCCGAACTATTGAAATTTACTATATCTTTGACATCCAAAAATTCTACTGCTCTAGCGCCAGCAAAATCTATATTTGCTTGAGTACCACTGACTGTAGAATGTAAGCTGAGTAAATTGTTTGGAATTCCAGATAAATTTGCCGAACCTTCGATTTTTATATCTGAGCCAGCAGTAACATATAAAATTTGAGAGGAAGTAACAGTTTTTGTTAAATCATTGAAAACGATAAATCCACCGATAGTTTGAACTTCACCATTTAAAATCACTAAACCAGAATTAGCATCAAAAATACCTGGAGATAACATCAAAATATTTCCACCTACATATAAAGTAGTAGAAGGAGCGATAAAATTTCCATTACTACCTTCGAGATTATTATAAATAGAAAAAGAATCCGTAGCTTCATACAAAGGATTAACACTGACCAAATCAGAAATTTCACTGACAGGTAAAACACGATAATAAAAAGCTACATCGTCTAAAATACCACTGAAATAATACTGTCCATCTATACGACTTCCTAATCTAGTCAAAGAAAAAGGAGTAAGTCCAGTAGAAGAAAGACATTGTTCTACTAAAATACCATCACGATAAATTTTCCAATCAACATTACTACCAGTAACATTTATTGTCGAAGTATAATGATGCCAACCAGTAGTAAGATTTGTATTACAAGTAATTTGATTAGAAGAAGCATCTCTCAAAGAATTATACAATGTTCCACCAATGTTACTAAAAAAATAATCATAAACAGAACCACCAGCAATCGGGACCTGAGTGTTTGAAAGATTAGAATAATTTATCCAAGCAGACACAGAAAATGTTTTATCCAATTCACCATGACTTGCTGAAACATAATCATCTACTCCATCAAAACTTAATCCAAAATTATTTTTTCCAGCTACCCAAGTAGGAGCTAAACTACCAGCGCCTAAAGTCCCATGTCTTCCGTTGCCAGATAAATCATTGATTGTGTTTCCACTTCCTTCATCCATGTTCCAATAACTAAGTAGCCCAGATTTTAAATTTCCGGCTAACTTTTTAACATCTTCAGCTTTGATCGCTTTATTATAAATTTTTACTTCATCTAGAACACCTTTATAAGCACGAGCGCTAGAATAAGCAGAATATCCAAAATATAAATTACTGGATGCACAAGTATATTTAGACCAAGTGTAGCTACCAGCCAAAACACCGTCAATATACAGACTCATATATCTACCATCATAAGTACCGACCATATGATGCCAATTATTATCAGTTACAACTCCTTTTATGAGACTATAATATCCCACTCCCCAACCACCGCTGTTATCTCCTACTGTATAAGTAATAGTTTTTGCTGTTTTTTCTTTCAACCCAATAGCCCAACCTGCCAAACCATAATCAGGACCAAATTTTTCAATAAGTGTTGGGTAATCATTTGCTTGTGTACCAGCTTTCATCCAAAATTCTACGGAAAAATTAGCTGTACAAAAATAATTACTAGCTCCAAAATTTACAAAATCACTACCATCAAAAGAAACAGCTGAGCCAGATTTTCCACTTGTCCAAGTCGGCGCTGAACCACCAGTACCAAAAACTCCATTCATGCCATTACCTGATTGATCATAAACTGTAGTTCCATTACCTTCGTCCATACTCCAATAAGCAATCAAATTATCATTCATATCCCCGACTGTATTAAAAATATCATCACCATCTGTAAAATTTATTTTTAAATTATAATAATAAGGAAATAAAGTATCATAAAAAGTAGCTAAGCCATCATTATTTCCCACATAAGAAACAGTACCAGAATCAGTATCATTTACTAAATTTGTATATTCATTACCAGCGACGTCTAGAGTACCTTCATTAAAAAAATTTGTTGGAGAAGATAAAATCAAAGTATTAGAATTTAAAAACAAAGTTCCATCTTCATTTATTTGTAAATAACCATTTACTGTCAAACTAGAATTATTTAAACGAAAAATAGAACCTTCTATACCATTTATTATCATATTACCCACACTACTTGCTGATAAAATATTATAAGTACCTGTGTTTGTCCTATAATATTCAACGATACTATTATTAGCAAATTGCGGATAACCGGTATTAAAAGAATAAGTAGCACCGCTCATAAGACGAAGTCTGGCATCATTAGCAACTATAAAAGTTGATCCGCTTCCTGTCACTCTAAGACTTTTATCTGATAAATCAAAAGTACCAGAATTTAAAAGTAGATTTTTTGAATTATCCATTGTCAAATCTGATAAAAGAAGCAAAGACCCGCCTGTTTTATTTATTCTAATTTCTCCATCAAGACTTGAAACTACGGTATTTAAATTTATATTTTGTTCATTATCTCCAGAAAAAGTAATAAGTGGTTGAATAAAACCATCAGTAATTTCTAAATTTCCTCTGAGATTTAAATTGGAAACAGTGTTATCTCCATAAATATATCCTTTACTGATCAAAGTATCACCATATATATTTACAGTATCACTACCAGCAATTTGTAGATAATAAGAATTGCTAGATTTATTGAGTTTAAAATTATAAAAATTTATAGACGAAACTACATCTAAAGTCGTATAACTACTTCCTCTAAAATCTACCGTTCCAATCCCTGGATCAAAAATACCACCAGTATGAGTGAAATTATTATAAAAATAAGCATTACCTTGCGGGGCGTTGAAAATTCCACCAGACAAAGTAAAAAGAGAATTAAAATATAAATTATGAGATCCAAAAGTAGCAGTTCCATTTGAATGAGTGTAAGAACCAGCAAAATTCCAATTGGTATTAGTAGTGCTTAAATTTCCGCCGGATTGAAAAGAGGCTGTACTAAATTGCAATTGTCCACCTTGCCCAATGTAATGAGTATTTCCAGCAGTAGTTTCAATAGTATAAGCATAGGTAGTGGCACTTGGACCATAAACAGTGGTAGATGCCCCAGCAAAAACAAGACGAGGTAAGTATGTTCCACCAGCAATAGACAATGTTTGCGATCCTGTGCCTGCTAAAAGTAATTGCACTATATTTCTCGCACTTGGAGTTATATATGTTGATTCTACCACTACATCACCTCTTGCTTCCAAAGCTGAATAAGTATTTCCTCCATAAAGCCAGCCGATATTTTTAAGCGTAGTTGTCCCAGTGACAACTATCCTATCATTATCATCTATTCGTAAATGATAACCAGCATATGATTTATTTAAAACAAAATTATTGAAAGTGACTGAATTTCCAGTAGTTGCTACTACATTGATATTCTGATCAACAGTAGATCCCACAAAATGCACTGTTCCACTTCCTCCACCAAAGACACCGCCAGTATGAGTGAAATTATTATAAAAATAAGCATTGCCTTGTGGGGCGTTGAAAATTCCACCAGACAAAGTAAAAAGAGAATTAAAATATAAATTATGAGATCCAAAAGTAGCAGTTCCATTTGAATGAGTGTAAGAACCAGCAAAATTCCAATTGGTATTAGTAGTGCTTAAATTTCCGCCGGATTGAAAAGAGGCTGTACTAAATTGCAATTGTCCACCTTGCCCAATGTAATGAGTATTTCCAGCAGTAGTTTCAATAGTATAAGCATAGGTAGTGGCACTTGGACCATAAACAGTGGTAGATGCCCCAGCAAAAACAAGACGAGGTAAGTATGTTCCACCAGCAATAGACAATGTTTGCGATCCTGTGCCTGCTAAAAGTAATTGCACTGTATTTCTCGCACTTGGAGTTATATATGTTGATTCTACCACTACATCACCTCTTGCTTCCAAAGCTGAATAAGTATTTCCTCCATAAAGCCAGCCGACATTTTTAAGCGTAGTTGTCCCAGTGACAACTATCCTATCATTATCATCTATTCGTAAATAATAACTAGCATATGATTTATTTAAAACAAAATTATTGAAAGTGACTGAATTTCCAGTAGTTGCTACTACATTGATATTCTGATCAACAGTAGATCCCGCAAAATGCACTGTTCCACTTCCTCCATCAAAAACACCACCAGTATGCGTGAAATTATGATAAAAATAGGCGTTGCCCTCTGAAGAATAAAAAGTCCCACCAGATAAAGTAAAAACATTACTAAAATAAATATTACCTTCAGGGGCATTGAATATTCCACCAGACAAAGTAAAAGTAGAAGCAAAAGTGATATTTCCTAAGCCAAAAGTAGAAATACCGTTTGAATGAGTATAAGTACTACCAAAATACCAATTTGTATTGGTAGTAGTCAGGTTTCCGCCTGATTGTAGTGAAGGACCACTCATCTGAAGTTGTCCACCTTGTCCGATATAGTGAGTATTTCCTGATATTGTCTCAAAAGTATAAGCATAGGCAGCCGCTTCTGGACCATAAACTGTGGTAGATACTCCAGAAAAAATCAATCGTGGTATATAAGTAGCACTGGCAATATTGACTGTTTGTGGTCCTGTACCAGCAATATTTAATCTAAAACTATTTCTTCCATAAGAATAATTATGGGTTGATTCTATCACCACATCACCTCTAGCTTCTAAATTTGAATTAGCATCACCACCATATAAATAACCTCTTCTTAAAGTAGTAGTGCCATTAACTATCAGTTTGTCAGCCGAAGAAATTGTTAAATAATAACTAGTATCATTTTGATTTAAAATAAAATTATTGAATGTAACAGTATTTCCGCTAGAAGCTGCAATATTAAAAGTTGTATTAATTCCTCTAAAATGTGCAGTTCCAATTCCTCCATCAAAGATACCTCCAGTGTGAGTAAAATTACTATCAAAATATGTATTTGTCTCAGAAGCGGTAAATGTTCCTCCAGATAAAGTAAAAGTAGAATAAAAAATAACATTTCCCACACCAAAAGTAGAAGTTCCATTGGAGTGAGTATAAGAACTACCAAAATACCAATTAGTATTCGTAGTTGTCAGATTGCCCCCAGACTGAAGTGATGGACCACTCATCTGCAACTGTCCACCTTGTCCAATATAGTGAGTATTTCCTGATATTGTCTCAAAAGTATAAGCATAGGCAGCCGCTTCTGGACCATAAACTGTGGTAGATACTCCAGAAAAAATCAATCGTGGTATATAAGTAGCACTGGCAATATTGACTGTTTGTGGTCCTGTACCAGCAATATTTAATCTAAAACTATTTCTTCCATAAGAATAATTATGGGTTGATTCTATCACCACATCACCTCTAGCTTCTAAATTTGAATTAGCATCACCACCATATAAATAACCTCTTCTTAAAGTAGTAGTGCCATTAACTATCAGTTTGTCAGCCGAAGAAATTGTTAAATAATAACTAGTATCATTTTGATTTAAAATAAAATTATTGAATGTAACAGTATTTCCGCTAGAAGCTGCAATATTAAAAGTTGTATTAATTCCTCTAAAATGTGCAGTTCCAATTCCTCCATCAAAGATACCTCCAGTGTGAGTAAAATTACTATCAAAATATGTTGTTCCTTGTGAAGCATTGAAAGTACCACCAGATAAAGTAAAAGTAGAAGCAAAAGAAATATTTCCTAAACCACCATTGAAAACACCGTTTGATTGGGAAAAAGTACCACTAAGAGAAAAAGTATAACCGCTTTCACGAGTAATAGTTCCAGTGTAACCAGAAGAAATTGTAAAACTATTTAAATTGACATTGGCATCTATAGAACAATCAGCTGTAGCTGTACCATTAAAAACAACAAGATCGCCAGTTCCAGGAGTACCTACAGGAGACCAGTTATTACTATTTGTCCAGAGTCCATCTCCTCCACTGTTTGTCCAAGTGTAAGTTGTGCCCGCAGCAAAAGATTGCCAAGTTACAAAAGCACCAATAAATACTAAAAACAAAAAAAATGTCCAAGGGTGTTTGGAAAAAAAGCTTAATGATTTTGTTAAGTTTTTCAATGAAAAACGTTTCTTTTTCATTTTAAATTATTTTTGTTTTTTACAAGTAAATTATAACATTTTTTTGATTTATTGCCAAACTTTTTTTACTATTTACTTGTTGATAAACCAAGCAAAAATTAATTTTAAAAAAATATTCAAAAAAATTTACTTTTTCTTTTAATTTTTATGTTTATTTTTTTGTTTTTGTTTCCCTTCCCTACTGGAAGGTGGGGTTATTTTAAATTCAACAATTAAAAGAATTAGAAACATTTAAGAGATTTCTTCAACCCGATTAAATCGGGATTACGAAATTACAAAAGATTATGTTAGTATTTTTTAAATCATTTTTTTAATAAAATTATCCAAATAAATAAAAACGTTTTAAAAATAATTGCACTCTCACTTTGTCATATCGTAGCCCCGACGAAACGTCGGGATGGAGACGAAGAATCGCTTAAACAATGAATTATTAATTATTTTAAATACAAAAGTTAATAACTATTTAAAATTTTATTTTTATTTTATCTTATATTGCTAAAATATAATTATTATAAAATTTTTTTATGAAAAAAATTTACAGATTTTTTATTTATATCTTAGCTAGTGATTCAGGAACACTTTATGTTGGTTTGACTAATAATATATATAGAAGAATAGAAGAACATAAAACTAAAGCAAATAAAAAAAGTTTTTCTAAAAAATATAATTGTTATAAATTAGTTTATTTTGAAGAACATAAGTATGTAAATAACGCAATAAATAGAGAGAAAGAGATAAAAGACTGGAACAGAAAGAAAAAAGAAGAACTTACCAAAAAATTTAACCCACATTGGATTGATTTATACGATAAAATAGATTTAATTTAGTTAAAGATTGTTTAAGGGATTTCTTCGTCCCGATTAAATCGGGACTACGAAATGACAAAATGTATGGGAAGTTTTTTAAAGACGTTTAAAGATAATTGAATAAAGAAATTAAATAGACAAACTAAAAAACAATCACACTCTAACTTTGTCATATCGTAGCCCCGACGAAACGTCGGGATGGAGACGAAGGATCCCTTAGACAATGAATTATCACTAAACACTTTTAATTCAATAATAAGTGGATTAAAAAAGTTTAACCTGCCTGCCGGTAGGCAGGGGGATTCTTCGCCCCCGACGTCACGTCGGAGGACTCAGAATGACAAAAAAGTAAGTTTTGACTATTTTAATTTGTTAATTTTTTAGTGTTTAATTTTTGTTTTAAATTTATTTTTAAAATAAAAAAACATCCTGATAAGTTTAAACAGACTGAAAAACAAACATCCATTCACTTTTGTCATCCCGAACCCCGACTTAACGTCGGGGGGATCCCTTAAATAGTGAATTATTAATTATTTTAAAACAATAATCAACAAACTAAAAACAGCTTTTAAGCTGTTTAAAATCTTAATTCTAAAATTTTAAATTATTCCTCTGTACTAAACGGTCCCATGTTTAAAATTTTATTTTTTTTAGCACTGTATAAAACAGCTTTACCTGCTTCTTTATAAATCAAAAGGTAATCACCATTTTCAGCTCCCGCAAAAAAAGCTTGCTTCAAAGCTGGTTGATTAATATCCGAAATTCGACTAATTATTGGAACTTCTTCTGGGGCATCAAAAAGTTTACTGATCTTTTTTAAGACATCGTCAGATTCTTCTTTGTTTTCATTTTCAATCTGTTCTTTATTTTGTTCTTTATTTTTTTCAATATTTTCTTCTTGTTCATTGTTATCAAAATAAAAAAATATTGCGCTTCCAATTAAAAAAGTCACAATTATAATTATTAAAATCATATATTTTTTTTTATTCATAAATTATTCATTATAGTTTAATTTTTTATTTTTTAAAACACGGGGATTTTCTTTTATATTTTCTATTATAAATTTTAAAATTTCTTCTGCCTCATCTTCGGGAATATTATTGATTTTAAACCAAAAATCATAAGCTGAATCAAAGTCATGTTGTCTAGCATTAAAATCAAATTTAAAAGGAAATTTATTTTCAAAATTTTTCTTTAAAATATCAACTGTTGGTTTATTTTCAAAAAAATCATAATTCCAAAGTTCTTCAACAATCATTGCAAATTCATTTTCATTAAAATCAGACTTTAAAATTTGTAATTCTATGTAATCGCCATAACCGCCATGTTTCCAAAAATCAAAATCAGTATACTGTACTCCCACAAATTTTTTATTTATTTTAACTTCTTCAAAAATTTTTTTTATTAATTCTTCTTTATCAAATTTAAAAAAATCAATCTGATATTTTTCATTTTCCTTAACCTTATTTTCTGCTTTCTCTTTCAATTCTTTGTATTCTTTTAATAAAGAATCGTAAATCTCATAGATCTGATAATATTTATCATCATTTTCAAAATCCATTTTATTCAATTTTTCATAAAGTTCTGTCGCTTTTTCTCTTATTTTTGATTTTTCAAAAAAATAAAAAATATTTTTATCTTTTGAAGACCAAGTGATTATTTCTGAACACAAATCAATAACTTCTTTTTCTTTATTTCCTAAATACTCTGGCGGTTTTTTAAAAACTTCCATACAAACTTATTTTATTTATTCTTTCTTTTTATTTTTTATTTTTCTTTTTATCTTTTTTATCGAGTGAAATATCAGAAAAAGAATCTGTAATTTTATTTATAATAAATTTTTCCACTAAACTACTGATCATACCACTAACTGAATTTACTGAATCAGTCAAATGTTCTACTCGCTTACGTACAAATTCAATCGCGTCAACAATTAATTCTAATTTATAAGCTAAACTTTCCACAATAGAATTAAAATTTCGAAGCAAAACTATAGCACGATATAAAAACCATGATAAAAAAATAGCTACTCCAAAAATTGAAACAGATAAAACTAAATATAAAATATCCGCACTAGTAGAAAACATATAAATACAATTAAAAATAAATTTTTAATAAGATATTTTTATTATAGCAGAAAAAAAGAAAAATTAAAAATAATTCTTAGAACACCAAGGGGTCCGGGGTAAATACTTGTTTTGTTTATTTTCCCTCCCCTATTAGGGGGAGAAAAATTAAAATTTTATTTTCTAAGTTCAGCCCCAAATTTATTTTTTAATTCTTGACAAATTTTTTCAAAAATTTTATCAACTTCGTTAGTTTCTAATGTTTTTTCTTTAGAAGAAAATATAATATGATAAGCCAAACTTTTTTTATCAGCTGAAATCTTTTCACCTTCATAAACATCAAACAATTCTACATTTTTTATTAAAAAATCTTGTGCTAAAATTGTTTGTAAAATATCTTTATGTTTTATATCTTTAGAAACTGTAAATGCTAAATCTCGTAAAACTGGTGGAAAAATTGACAGAGTATTATAATTATTTTTTTCCGAAAACTCTTCAACAATTTTATTTAAATTTATTTCTAATAAAGCAACTTTGTAATTTAAACCAAAATCTTTTTGTGTTTGTGGATGAAGTTCAGCGATAAAACCAATTTTTTCTTTTTCTAAACTAATAACTCCAGCTCGATTTGGATGAATAAATTTTTCTGTAAAAATATCATTTTCAATTTCTGCTTTTAAACCTAATTCTTTAAACAAAAAATTTAAAACATTAGCTAATTCAAAAAAAGGTTTCTCATCATTTTTATTCATGTAAACAATACTAAGTAAATTGTCTTGTCGTGGCAAAAGTTCATCGCTTTGTGGTTCCATCCTCTCCCCTGGTTCTTCTTTTTTAAAAACTTTTCCAATTTCAAAAAAAGCTAATTCATCATAATCATGAGAATTTTTTTCTAAATTTGTTAATAAAGAACCAAGCAGATCACGACGTAAAAAAGGTTCATCTTTAGCAATTGGATTATCCAATTCAACAAAATCATCTTTTTCTGAACCCATTTTTTCAATTAATTTTGGTGAGATAAAAGAATAATTTAAATTTTCTGTAAAACCAAATTTCCAAGCCAAAATATCTTTAATTTTTCTTTCTAATTTTCGTAAACGATTTTCTTGCGGTGGAATAATCGGAAAATTTGGTAATACTTTTTTAAAATTATCATAACCATAAATTCTAGCAACTTCTTCAACTATATCTTCTTTGATAGAAATATCTTTAGTTGCTCGCCAGCTTGGAATCTCTACAGATAGAATATCTTTTTTTTCTTTTACAACAAAACCAAGCGAATCCAAAATTTTTAGTACTTGTTTTTTATCCATTTCTTCACCCATTTTTTCAAATAAAAATTCATAAGAAATTTCTATTGGCCCTTTATTTACTGCAAAATTATTAATATCAACAACATTAGAAACAACTTTGGCTTTTGGACAAGATTTTAAAATTAATTCCACAGCTTTTTTCAAAGCTAATTCTGCTAAATTTGGATCCAAAGATTTTTCAAATCTAGCTGAAGAATCAGTTCTAATTCCTAATTTAAGAGCAGTTTTTCGAACTCCACTTGGTTCAAAATTTGCTGATTCAAAAATTATAGTTTTAGTCTCATTTTTTATTTCACTATTTAGTCCACCCATAACTCCAGCAATAGCAATCGCCTTTTCAGTATCGGCAATCACTAAATTATCTGAGTTCAAATTGTGTTCTTTTCCATCTAAAGTAAAAAATTTTTCATTTTCTTTTGCTGATCTAACTATGATTTTATTTGTCGCCAAATTATTTTTATCAAAAGCGTGAAGCGGTTGTCCTAAATCAAGCATAACATAATTTGTAATATCAACTATATTATTTATTGGTCTAAGTCCAGCAGCTAATAATCTTTCTTGAATTTCGCTAGTAGATTCTTTTACTTCAACATTGTCAATCATAACTGCCATATATCTTGGGCATAATTTTGTTTCTTTTACTTCCACTTCTATTTTTTCTTTTTCTTCACTTTTTATTTCTTTTACTAAATATTCTTTTAATTTTTTATTATAAACAGCAGTAATTTCTCTAGCCATACCATAATGTCCCCACAAATCAGGTCTATGAGTCATTGATTTATTATCAATATCAAAAATAATATCATCCAAACCTAAAGCTGTAGCTAAATTTGTACCAGCTAAAGATTTTAAATGTGTTAGATCAAGAATTTCAGTCTCGCCTTGATTAAACATATTTTCTAATCCAAGTTCTGAAGCAGCACAAATCATTCCAAAAGACTCAACACCACGAATTTTTGCTTCTTTCATTTCTACCAAATCTCCTTCTCCATGCCAACGCACTTTGGAGCCAATTTTTGCCACAGCAACTTTCATTTTTTCTTTTAAATTTGTGCCACCACAAACTATTTGTACAGTTTTTTCTCCCAAATCTACTTGAGCAATTTTTAATTTATCAGCATCAGGATGTTTTTCAACTTTTTTAACCACACCGACAACTATATTTTCTAAATTTTTTCCTTGTTTAAAAATTTCTTCCACTTCTACAATTGCCATTGTCATTTTTAAAGCAATTTCTTCAGCAGTTAAAGAATCCGGTAAATTTATATATTGTTTTAACCATTTGTAAGATATTTTCATATAATTTGATTAACTGTTTTTTCGTAAATTAATTCAATTAAAATTGTTCTAAAAATTTCATATTTCCTTCATGCAAATAACGTATATCTTCTATTCCATATTTTTGCATTACTAAACGCATTGAACCAAGACCAAAAGCAAAACCTTGATATTCATTTGGATCAAGACCACCAGCTTTGATAACTTTTGGATGAATAAGACCGCAAGGTAAAGTTTCTATCCAACCACTGTGTTTACAAGCTCCGCAACCTTTACCACCACAAACTAAACATTTCATATCAAGTTCAAAACCAGGTTCCACAAAAGGAAAATAACCAGGTCTAAGTCTAACTTCAATTTCTCTTTTAAAAACTCCTTGCAAAAGTTCTTTCATAACAGCAATCACATTATCAATCGAAATTTTTTTATCAACTACCAAACCTTCCATTTGATAAAAAGTATGTTCATGGCAAGCATCAGTTGCTTCATTTCTAAAAACACGACCAGAACCAACAGCTCGAAGCGGAGCACCATATTTTTGCATTGCACGTACTTGCATTGATGAAGTGTGAGTTCGCATTACCCAATCAGAATGATCTTTGATAAAAAAAGTATCATGTGAATCACGAGCTGGATGAGTTTTGGAAACATTTAAAGCTTCAAAATTATAATAATCACTTTCCAGTTCTGGACCATCCAAAATTATAAAACCCATTGAAGTAAAAAGATCTTCAAGTTCATTATGTAATAAAGTAACAGGATGAAGATGACCCGAACGACTATTACTTATTTTTGGCTGTGAAATATCTATTTTTTCTTTTGCAATAGAATCTTCCCAAAGAGTTTTTTCTAAATCCTGTTTTTTTTGTATATAAATATTTTCTAAATCATTTTTGATATCATTTGCCAAAGCACCGATTTCTCTTTTTTCAATTTCATTAAGATTTTTCAAATCTTTCATAAACAAAGTCAAAATTCCAGATTTACGTGAAAAATATGTTTGATAAAATTCTTCCAATTCTACCAAATTTGAAATTACTTTTATTTTTTCTTTGTATTCTTTTTGAATTACTTGTAATTTTTCTTTCATATAAATATTTATCTAATTAAATTTAAAATATCACGCCAAGTGACAAGCACAATCAAAGCCATCAAAAGTATAAAACCTATTGTATGGGCAAAATTTTCATATTTTTGTTTTACTGGACTACCTTTTATTTTTCCAATCAAAATAAACAAAATACGTCCACCGTCAAGAGCTGGAATTGGTAAAATATTTATTGCTGCTAAACTAAGCGATAACATGGCGATTAAGTTTAAAATATAATTAAAACCAAGTTTAGCACTTTCACCAACTAAATTTACTATACCAACTGGACCAGAAACATCAAAAATTAAACCCTGACCTAAAATCAAATTTTTTAATAAAAGATAAAATGAAATAAAAATATTTACAAAACCAATAATCGCAGCTAGAAAACCTTTATAAAAAGCAATATACCAAGGATAACGTACTATTCCAGCATCAGCAATCATGACTCCAATCAAATAACGATTTTCATTTTTTTCTGGAATAATCTTAAAATTTATTTTTTCATTATTTCGTAAAACTATCATTTCCATTTCTTTATCTTGATTAGCAGTAATAAAAGCATTTAATTCTAAAGTATTTTTTATGGCAGTTTCATTTAAAAATAAAATTTTATCACCATAACTTAGACCAACTTTTTCGGCTGGACTATTTTTTACAATTTGTTCAATAATTACACTTGGTTCTTCAATTACAATTGCTTTTTCATCAACACCACCAGAAAAATCAGCTGGCAAACCTACCATCAAACCAAAACCTAAAACTAAAGACGCTAAAATAAAATTCATAAAAACTCCAGCTGACAAAACAACTATTTTTTGCCAAGATTTTTTTGCTGAAAAACTATCTTGAACACAATTTTCAATTGAATCAGATCCATCTTGGGTGGATTCATCTCCATTTTCACCTTTTATTTGGCAGAAACCACCAAGCGGTAATAAATTTAAAGAATATAAAGTTGCGGGAAATTCATTTTTTTCAATTAAATCATTTTTGTCTTGTCCAGAAACAGTATTTTTTAAACTACTTTTGCCTTTTCCCCAAACAAAAACTTTTTTTCCTGTTTTTGGATCATGATAAAAACCACACAAACGTGGTGGAAAACCTATCCCAAATTCATGAACTTTCATCCCAAAAAAACGCGCAGTAAAAAAATGGCCCCATTCATGAGCTAAAACTAAAATTGCCAAAATAAGCAAAAATAATAAAATTGTCGTCATAAATAAATTGACTTAAACGGACAAATAAACTAAAATAATAAGTGAATATATTATCACACATTTTGATATTTTATTCAAGTTTAATTTTATTTTTTAATTATTAAATTTAAATTATTAAATATATGAAAGAATTTTTAATTTTTTTTGTGATTTTAACTGCTATTTTAGTAGTCTGGATTATCGCTTTATACAATACAATTGTGAGATTAAAAAATCGCACAAAAGAAGCTTGGAGTGATATTGAAGTCCAATTAAAAAGAAGACACGATTTAATTCCAAACTTGATAAATTCAGTCAAAGGTTATATGACCCACGAAAAAGAACTTTTAGAAAAAATAACTCTTGCTCGAGCTGGTGCTTTAAATTCCCAAAAAAATAATGATACTGCCCAGTTAGCAAAAATTGAAAATGACCTTACTGGCATGCTCGGAAAATTACAAATTGCGGTTGAAGCTTATCCTGATTTAAAAGCCAATACCAATGTTTCAAATCTTATGGACGAATTAGCTGATACTGAAAATAAAATTCAAGCTGCACGCCGATTTTATAATACTATGGTTAGAGATTTTAAAACTAAAATTGAAACTTTCCCAAATAATTTAATTGCAGAAAAATTAAAAACAGAAAATTTTTCTTATTTTGAAATAGAAGACAAAAAAGAAAAAGAAAATATCGAAGTAAAATTTTAATTTACCAAAATGTATAATCAAATAGAATCAAACAAAAGAAAAACAAATATTTTAATAATTATTTTTTGTCTATTTATTATTTCTGTAGCTTGGCTTTTAAATAATTATTTAAACTATGGTTATGAAATGGTAATTTTTGCTGTATTACTTTCCATTTTCATGTCAGTATTTAGTTATTTTGGTAGTGACAAAATTGCTTTAGCCAGTACTGGCGCTAAAAAAATTATCAAAGAAAATAATCCGCAAGTTTATCGTTTAGTGGAAAATTTATGTATTACTGCTGGTATTCCAACTCCTCAAATTTATATTATAAATTCTCCAGCTCTAAATGCTTTTGCAACTGGTCGCGACCCAAAACACGCTTCAATTGCTCTCACTAGCGGAATTATAAATGCTTTGGAAAATGAAGAATTAGAAGGCGTGATTGCTCATGAGCTTTCTCATATAAAAAATTATGATATTCGTTTGATGACTATTGTCGTGGTTTTAGTTGGGACTTTATCTCTTTTGGCTGATATGTTTTATAGAATAAAAATATTTGGTGGACGAGACAGCGAAAATAAAAATAATAATGCTTTTTTCTTAATTTTTAGTTTAATTTTACTTTTAATTTCACCTTTGGTAGCTAATTTGATTAAACTGGCAATTTCGCGAAAAAGAGAATATTTAGCTGATGCTGATGGAGCAATGCTCACTCGTTATCCAGAAGGTTTAGCTCGAGCTTTAGAAAAAATAAATTCTTCAAATCAAACATTAAAAACTGCTGATGCAGCAACTGCTCATTTATTTATTGCTAATCCTTTTAATAAAAAATCTTTTTTAAATTTATTTTCTACTCATCCACCGATTGATGACCGAATAAAAAAATTAAGAGGAATCTAAAATAAAAAATTTTTAATTTATTTTTAATTTATTAACTATGTACAATATGTATAACATGGGATTTGGAACAGGAGTCGGCGCTGGTTTTTTTGCTGGTAGCCTACTTCTTTTTTTCATTTTTATGCTTTGGTCAATTTTCTGGAAAGCTATTGCTCTTTGGTTAGCTGCTAGAAATAATCACAAACCTTGGTTTATAATTTTAATGGTGATAAACACAGCTGGAATTTTAGAAATCGTTTATATTTTTGCGGTAGCTATGAAAAGAACTGGCGCAAAAAAAAATTTAATTGACGAAATTGATAATTGTTGTAACACTTGTGAAACTAAATCTGAACAAAAAGAAAATAATTCAAAAAATGAAGAAACAGAAATTAAATAAAATTTTCGTCTACTGATTATTTTATGAGAACGGAAAAATCTTGTGGAGCCATAATTTTTAAAAAAATAAAACCAATAAATTCTGAAAAAGAATCTTTGGTTTTTTTGATAGTTAGAGAAATTAAAAAACATGGTGGACATTGGAATTTTCCTAAAGGACATGTGGAAAAAGATGAAACCGAATTAGAGACAGCCAAAAGAGAAATTATGGAAGAATTAAAAATGGAAATAGATATTATAGATGGTTTTCGTGAAGAAATAAAATATCGAGTAAAAATAAATAAAAGTGAAAAAACCGTTATTTATTTTTTAGCAATTTCTAAATCAGAAAAAATAGAATTACAAAAATCTGAATTAGCTGATTTTGCTTGGTTAGAATATGAAGAATGTTTAAAAAAATTGACTTTTGAAAATAGTCGCGATTTATGTCGTAAAGCTTATAATTTTTTGATTTTTGAATCTAGGTTTAAAAATTAAATATTATTTAAAAAACAGACCACTTGAAAAAGTGGTTTTTGTTTTAAAATAAAATCAAAATAAAAAAGGAAGCCTTAGGCTTCCTAAAATAAAAAACAGTAAAAAATCATTCATTCAACCCTGAAATCAGGGCTGAATTGTTGAACAACAATTTCTTCTGGTGAAAACCAGAAAGAAATTTCTTCCATTGCATTCTCCAAACTGTCTGAAGAATGCACCACATTTTCAGCTTTATTATCAGCAAAAATGTATCTTATTGTTCCAGGTAAGGCTTCGGCTGGATCAGTTGCTCCATTTAATTGTCTGGCGATTGAAACAGCATTTTCTCCTTCGAGTACAATCAACACTGAAGGCCCAGAAGACATAGATTTTGTCAATTCAGGAAAAAATCTTCTTTCTTTGTGAACTTTGTAAAAAAGACCCGCCTTTTCAGACGTCATTTTTACAATTTTTATTCCCACAACTTTTAACCGAGCTAATTCATAAAAATGAATTATCTGTCCAATGAGACCAGCTTTTACCGCATTAGGCTTTATCATAACAAAAGTTCTGCTGATCATTTTATCCTCCTCCAAAAGAAATTAAAGAAAATGTAAAAATGGCAATTCCTGAAATCAGTAATACCATAAGTATCACTGAACAAACAAGCCCTGTGTAAAACAAAAAGTCTGACATTTGTAGTTCCTCACAAACATTATTAAATAATATAAATTGTATTTTAAAGAGCCATTATTTTAATAAAAAAATAATAAATATTTATATCATAAAAAACATTTTTTGTCAATACAAAAATAAGTAAGCTGTTAAAAAATTTTAAAATTAAGACTTATAATTTAAAATTTTAAAAAAGCAGTTTTTTAAACTGCCTTATAAAATTAATTCAAAAATCTAAATTCAAAAATCTAAATTTTTTTTATTATCTCACTTATTTCCTCAACTTTTTCTCTCATCAACTCTTCGCTATTAGCTTCTAAATTTAGACGTATAACTGATTCAGTATTACTACAACGCACACTAAACCAAAAATCTTTATAATTTATTAATATTCCATCAAGTTCATTTAGTTCACCGTCACTGTATTTATTTTTAATTTTTTCCATAACCTCTTCTTTATTTTCAACCTCAAAATTAATTTCTCCAGAATGATATTTTTCTTTGCCCATTTTTTCCCAAATTTCACTCATCTTTTTATTTTCTCGTGATAATAAATCAATTATATAAAGAAGAGATAAATCACCAGACTCAACATCATGTAAATCACGATAATAAAGGTGAAGAGAAAGTTCACTGGCAAAAATAGCATTATTTTCTTTCATCATTTTTTTGATATTGCTGTGACCAACTGGACAAATATCAGTTTTTGCGCCAGCTTTTTCCCAAATTTCTTTTACAGCTCGACTGGTTCGTAAATCATAAAGCATAAGTCCTTTTTGTTTTCGCAAAACTTCAAGTCCAATTATAGCTCCAACAAAAGAAGCTGGAATAATTTGACCTTTTTCATCAACTAAACCAACTCGATCAGCATCACCATCAAGAGCAAAACCAAAATCAGCTTTAACAGCTAAAACTTTTTCCTGTAAAGATTTTAAAGTTTCCGTTTTGAGTGGATTAGCCTCATGATTAGGAAAATTTCCATCTGGTTCTAAAAATAAATATTCAACATCAATATTAAAATCTTTTAAAATTTCTGGAAAAGTAGCTTTGGCCATACCATTGCCAGCATCAATAACAATTTTCATTTTTTTAAAATTTTGAACATCAACTAAACTAAACAACTTACTTTTATAATCAATAAAAACATTTTTTTCAAAAACTTGGCCGATGTTTTCTGTTTTTTCAAAATTAAAATTTTTACACATCTCTTTTATTTCCATCAAACCATTGTCCCCAGCGATTGGTAATCCGTCCCCCATTGTTAATTTGAAACCATTATATTCTGCCGGATTATGACTGGCTGTGATCATAATTCCGGCCACATGTTCAGCATAATTTACACAAGCAAAATTAAAAAGTGGTGTGGTTGCCAAACCGATATCAACAACATCAATTCCTTGATCAATTATTCCAGCAATCAATTTTTCTTTGTATTTTAAACCTGATTCACGCATATCACGACCAATAACAATTTTTTTTCCATTCAAATCAATATTTTTCTTTTTTAAAAAATTAACAAAAGAAGCTCCAAGTAAATAAGCAAATTCAATCGATAATTCATCTTTTATCAAACCACGAATATCATAGGCTCGAAAAATTTTTTCTGAAAAAGACATATAATTTTATTTTAATTTAACATTGTATTTTTTGTGTAATTATTATATAATAACAATAGATTTTAATAAAGTAAATACATAACAATTTTACCAAATTTTTTTGTATATATGGATGCTCACAAACTTATAGACAATTTCTCTACTCATCTAAAAAATGTTATTGCTCGTGCTATTTCGACAGCTGATAGTTTACACAATGAAAAAGTTGAGCCTATTCATTTACTCTATGCTTTGAGCCAAGAAAAAGGTTCTATTGGAGCAGAAATTTTAAACAAATTAGTCATAACTGAAAAACTAATTTTTGAAAATGCTATAAAATTTAAACAAAAACAAGATATAAACAAAGATATCCCAGAACTTGGTGGACTAGCTAAAAAAATTATTGAAAAAGCTTTGATTTTAGCTCATGATCGAAAACACAATTATATTGGGACTGAACATTTGCTTTTTGGAATTTCTGAATCTGATGATAAAGAATTAAATAATTTTTTTGCGACGATTGCTCTAAGTCACGAAACTTTAGCAAAAGAAATTTCTCTAGCTTTTTCCAATGTTGATCGATTTTCCCAAATTGAAGAAACTACTGAGGAAAATTTTTCTGATATTATCCAAAATCTTACTGAAAACTCTTTACCAGAAGATACAAACGGTTTTAATCCTGATTTAATTCCTTTGTTAAACCAAAATAAAACAAAAAATAAACAAAATATTTTAAATTTATTTACCAAAGATTTAACAACTCGTGCTAATCAAGAAAAAATTGATCCAGTAATCGGTCGCGAAGCAGAAATTGAAAGAATTATAAATATTTTAGCCAGAAGAACAAAAAATAATCCAATTTTAGTTGGTGAACCAGGTGTAGGAAAGACAGCTATTGTCGAAGGATTAGCAAAAAAAATATCTGAAAAAAAAGTTCCTGAATTTTTAAAAAGAAAAAAAATTTTATCTTTAGATTTAACTTCTCTTATTTCAGGTACTATTTATCGTGGTGAGTTTGAATCTCGACTAAAACAAATAATTGATGAATGTGCAAAAAATCCAAATTATATTTTATTTATAGATGAATTACATAATATTATAGGCGCTGGTTCAAATCAAGGTACAATGGACGCTGCTAATATTTTAAAACCAGCTTTAGCCCGAGGAGAACTTCGTTGTATCGGAGCTACAACTTTGGACGAATACAAAAAATATATCAGTAATGATCCAGCTTTAGAACGTCGTTTTCAAAAAATTGATATTGAAGAACCAACCATTTCTGATACTATTAAAATTATCAAGGGTATAAAAAAATATTATGAAAATTTTCATAATGTAATTATTAATGATGAAATTATAGAAGAAACCGTCAAACTCAGTGACCGCTATACACATGATAATTTTCAACCAGACAAATCCATTGATTTGATCGATGAAGCTTGTGGTTTAGCAAAAATGCGACAAAAACTAAATCCAGATACAAAAAAAATAAATGAAATTGAAATGGAAATTGAAGAAAAAAATATACAAAAAGAAGAAATGATAAATAAGGAAAATCTCAAAGAAGCTTTAAAAATAAAAAAAGAAATTCAAAAATTAGAAAAAAAAATAACAGAATTAAAAACAAAAAAAATTGTTGAGAAAAAAAATAAATTGACTTTAGCTGATATTCGCCATGTCTTAGCTGAAAAAATTCATTTGGATGAAAAAATATTATCACAAGATGAATGGGAAAATTTAAAAAATTTAGAAAAAAATCTCAATCAAAAAATAATTGGTCAAGAAACAGCTATAAAAACTTTGTGTGATAATTTAAAAAAATCTTATTTAGGAATAAAAAAAGACAAAAAACCTTTGGCTTCTTTTTTGTTCGTAGGACCTAGTGGAGTTGGTAAAACTGAATTAGCAAAAATTTTAGCGACTGAATTATATCACGATGAAAAATCATTAATTAAAATTAACATGACTGAATTTACTGAAGGACATAGTGTTTCTAAATTTCTTGGTTCCCCTGCTGGTTATATTGGTTATAAAGATCGCAATCCACTTATTGAAAAAATAAAACAAAGACCTTACAGCGTAATTTTATTTGATGAAATAGACAAAGCTCATAATGATATAAAAAAACTTTTGTTACAAATTTTAGATGAAGGTTTTTTAAATGATAATAATGGCAAAAAAATAATTTTTAAACACAGTGTTATTGTTTTAACAGCTAATTTTGGTTCAGATTTTTACAAAAAAGCTGATATCGGTTTTGGAGAAAATTTTTCTAAAGATAAAAAAATAAATGAAACAGTCCAGAAAAATATTATCAAAAAAGCAGAGCAAGAATTAGGCACTGATTTAATCGGACGATTAAACGAAGTTTGTGTTTTCAATCCTCTGTCAGAAGACAGTTTGGAAATTATTATAAAAAAAGATGCAAACAAAATCGCAGAAGAATTACAAAAAGATCTAAAAAAAGTTTTTGATCAAGAACAAATTAAAAAAATAAAAGAAAAAATTAATGTTCATGATTTCGGTGCTAGACAAATTGAAAAAGAATTAGAAAAAACAATTCATGAATTTTTATTGGCTGAAAAAGAAAAATAAATATGATTGCAGAAGATTATATAAAATTTAATGAGGAAAAAAATAAAGATAAACTAAACAAAAAATCATCTCCAGCTGCAACTACTTTTTCTAACACCAAAAATAATATTGATGTTGATGAAGAAATTAATGAAAAAAAATTAGATGATGATTTAAAAAATATTGATGTAAAAATAAAAGATGTTGAATTTGATTTAAGTAAAATAAACGAAGACGCAAAAAACGAAAATTATACGCAAACAAATAATTCTACAAAAAATTCTGATTTTGATACTGAAGACGAACAAGAAAATGAAGATGATCAAGAAGAAACTCAAAACAAACAACAAACTCCAAAAGATTTATCTGAAGATTTAGCCCAAGATTTAATTAATAATACCAATCCAGAAAATTCTGAAATGCCAGTTGAAAATAACCCTGATAACTCAATAAATGAAACTCCGACAGCTAATGCTGAAAATAATAATCAAAATAATTACAATCCTTATCCTTTAGATAATTCTGTTATAAAAAATCAAACAAACAATAATGAAAATATAGACGAAGAAGGAAATAATAATCAAACTAAAAATAATGAACAACAAAATAGAGAAAGAAACCAAAAAAGTGGGTTAACCCAAACTGTAAACACTTTTAGATATCGTAAAAAAATAAAAGATTTGGATACAAAAATTAGTGAATTACAAACTCAGGAAATACCTTTCAAAAAACAAAAGAAAATTTTAGACTTAAAAATAAATTCAGCACAACTAAAAAAATATTTTCTTGAAGCCCAACTTATTTTTTGGTTAATTGTCCTCATAATTTTAGGAATAGTTTGGCTTTTATTAGGAATTTCAATTATTGGTTGGGCAATATTGCCTTTTGTCACTGGTGGAATTTATCGAGTAGCCACATCTTTAGGAAAAATTCTTGTCCAAATTAAACAAATCAATTCAAAAATTGAAAATTACAAAGAAAAAACTGAAAAAATAAATAAAGCAATTAAACAACTAGAAAAATTGATCATGAATTTTTACCGCACAAAACAAGAACTTTTAAATAAAGGTTTATTAGAAAAAACCGAATCATAAATAAAATATTTAATATCAAAATATGGATAAGAAAAAAATTTTATATATCATTTTATTCATTACAGTTTGTTGTCTACTGGCTTATGCTATTTATTTTGTGTTTTTTAGAAAAGCCACAACGCCTGAAGGTGGTGAAACTGGTACTACTCCAGGTGGAAATTTTCCAACTGTAAATGAAGGCGGTACTAAAACTGGTGGAGAAAGCACAGGTACTTTACCAGAAACTGGTGAGAAACCAGATACAGAAGATGGAAAAAAACCTTTAGAAACAGCTAATGAAATTATAAATTTACAACCAACAGTAAATACCCAAAAATCAAAAGAAACTCAAGTGGTAAATACAAAAGTTGCCAATGTTAGTTATAGCCAAAATGGAGCAAAATTTTATAACCCACAAGACGGCAAGTTTTATTTTTTAAATTCAGAAGGAAAACTTGAACTCTTAAGTGATAAAGTTTTTTATAATGTAGAAAATGTCACTTGGTCACCAACCCAAAATGAAGGAATTATTGAATACCCAGATGGCTCAAACATTTATTATAATTTTGAAGAAGAAAAACAAGTAACATTACCAAAACATTGGGAAGATTTTGATTTTTCAACTGATGGCGGTTCTATTGTTTCAAAAAGTATGGCCGAATTAGCTGACAATCGTTGGCTCATCACTAGTGATCCAACTGGAAATAATATTGAACTTATAGAATCTATGGGAAATAATGCTGATAAAGTAATAGTTGATTGGTCACCAAACAACCAAATTATAGCTTTATCTGCTACTGGCGAAGCTAGTGGAAATAATCAAGAAATACTTTTGGTTGGTTTAAATAACGAAAATTACGCATCACTGACTGTAGCTGGACGTGGTTTAGAAACAAAATGGTCCCCTGATGGTAAAAGACTTCTACATAGTGTTTATAATTCTGCAAATAATTACAAACCAGAATTATGGATAAGTGATGCTACACCAGAAACTGTGGGAGAAAATCGTCAACCGCTCGGACTTAATACTTGGGCTGATAAATGTGCTTTTAGCTCTGATTCACGTTATATTTATTGTGGTGTGCCGACAGAACTTCGTGATGGCGCTGGTTTTGCACCAGAAGTTGCAAATTCTATCGCTGACTCATTATATAAGATAGATTTAATTACTGGAACAAAAACTAAAATAAGTTTAGACGAAACATATACAATAAACACAATTATAATTGACCAAAATGGAAAAAATCTTTATTTTACTGACAAAAATAAAAATGGAATATTTAAAATAAATTTATAATATGACAAATTTAAAAAAAATATTATTTTTTTTCTTACCAATTATTGGTTTAGTTTTTTTATTATTTTATTTCAGTTTAAAAACTAATAATAGTTTATTTTCTTATTCCCAAAATAAACAAAATGATAAAACTGGTCAAATTTTACAAATACCAATTAGTGTAAATGATCCGATAATTGGAGATAAAAAAAATTCTGATACTTTGATTGTTTTTGCTGATTTTGCTTGTTCTGCTTGTAAAAATGATAGTTTGATTTTAGAAAATCTACTCACTAATTATCCTAATAAATTTAAAATAATTTGGAAAGGTTTGCCGATCGCTGTTTATCCTTATGATTCAACATTAGCTATAGAGTATGCTTATTGTGCAAATGAACAGAAAAAATTTCCTGAATTTGAAAAATATTCTTATACAAACAATTCTGATCTTTCCTCTTCTACTCTATCTCAAATTATTACAGAAATTAATTTGGATCAAAAAAAATTTAATAAATGTTTAAATGAAGAAAATAAAGATAATTATATAAAAATAAATGAATATTATGCTGAGATGTTAAATATTCAAGAAATTCCAACTTATTTTTTTAATAACAAACAAATAACTCCCAAAGACGAAAATGATTGGAAATTAATTTTAAACTTATAATATGAAAAAATATTTTAAAATTTTTATTACAATAATATTTTTCACTTTATTTTTTTTAGTTAATAATGTTTCCGCGGCAACAAATTTAAAAATTGGAGAAAAATGTTATGACAATAGCCAATGTAAATCAGGAGATTGTGAAGATGGTTTTTGTGATTGTGATGATGCCTCAGATTGCTCCCAAGAATATGACGGGCAAACTAAAGATTGGACTTGTGAAAATGAAGATAGTAATTCTTTCGGTTTAGATTATTGTAAAAAAACAGATGGTACAAAAAAATATCCGCGTGTTTATGGCTTAGCTATCGGCGAAATTTGTTACAACAATTCAAATTGTGTTTCTGATGATTGCGAAAAAAGTGATCAAAAAAGTACAAAAGAGAATGATCCTGATTGGTACCCTGACCGAGATGAAGTTTGGTATTGTGATTGTAGTAAAAATAGTGATTGCGCCCAAGCTTATGGCAGTGGTACTTGGGAATGTAAAGACGGTGCAAATTTAAGTTACGACATTGATTATTGTCGCGATAAAAATACTGGAACAATCAAACTTCCTTTTGATGGAAATAATAGTACTGGATTCTGGGGAAACTTAAGTGATGTAGTGTTTGATTCTGAAGCTTATGTAAAAAATTTTGGTGAAAATTTTGAAGAAAATTTAGTAAAACCACAACCACAAATAAATATTCCGGGTTTAGAATTTTCTGACATTAATGCAAAAAACAATCTACAAGTTGACGACAATGGAGACACTTATCTTACTATACCTTTTTTAGGAGAATATATAGTAGGAATTTACAAATATTTAATTGTAGCAGCTGTAATTGTAGCAATTATTATAATTATTATTTCGGGAATTCAATGGATTTTATCAGCAGGAAATCCAGATACTATTAGTTCAATCAAAAAAAGAATTTTTGGAGCCATTATTGGAATTGTTTTAATTTTTAGTTCTTATACAATTTTATATATTATCAATCCTTATTTAACACAATTCAAAGATTTAAAAATTCTTTATGTCAAACAGACAATTTATGATGCACAAGAAGAAAATGAAAATGTTAATTTAACAGACTTACAAAAATCTTCAGTTCCTCTTAGTACAAAAAAAACAGAAATTATAACACCGACTACTACATATAAAACATTTGATTGCACAAAATGGAAAAAAGATAGATTAAATGTTTATAAACCAGCTGGTGTTTTACCTTCGCAATATACTGAAACTTATACTTGTGAAAATATTAAAGATTTAAAAAATAATAATTTAATTTCAATTACTACAATTCCAGAAATGAAAATTCCTCTTTGCCAAGCAGCTACCAATGCAGCGAGACTTGGTTATAAATTATTAGTAACTGACTCTTATCGTAGTTTTGAAGAACAGGCTGATTTATGGTGTGGTAAAGGAGCCGCTAGATTTCCTGATGAAGCTGAACGAAAAAAATATTATGCTGTTCCAGGATTTTCTATTCATGGACTCGGACAAGCTGTCGATGTGTTTTTATATGACAAATCAGGCAATCGCCTAACTTTTTTTGGCGGAGAACAATGTAACTCTTCTCCAGAAGATGTTGCTAGATTAGCAAATATTTTTTATAATACTTCTGAATATTTTTATCGATTAGAAACTGAAATTTGGCATTTTGAATATACTGACGGACCTCTAAATAATTCTCGCTTACGCACAACATCTTTACCAACAAAATGTGCTAAAACTAACTAACATGAAAAATAAAAACAAAACAATATTTAACTGCGAAAAATGTGGTGCTCAATATGATAAATGGATTGGGCGCTGTCTTGAATGCGGAACTTGGGGTTCAGTAAAAGAAGAAATATTAGAAACCAAAAATGAAAATCGTCAAAATGTTTATAAAGCAGGAGCTGTAAAAAAAATATCTGAAATTGCACCTGAAGATACAAAAAGAATTGAAACTAAAATTAGTGAACTTGACCGAGTTTTAGGTGGTGGTTTGATTCCTTCTAGTTTAATTTTGCTTGGTGGTGAACCAGGAGTCGGTAAATCTACTTTAGCTATACAAACCGCTGTGTCTATTCCCTCTTCTCTTTATATCTCAGCAGAAGAATCAATTGGACAAATAAAAATTCGTGCCGATCGTCTAAAATTAAATTCAGCTAATTTAAAATTATCAAATGAAACTTGTGTAGAAAAAATTTGTGCAACGATTGAACAAGAAAAACCAATACTAGCAATTATTGACTCTATCCAAACAATTTATTCTGAAGAAACTATTGGCGAAGCTGGTAATATAAATCAAATAAAAGCTTGTGCTGTAAAACTTTTAGAAATTGCGAAAAAAAATAAAACTTCAATTATAGTTATTGGTCATGTAACCAAAGATGGAAATGTGGCTGGTCCAAAAACTTTAGAACATTTAGTTGATACTGTTATTTATCTTGAGGGTGAACGCAATCATAATTATAGAATTTTACGAACTGTAAAAAATCGTTTTGGAGCTACAGACGAAATTGGAATTTTTGATATGGCAGAAACTGGACTAAAAAGTGTTATCAATCCTTCTGCAAATTTTTTAGAAGATCGAGAAGATGAAATGAGTGGGAGTGTAATTACTTGTCTGATGGAAGGCACTCGACCACTTTTAGTTGAAGTCCAATCTTTAGTAAATAAAACTGTTTTTGGTTACCCTGTCAGAAAATCAAGCGGTTTTGATTTAAATCGTCTTCATGTCTTAACTGCAGTTTTACAAAAAAGAACTGGTATAAATTTATCGCAATACGATATCCATATAAACATAGCTGGTGGAATAAAAGCAAATGAACCGGCGGCTGATTTAGCAGTCTGTTTAGCAATTGCTAGTTCTTTCAAAGATAAAAAATTAAGTAAAAATTTAGCAGTGTTTGGTGAGGTAGGACTCGGAGGTGAAGTTAGAAAAATAAATTTTTTAGAAAAAAGAATTAAAGAATGTGAAAATCTAGGAATTAAAACTATTATTACAGGCAAAAGTGAAAACAAAACTAAAAAAATAAAAATAATAGAAGTAAAAAATATTACTGAATTAGTGAAACACACTTAAAATTTTAGATTTAGGATTTTAGAATTATGAATTAAAAACCCGCTTGATGGCGGTGTTTTTGTTTTAAATTAAAAAGCTGGTAAGGAAACAAAAAAACAGCCTTTTCAGACTGCCAAAATCTTAAATCAAAAATCTAAAATTATTCTAAGTGTACTTTTTCCTCCCATTCAATCACCTTTTCTTTCAAACTTTTATATTTATCAAAATCAATATCTCGAGCTAAATTTCTCGCAGTTCGAATAATTTCATAATCTTTCATACTAGCTAATTTTAATCTCATTTCCCCACTTTGTGCTGTGCCATAAACTTCTCCAGCACCTCGCATTTTTAAATCATATTCTGCTAAAGAAAATCCATCATTAGTAGATTCAAATAAATTTAATCTTTCTAGTGCTTTACTAGCGTTTGATTCTGTAAATAAAAAACAATAAGATTGATGTTCACTTCTACCGACTCGTCCACGAAATTGATGCAGTTGTGCTAAACCAAAATGATCCGCTCCTTCTATCATCATTACTGTTGCATTTGGGATATCTATCCCCACTTCTATTACTGAAGTAGAAACTAAAATATCAATTTTTTTATTTTTGAAATCAGACATAATTTCATCTTTTTCAGCTGTTTTCATTTTACCATGCAAATAAGCAATATTTAATTTTGGAAAAATTTTGTCTTTTAATTTTTCATACTCTGATAAAACAGTCTTTTTTTCATCAGAAATTATCAAAGAATTTTCTTCTTCAGTATCTTTTTTACTTTCAATAAGAGGGCAAATTACAAAAGCTTGCCGGCCTTGTTTAATTTGTTCAGCAATAAATTCGTAAGCTTTTTGACGATTTTTTGCCTCAACTAATCTAGTTTTTATACTTTTACGATTTTTTGGCATGGTTTTGATAATAGATAAATCTAAATCACCATATAAAGTTAAAGCAAACGAACGTGGAATTGGAGTAGCTGTCATGCTAAAAAAATGTGGCACCAAAACTTTATTTTTATTTTGTTCTTTAATTTTTTTTCTTTGCTCCACGCCAAAACGATGTTGTTCATCAACTATTACTAAAGCTAAATTTGCAAAAATTATTTTTTCATTTAATAATGCCTGAGTACCAATAACTAAATCAATTTCTCCTGAACTTATTTTTTCAAAAATTATTTTTTTATTTTCTGTTTGTTTTTTTATTTTTAAACCAATTTCATTTGTTTCTAAACTTTTAGAAGTAATTAATGCTATTTTTATTTTTGAATCAAAAAACTTTTTAAAAGATTCAAAATGTTGTTTGGCTAAAATTTCAGTTGGAGCCATAATAACAACTTGTAAATTATTTTTGATCACATTTAATGCACTAATTACAGCTACCAGAGTTTTACCTGAACCTACATCACCTTCTAATAATCTATTCATTGGTTTTTCATTTTCCATATCTTTAATAATTTCCCAAGCGGCAATTTTTTGATCTTTAGTTAATTCAAAAGGTAAATTTTTTACAAAATTACGAATTGGTTTTTCTTGAAATTTTATTTTATGCGCCTTAGTTTTTTTTATTGATTGTCGTAAAGTTTCAGCTCGCAGTTGTAATAAAAATAACTCATCAAATTTAAGTCTTCTTTGGGCTTCAATTATATCATCATAATTTTGCGGAAAATGGATTAATTCAATCGCTTTTTTTAAATCAATAATTTTAGCTTTTTCTAATATTTCTTTTGGTAACCACTCTTGAACTTCTGAAATTGCTTTCAGAGATTCGCTAATTAAAAACCTAATTTGTTTTTGTGTGATCCCTGTAGTCAGAGGATAAATCGGTAAAATTCTAGCGGTATGAGTATTTTTTGGTTCTATCTGTTGATTAGCAAAATGTTCTTTTTCATAAATTGGGCTTATCATTTGAATACCATAAAAACCTTCGGAAACTTTACCAGAAAAGAAAACAGTATCGCCTGCTTTTAAATTTTTTATTATAAATGCTTGATTAAACCAAACTATTTTCATTTGTCCACTGTCATCAGAAACTAAAGCTTCGGTAAGTATTTTTCTAGTTTTTCTACTTCTTTTATTATTTATAATTTCAATTTTTGCTTTTATACTAGCATCAATTTCAGCTTTCAATTCATTTATTTTAAAAGTTTTACTATAATCTTCATAACGAAAAGGAAAATAATAAAGTAAATCCGCAACTTTTTCTATTTTAAGTCGATTTAATTTTTTTTCAGTTGTCTTGCCAACTTTACTAAGTAAAGATATTTTAGTGTCTAATTTCATATAATCTTAATCTTAGTAATATTTTAACACAAATAGTCTAAAGTCTAAAGTCGAATGTCAAAAGTAAAAATTAAAAAAACTTTTTAAGACAAAAAACAGCCTTTTAAGCTGTTAAATCTTAAATCTAAAATCTTAAATCTAAAATATAGCTCTCAATGTTGTACCTGCAAAAAGAGTAACAAGTGTAATAATAGTTGCTGCCAAACAATCTCCAACTAAAATCATTGGTAAGGATTTTTTAAAAGGGATATTAAATATAAAAGCCACAAGTGATCCAGTCCACGAACCAGTAAATGGAAGTGGAATCGCCACAAAAGTAATAAGTGCTATTGCTCCATATTTTGCATATTTACCAGCAAAAGCTTTTTCTGCTTTTTCCATTTTTTTTCTAAGTAATTTTCCAACAATTTTCTTTTCTATAAGCCAATCATGCAATTTTGGCAACAAATATAAAATAAACATTGCTGGAATAATATCGCCTATAACTGCGATTATCCAGACTAAAAAAACATTCATTTTAAAAAATTCAATCCCAATCGGAATTGAAACTCTAATTTCTGTGATAGGAATCATTGATAAAAATAAAACAGAATATTCACCTGGTAATTTTGTAAAAAAGTCTATTATAAAAGATACATCAAACATATTTTATATTATTTCCAAATATAATTATCAAAAACCCAATTAGAAACATCACGTGCTTCTATAAAACGACTTTCATTACTGTCTGCTCCCAAAACTACAGTATTTAAAATATGATTTTCAGCATCGCCAACTTGCATAGTAAAATTATACAAAGAAGCATCAATATAACCGGTTTTTCCACCTTTAAAAATATTAAACGAATTATTTATCCAACCAAGAAGTAACCAATTTGTATTCCACATGTGATTATCTTTTTCTTTTAAACTAGAATGAACTGTTAAATCTTTTTTGTTTAAAGTAGTACTTATTTTTTCATTTTTTAAAGCTTCACTGAGTAAAATAACTAAATCAGAAGCAGTTGATAAATTTGTTTCTTCTAAACCTGTTGGATCAGTAAAAATTGTATCGGTCATTCCTAATTCTTGTGCTTTTTCATTCATACGAACTACAAATTCTTCTTGGTTAGGATAAATTTCTTTAATCAAAGACAAAATCGCTTTATTTGAAGAAGCAACTAAAGCTATTTCCCATAATTCTTCTAAAGAATAATTTTCACCAGCATAAATATGTGTGTCTAAATTATCTTCACCAATTACAGTTGTCATTTTTTGCCAATCAATATTTTTTTCTTTTTCTAACAAAACTAAAGCGGACATAAGTTTAGTGATGCTAGCCACTGGTCGTTTTTCATAAATATTTTTTCCATACAAAATTTTACCAGTCGCATCATCTTTGACTATCAAAGCTTTAGCTGAAAAATTTTCTGGAAAAGAAACATTTTTATCTTTTAAAATTGGAGTTGGAGATTTTTCAATTTTTTCTGCAATAATTTTTGGTTGTCGATAAACATAAGTTGAATTTTTTACTGCTACAAAATCTTCTTTTTTAATATTAATTTTTGCGATTTTTTCTCCACCAATAAATATTTCTTTGCCAGTTCCTTTTGCTAAAGCAAAAAAATACAAAGAAATTAAAATGAGTATTGCCAGTAAAATAAAAAAACTCTTCAAAAATATCTGCGGAGTTTTTTTTGTATCATTTGTCGGTAAAAAACTATTCATAATCTTCTGTATCTGAATTAGCTATTTTTTCTTTTACATAATCATGGTTATGAAATTCTTGATACTTTGGCAAATCTTCAATAGAATTTAGACCTAAACCTTTTAAAGCTTCCAGTGATAAAGAATAAATTGGAGTTAATTTTTCTGAAGAGTCTTTTTCTTGAATAAGCCCACGAATAAGTAAATTTCTAATAATTACTGCACAATTTACTCCTCGTATTTCTTCAATTTCTGGTCTAGTCACTTCATTTTGATAAGCAATTATAGTCAAAGTTTCAAGTTGAGCTTTGGTAAGCTCTTCAGAAATTTCTGTTTTAATAAAAGAATCTAACAAACTAAAATTTTCTGAATTTGTAGTCATTTCAAAATTATCATCATTAAAAACAATCTGGATTCCAGAATTTTCATGATTATATTTAATTTTTAAATTTTCTAAAGCTTCACTAACTTCTGATTCAGTTTTTTCACATGCTTTAGCAATTTGTTTTATTTTGAGCGGTTTTGAGGCTACAAAAAGTATTGATTCTATTTGGGCAGTCAATTCCATAATTTTTAAATAAGATAAAACAATTATAACAAATTTTTCTAGCAACAGCAAGATTTGAAAAAACAAAAAACAAGCTTTTACAGAGCCTGTTTTTTTCTTTGCTTAAAAACAATTATTTTTCTGATTTATTTTTAAAATCTTTAAAATTATGCTGATTATTTTTTATACCATCCAATCTTTCTGGTTTTTTATGTCCAAAATCAATACCTAATTCTTCAGCAATAATTTTAGCTTCATCAAAGTTTTTATTTTTTAAAAGTTCATGCATTTCAATAAAACGCGAAAAATTTTCTTTGGTTATTTTTTCAGCGATTTTAGAATCACTACCCTCAGCTGTTATCCAAGCATCATAATCTTGATTTTGAATAGCTTCTTGAACTTTTTCAATTTGTTCTCTGTCAAATTTTATAGTTGTTGAAGACAATGAGTTTGTTTTTTCTTTAAAATTAAAATCACAACGACAATCACATTTTTTGTTATCTAAATTAGAATCTATATTATCTTGATCTTCTGCTTGAACAAAACTATATGTTAAAAATACAGAAATTAAAAATAAAGAAAAAAGTAAAAAATTTCTTTTTTTGTTATCCATAAATAAAATTTTTATAAATTAACTATAAACGAATGACGTCTACAATTAGTAATACAAAAATTTTAACTTTTTTATTTCATTTTTTGAGACATACATTTTTCACATTCTTCTTTTGATTGCCAATCACTCAAAACACAAGCTTTAAAACAGTCTTCACCCCCTGTTTCTAAAACAGCCCCTGGACCTTGTTTAATAAAATTACATTTTATAGAATTATTATTTAAACAATTATTTTCCAATTCTCTTTCTGTCCTTTTTCGATTCATTTCTAATTCATTATCATCCACAACTCTATAATCAATAGCTTGAAAAGAATATTCTCCAGTTTTTTCACCAACAAATACCACAAAATCACCTTTTTCTAAAGTCTTTTTTTTACACGCTGATAAATTGACAATAACTTCATTTTCAAACATTGGCAATTGAATTATAGCTTCTGGATAATTGACATATAAAATCATTCCGGCAATACTATGATCTCGCATATTATCAATATTTTGTGAAAATGGTTTAAATTTTTTTCCAAGATCACTGTTAGGATTAAAAAAATGATATTCTAATTTATGATTCATTGAAGTAAAAGCAAGTAACGCACCAAATAAAAATATATTTAACACAAATATAATTGTAATAAAACCAAAAGATTTTTTATAAGCAAACTCGGTTTTACTGATTAAATAACCAGCTAAAAAAATTAAAGCAATAAAACAACTGACTAGCAAAAATGGAAAAGATTCCAAAAAAGCAAATAATCCTCTGCTGCCGAAACTTAAATAGATTAAATTATCAGTTGATTTAAAATAAAATAAAACTAAACTTAAAAATAAAATTGATAAAATTACACTAAAAATCAAAATACTACTAAAACCTAATTTTTCAGCTAAAAAAATATATTTTGATCTTAGAGAGACTTTGCCACTTTTTATTTTTTCCATTATTTCTTTTTCTAAATTTCTTTTTTCTTCTGACATAATTTTATTTTTTATTTTTAGAATTTAATTCTTTTATTAAATTTTTTTTAGCTCGATGAATATAAATACCAACGGTATTTTTAGGAATTCTTAAAATATCACTGATTTCATCATAACTTTTTTCTTCAAAATAATACAACAATAAAACTTCGCGGTATTTTGTCTTAATTAAATTTAAATAATCTGCCATTTCTTTTTGTAAAAATTTTTGATCCAATTTATCTTCTAAAAAGTTTTTTTCAGCAAAAATATTTTCGTCAATTTCATCTAAATTTAAATTTATTTTTGTCCGTCCGTGTTTTTTTAAATAATTTATTGTTTCATTATGTGCGATACGATAAGCCCAAGAAGAAAACTTCTTTTTTGTATCAAAACCAAATAAATTTCTATAAATTTTTAAATAAACTTCTTGCAAAATATCTTCACTATCGTTAGAATTGTAACTCAAACGATTTATATAACTAGATAAAGGAGTTTTATATCTAGCAATTATTTCACTATATAAATCCATGTTTCCGTTTCTGATCTCTTCTACCAGAACTTCGTCACTTTTTTGGCTTTTTTCCATAAAATTGGCTAATTTTAGTCTATCTAATATATTACAATTATACTTGTAAAATTATTTCAAAGCAATACAAAAAAACACCTCGTTTAAGGTGTTTTATGTTTAATTGATTTTTATTTATAATCCAACTGAATTAACTCCGTATTCTGCTTGTCCTTGCGTAAAACCCTCATATAATAGTTGGCCTATTAAACCACCACGTGAAAATGAAGAATAATCCAAATATTGTTCGGCACTTTTAGCTGCCTGTTCATTCCAATCAGCACCAGAATTATCTGTTCCATAAACTGCATCAACATGTGAAAATTTTTCGTATTCCAATTGTTTAATCAATCCCTCACGAGAAAAAGCAGAATAATCCAAATAAGCTTTTGCACTTCTGATAGCATTTTTTTGACTAACTGTTTCGGTTGATACTGGTATAATATCTTGTTTATCTACTTCTTCGGTCTGAGTTTGTGTTGGTAAAGATACTGGTGTAGTTTCTGATGCTGTTTGAATTTCATCTTCTTTTACAGGAGCGACTGTTATATTACCACTCTCTTCTACTATCATAGGAATATTTTCTTCTTTTTCTTCTACAATTTCTGTATTTTGTGTATTCTCTACTACAACATGATTTTCTGTCTGATTATCAGTATCCTCAGGTGTTTCAGTTGTAATTCCAAATAGAACAAAAGAAACAATAATTGAAATACCAAAAATTTTTCCTATTCTTTTCCTAGTTATCTCACCTTTTAAAAATTTAGAAAAAGACGATGGTTTAATAAGCCCGATTATCAAACAGACGAAAGAACCTAAAAATATTAGCAAAAATAAATTTTCCATATTATGTTATACTTAAATAAATAAATCCACTGCACCTTTGTATTTAAAAACACAAAAGGCTCTCCATGCAATGGTGATCTCTTACGAGACCCAGTAACCTTTCGGTTAAAGACTGGATAAACAATACCAAAGATGAGAGAGCCATCTCTATGTTTATCCAGTTTTAGACCATGCCCACAAAGCGAGTTTAGGTCTTTAAATTGTTGCTTATATTCTAGCAAAATATTTTTTAAAAAGCAAGGTAAAAAACAAAAAAACACCTGTAAAAAAAGTATTTTATTTATTATGGACAAATTATAATTATTATATTGACAATAAAAATTATATTGTGTATAGTTTATATACAAACGGCTTCGGCCTCCGAGACCCTGTTTTCCTCTTATGGATCACAGGGATCGTTTTTTTTATAAAAAGTCTTTTATCTTTTTTCTAACTTCATTAAATTCTTCTTTTGAAATTGTTCTTACTTTTCTTAATAATCTCTTAGAACTGATAAGTCTTAATTGGGATAAAATTAAATATGACGTTTCATTTTTATATTTTACAGGAAAATAATATTTCTTATTATTAGTTTTATCTTGACTGGTCATCGGAATAATCCACATTATTTCCAGATTAAATTGTTTTATTATAAGAACAGGTCTTTCAAAAGTTTCGTTTTTCCCATTTTGTTCAAAGCCAATATTCATCCCTATACTAGCTCACCAATTTTCTCGTACTTTAAAAAAAATATTTTGTTTTGCTAAGTGTATTCTTATTTTTAATTTTGTCCATTCTATAAAATTTTTTATTTTCCCCTCCATATTTTAAAGTTATTTTAATAATATATATTTTATCAAAAAATAATACAAAAACAAAAAATTTTATTTTACAAAACCATTTTTAAATGTAACCCAATTGTCTGAAACTTTTATTTCAGAGCAAGAAAAAAACCTTTATTTAAAAATAAAAATATGTTAAAATAAACACAAAATATAATAAGTAAATATGATTCTTTCAATAGCTTTATTAATTTTATCTTTGCTAACTGTAATAAAAAGTGCTGATTACGCAATTCATTATTCAGGAAAAATTGCCAGAAGTTTAAATCTTTCTAAATATATAGTTGGTTTTTTAATTGTGGCCGTAATTTCAATTTTACCTGAAACTTTAGTATCAGTAAATTCAGCTTTAAAAGGTGTACCTGCTTTTGGTTTAGGTACACTTTATGGATCAAATATTGCTGATTTAACATTAGTTTTTGCTTTAGTGGTTTTATTATCAAGTAGAAACCTAAAAATTGAAAGTAAAATAATAAAAAATCGTTTTTTTTATATAGGACTTGTAGCTATACCAATTTTATTAGGTTTGAATGGACATTATTCACGTCTAGAAGGAATTATTTTAATAATATCTGGCCTGAGTTTTTATTTTTATATTTTAAACAAAAATCATTGTTCTCCAAAAGATATTAAAGAAAAAATCAATTTATCTGATTTAACATTATTGATTATTAGCATGATTGGTTTGATTTTTGGATCACATTTTACTGTAAAATATGGGATTACTTTTGCAAATAGTTTAAAAATTAATCCAGTTTTAATCGGTATGTTTGTTGTGGGGGTTGGAACAACCTTACCTGAATTATTTTTTTCTGTCAGAGCCGCAAAAAATCACAATGATGATTTGGCTTTAGGAGATATTTTAGGGACTGTTATGGCTGATGCTACCATAGTTGTTGGAATTATAGCTGTTATTATACCTTTTGCTTTTAATCCAAAAATAATTTATATAACTGGTACATTTATGTTTTTGGCAATAAATTTGCTTTTTCATTTTATAAAAACTGAAAAACTTTTAACAAAAAAAGAAGCAGTTTTGCTATTATTTTTTTATTTTATTTTTGTCTTCACTGAATTAGCCATAAACGATCAACGTTTTATAGAATTATTTAAATAAAAAAACACTCAAATAAAAAAGTGTTTTGTGCTCCCGCCAGGAATCGAACCTGGATTTTTGGTTCCGCAAACCAATGTCCTATCCGTTGAACGACAGGAGCTTTTTAAATTATCATTTTTATTTTTCCATCATTAATCATTTTTTGTAAATAATCTTTTCTTTTTAGTTTTTTAATTTTTCTCTCAATTTTTCTAGCCACTTCTAAATTATTATATTCTTGAACTAACACTAATTCAATATTTTTCATGTTTCTAGTTGTTTGAGTATGGCCATTTTTATGTTGTTTCAATCTCCTATCTATATTTGATGTGCTTCCAACATAAAATCTGTTATCATTACTTTTTAATATATATACATATCCCCCCATATATTTTATATATTATTTTAATTTCCTATCCGCCCCGATGTTTCGCTTTAGCGAAAATCGGAACTCCGACTCCACAGGACGTCGGAGTTGAACGACAGGAGCTTTTTAAATTCAAAAAAATTATATATTAAAATTATTAAAAAGTCAACCGTATACAATCAATTATGTCTGTCAGCAGGCAAGAAGTCGAAAATTTATTGTTTAAAATCTTTTTATTTTTTAATTTTTACTTTTTAATTTTCTTTTGCTATAATAAAAAGTATAGTAATCACCAGTTTAATATTATGTCTAAAGAACAAAATCGAACAATTAGTAGCTTGATTGAAAAAATAAAAAATTATGACACAAAAGCTGATTTAGACATGATCAGATTAGCTTATGATTATGCTGAAAAAGCTCACCAAGGACAAACTAGAAAATCTGGTGAACCATATATAATTCATCCTCTAGCAACCGCCCATATTTTAGCAGACATGAAAACTGACTATATTTTAGTAATTGCAGCTTTACTCCATGATGTCCCAGAAGATACAGAGAAAACCTTGGAAGATTTAGAAAAAGAATTCGGACCAGAAGTTATGAATTTAGTAAAAGGCATAACTAAACTTGGCAAATTAAAATATCGAGGTGTGGCACGATATATTGAAAATTTAAGAAAAATGTTTGTAGCTATGGCAGAAGATGTCCGAGTTATGATTATAAAATTTGCTGATCGAATTCACAATTTAAGTACTTTAGATTCTCTGCCACCACAAAAAAGATATCGCATTGCTTTAGAAAGTTTAGAAATTTATGCACCTTTAGCAGACAGATTGGGAATGGATGAAATAAAAAGTCAACTTGAAGATTTATCTTTTAAATATGTTTATCCAAAAGAATACGAAAGAATTAGTGAATTACGCCAAGAAAAATTAAAAGGTAAAGAAAAATATTTTAAATATGTAATTGAAAAAACAAAAAGAGAATTAGAAAAAACAAATATTCATTTTTTATTTATTGGTGGCAGAAATAAAACTTTATACAGCCTTTATAAAAAAATGCAGAAAAAAAACAATGATATAAATAAAATTTATGACATTGTAGCTGTCCGAGTTATTGTAAAAGATTTGTCTGATTGTTATTCTACTCTTGGTATTATTCATAATATTTGGCGCCCGATGAAAGGAAGAATAAAAGATTATATTTCACAACCAAAACCAAATGGTTATCAGTCTCTACATACCACAGTTTTTGGTGATGCAGACGGACAGCCGATAGAATTTCAAATTCGTACTGAAGCTATGCATGAACATGCAGAATATGGTATTGCTGCCCATTGGCATTATGATGAATATGGCTCTAGAATGCCAAAAAGAGAAGTTGATTGGGCTAGAGAATTAGCTGATATCCAAAAAGATATTTTAAATAAACTTTCTGATCTAGAACAAATTAAAATTGATTTTTTACAAACCAGAATTTTTGTTTTTACTCCAAAAGGTGATGTTATAGATTTACCCGAAGGTTCTACTCCAGTTGATTTTGCTTATAGTATTCATACTGACATTGGAAACAAATGCACTGGCGTTTTAATCAATGAAAAAATGTCACCGCTTGACACTTCATTAAATAATGGTGATGTAGTTGATATTATTATAGATAAAAAAAGAAAAGGTCCAAATGAAGAATGGTTAGAATTTGTAAAAACTCATTCTGCTCAAATTCACATCAGAGATGCTATGAAAAAAAATCGCGGGAAAACAATCAGTAAAATTATTAAATCGGTTTTATCAAAAAAAGAAGATTAAATCTTCTTTTTTCATATTATATTTTTGTTAATTCTTCAATCAATCTTTTTAATTCTTCCAAAGAAAAATAATCTATAATAATACTTCCTCGTTCGCCTTTTTTACTAATTCTTACTTTTGTTCCTAAACTTTCTTCAAGTAATTCTTCTTGAACTCTAATATTTGGATCACGACGAACTGATCCTTTTCTGGATTTTGGGTCTTTACTAGAAACGACTGACTCTACTTCACGACTAGTCATTTTTTCATTTTGAATTTTAGTAAATAAAGCAATCTGTTCTTTTTCTGACTTTAAACTTAATAGAGTTCTGGCTTTTGTCATACTAATTTCTCCTTTGACTAAAGCTGTTTGAATTACAGAAGGTAAACCAAGAAGACGAACAGTGTTTGCAACCACTGGACGACTTTTACCCACTTGATCAGCCACTTCTTCCTGACTTAAATTAAATTCTTCCATTAAACGTGAATAAGCATAAGCTTCTTCTAAAGGATTTAATTGCTGTCTTTGTATATTTTCTATTAAAGCTAATTCTAATTTTTGTTGTTGACTAGCATTACGTAAAATAGCTGGAACTTTTTCCAATCCTGCTATTTGAGAAGCTCGAAGTCGTCTTTCACCTGCAATAAGTTCATAATTACCATCTTCTCTTTCAGTGACAATAAGTGGCTGTAAAATTCCATGTTTTTTTATTGACAAAACCAAATCTTCCAAATCTTGGTGATCAAAATCTTTTCTTGGCTGTTCTGGATTTGGTAAAATTTGTTCAATTGCAATATTTAAAATTTTATTTTCATCCGAAACAATCCCAGTTTCTCTTCTGATAATTTTTCTGACAATTTTTTGTTGTTGCGGTATAAGAGAATTTAATCCTTTTCCTAATGGCATAAAAATAAATTAAAAATTATGTCTTTCCAAAACTTCTCGTGCTAATCTTTCATAGGCTTTAGCACTCTTGCCGTTTGGTTCGTATTTTAAGATACTTTGACCAAAACTTGGAGCCTCAGCTAAACGCACACTGCGTGGTATAACTGAACGAAATATTGTGTCTGGAAAATATTTATAAAGTTCATTTAAAATTTCAGTAGATAATTTTGTTCTTTTATCAAACATAGTTAGAACTGCTCCTAAAATTTTTAAATCTGGATGCAAATGAGTTTTGATCAATTCAACAGTTTGTAAAAGTTGTCCTAATCCTTCTAAAGCATAATATTCGGCTTGGACTGGAATTAAAAGTTCATCAGCAGCTGATAAAGAATTTACTGTTAAAAGACCAAGAGATGGCGGACAATCAATTATAATATAATCGTAAGCATGATTTACTTCGGACAATAAATCTCTTAATTTAAATTCTCTTCTTTCTTCATCTACAAGTTCAATTGCTGCTCCAGCTAAATCCTGCGTTGCTGGTAAAATTCTCAATCCTTCGTGATTAGTGTTTAAAATAACATCATGAATTCTTTTTTGTCCTGCCAAAGCTTCGTAGATTCCAGCTTCCAAATCGTTTTTATTTAATCCTAAACCACTTGTGGCATTTCCCTGTGGATCCATATCTACGAGCAAAACAAATTTTCCCATTTCTGACAAAAAAGCGGCCAAATTTACAGCTGTTGTAGTTTTGCCTACTCCACCTTTTTGATTAACAATTGAAATAACTTTTGACATAATAAATTTATTTTTTTCTTTCTTAAATAATTATAACAAAAATTGACAGAATGAGCAATCTGATATATAATAAAACAAATTTTAAAAAAGCCGTCGTGGTGGAACTGGTAGACACGCACGACTCAAAATCGTGTGGGATTTTCTCATGTGGGTTCGATTCCCACCGACGGCACAAATTTTTATGAATATCTTCTTTGATATAATAATTTTTGGACTTTTTTCAATAACTGCTCTAATTGCAGTTATTTTATTATATCACACAACAATTGATACAAAATCTTGGGAATTTAGACATAAAAAAATTTCAACCTCAATTATTTTTTTATTATCAATCATCTTTTTTTTACTATTTTGGGGAAGTTTTATTGAACCAAAAATTTTAGTTGTAAAAACTATTGATATTGATTTACCTCATATAGACAAACCTATTAAAATAGCTTTACTTACTGATTTACATGTTGGAATTTATAAAAACGATGAATATTTAAATTTTATTTTTGAAAATATAAAAAAACAAAATCCAGATATAATTTTAATTGCTGGTGATTTGATTGATAATACTAATTTTGAAAATGAAATTAAACAACTTTATCCTTTAAAAACTTTAGCAGAAAAATATCCTACATATATTGTTTTTGGGAATCATGAATATGGTGTGGACTATTCTCATGGAAAAATGGTTCGCGGTACAAGTCAAGTAGAAAAATTAAAAAAATATTTTGAAAATTCCAAAATAAATATTTTACAAAATGATTTATATGAAATTACTATAAACGAACAAAGTTTTTATCTATTTGGAGCTGATTCATTTTGGGCTGGAAAAATTAATTATGATATATTAGAAAAAAGAGATGAAAATTTAGATACGATTGCTCTTATTCATAACCCAGCTGTTTTGTATACTGAAAATTATCCAAAAGATTTTTCTTTAGCTTTATTTGGACACACCCATGGTGGACAAATCAGACTTCCTTTTTTAGGACCAATCGGACGGGTTGACAATATAATTGAAAAAAAATTTTATAAAGGAATGAATTTTGATGTTACTGGAAATAGAATTTTAGTCAGTAGTGGTTTAGGAGAAAGTGGTACCAGAGCCAGATTTTTTAATCCGCCAGAAATGTTAATTTTACAAATAAATTAACTAAATATTGACAAAAACTTAAAAAAGTATATAATATAAGCCGTAAACTAGTTTTGAAAAATGCTTTAGAAGGCAAAAGCGCAATTCCTATTAAATGCAGAATTTCTAAACAAATAGTTTTACTTTATTCATTTATTGTTATATTTATATAACAAAATCCAAAAAATTATGTCAAAAAAATTATTTGTTGGAAATCTTGATTGGAACTTAACTGCTGAAGCTTTCAAAGAAGCTTTTGGGCAATTTGGTTCAGTAGAAGAAGCTGTCATTATAAAAGACAAATTCTCCGGAAAATCAAAAGGTTTCGGTTTCGTAACTTTTACCAATGATGAAGAAGCTGATAAAGCTCTTTCAGAAATGGATGGTCACGAATTAAACGGACGTAAAATGGCCGTAAACGAAGCTAGACCACAAGAAAATAAAAGATAATAAATTCTGCAAAGATAATAAAAAACAGGACGTGCGCATCCCGTTTTTTTTTATTTCTTAAATTAAGAAACTAATTGGGCAATATCTATTGCTATTTTTTCAATAGTTTTTTTACCGTTCAAAATAAACAGATTTTTATTATTGGTTTTTTTATAATATTCGAGCAAAGGACGCAAAAATTTATTTCCTTGTTTTTTTACTCTTTCAATTATAACTGCTTCTTCATCATCGGCACGAGTTTTTAGACCTTCAGAAACCGCTGCTTTTGCTCGACCTCGTAATCTTTTTAAACTTAACAAATCACTGATATGAATTTCAATTATTGCAATTTCATTTTTTTTAATTTTTAATTCTTTAAAAAATTGATCATAACTTTTAGCTTGTTCTATAGTTCTAATCGCTCCATCCAAAATAACTTTTTGGCTTTTTTTTAATTGTTTTTTTATTTCTGGAAAAGCTAATTTATAAATGTATTTATCTTCTATCAAAATACCTTGCTTCATTTTCATTAAAATTTCAGTTTTTTCTTTTGATAAAGTTTTTTCTTCTTTTTCTAGAGCTCGAAGTAAATCACCAGTTGAAAGATGAACAAAATTATATTTTTCTTTTAAAATAGAGGCTTGTGTTCCCTTTCCTGAACCTGGAATACCTAATAAAATTATTATTTTTTTCATAATTAAATTTAAAAACAAACAAAATTATACTCCTAAAAAAAGTTTCTGACAAGTGTTAAAATAAATTATGAATCTAAAATCAAAGTTATAGGTCCATCATTTTTTAATTCAACTTCCATGTGTTCACCAAATTCACCAATTTGGACATTATCATGTTTTTCTTTCATTTTTAAAACAAAATAATTATATAATTTTTCAGCAGTCTCTTTGTCAGCCGCTTCTCCAAAATCTGTTTTACTGCCTTTTTCTACTTTACCATAAAGGGTAAATTGGGAAATTATCAAACAAGCGCCACCAAATTCAGATAAATTATATTGCATAAATGTTTCGCTGTCATAATCAGAAAATAATTTTATTTTTAAAATTTTTTCAATCAAATTGTCAGCGTCTTTTTCTAAATCTCCTTTTTTAATTGCTAAAAAAATTACAAAACCATCAGCTATTTCTGCAATTAATTTTTCATTCACTTCAACAAAAGCTCTTTTAACTTTTTGCAAAACTACTCGCATAAAATAATTTATTAAATAAAAAAACGGCTTCAGACCGTTTTTTTTTGACTAAATAGTGGTAACCTCTTTTTCTTTGTCTTCACCAATTTGTTTTATTTTTTCATTAACATCTTTTACTTCTTTTTCTAAATCTTCAAAATAATTAAATTTATCATCTTCAGAAATTTCTTTATTTTTTTCCATTTTTTCTACTTGACCACGTAATTCCTCGCGAATTTTTCTAACTGAAATTTTAGCTTGTTCCAATTTTTGGTGTAAAACTTTAACTAACTCTTGTCTTCTTTCAGCAGTTAAATCAGGTAAAGGTAATCGAATAAATTTTCCATCATTCACAGGATTTATCCCTAAATCTGAATTTCTCAAAGCAACTTCCACACTTTGTACCAAACCTTTATCCCATGGATCAACAAGTAAAGTTTTAGCATCGCTTACACTAATTGAAGCAACAGCTTTTAATGGTTGTTTTCCACCATAAGCATCCACAACAACATCTTCCACTAAAGCAGGGGTTGCTCTACCAGTTCTCAAACTAGAAATATCAGTTTTTAAAAAAGAAATAACTTTTTCAAATTGTTCTTTTGAATTTAACATAAAAAAATATTAATTAATTATTTTTGTTCAGGAATTGTATAACCAATATAAACCCAATCACTATTTTTTGGATGAACTCTGATAGAAGTTGGTAATTGTTTGCTAGGCATTTTTCTAGTATCCCAATTTTTTCCACCATCCATACTGCGATAAAAAGTTGATTTATTATTTATAGTACCAGTATAATAAATTTCATTAGAATTTTGTGGGTTAATCGCAAAACCATAAATATCTACACTACCAGGAGGCGTGACCAATTTTATAGCTTCCCAATCTTCTCCAGCATTGCGAGAAGTTAAAATGCCATATTTTGAAACCCAATAAATTGTTTCTGCTTTACCAGAGTACACTAAAAATCTACGAAAATCAAGGGCTCCAGAATATTCTTTTAATTTATCAGAAAGACTTACCCAAGAAGCTCCTCCGTCCTTTGATCTGTACAAACCTTTTGATTTTGTAGCTACATAAATTAAACCTGAATTAAATTTATCAAAGTCAACGCTATACAAAAAAGTTTTAAATCGTTCTTGTACTGCCCAATTCAAACCAGAATCTCCACTGACAAACAAATCACCATTACTCTCAGTCATCCAAATTTGTTTTGAATTAAAAGGATTGATTTCTATTGAAGTGATATGATCTTCTAAACGAACTTCGCGATATAATTCGACCCAAGAGCGAGAACAATCTTCGGTTTTAAAAATTTGTCGTCCATTAGTTGCATAAACAATACATTTATTTTCTGGATTGACAGCTACATCATAAATGAAACCATCATTTAAAGTATTTGATACTTGTGTCCAACTTTCTCCGCTATCATAAGTATAAAACATCCCTTTTTCTCTTGAAGCCCAATAAAAAGCATTAGAATCCAAAGGATCTTCAATAAAACGATAAACGCTTACTTGTTGTAAATTTTTTACACCTTCGGTTGTTGGATAATTTGATTTAGCAACCCAAGTTTCACCTTTATCAATACTCAAAAAAACGCCGGCTGGACCAGAAGTGGCATTTGAATTTGTATCACCAACTTTTAAACAGCCCGAACTAAATAATGCCAAAAGTGGCAAAGAGAAAAGCAAAAGAAATTTTTTACGCATATTCTTATTTTTAAATTTTAAATAAAATTAATTACGGAATTTGTAAAATTATATTTTCCAAAAGCAATCTTGGATGAATATTTTTTGTGATGAACTTACGTGCATAGTTTATTTCTCTTTCTAAATTCAAAATATTTTTTATATCATCAGAATTCAATTCTTTCTTTTCTTTAATAAAATTATGTGTTTCTACCAACCAAATATTTAAAATATTTTTTATTTTTTTTCTAGTTAAAACATGATCATCTTTTTTATTTTTTTCTCCAAACAAATCTTCAATAATTTCTAATTTTTCTACAAAACTTTTTCCAAATAAAGAATTAAATCTTTGTTTTTCAAAATTATAAAATTCTTTTTTAGTAAGATCTGAATTTTTTTCAATTAATTCCCCTATCAGGCCATTATAATCTTTTATGATATCTGGTGAAAAGAAATCTTTTACTGAATTTATTCCGACCAAAGAAAAATTTATAATTTGGCAACGCGATTTGACTGTATCCAAAAGAGTTTCTTCATTTTGACACACTAAAAAAAATATTATTTTTTTATTTGGTTCTTCCAAAACTTTTAATAAAGAATTTGCTGCATTTTTATTCAAAGATTCTGCTTTATCTATCAAAACAATTTTATAACCGTCTTTGTACAAAGAACTTTGAGCTAAAAAAGATTTTAATTCTCGAATTTGGTCGACAAGTATATCTTGATTTGTTTTCGCTGTTTTTTTGTTTTTACGAATTTCAACTGAAAAAAAATCAGGCATGGTTTTTAATTTTTCCTTTGGAATAGAAAAAATTTTGGCGGCAATATATTCAGCTACAGTTCTTTTGCCAACATGTTCTGGCCCGACAAATAAATAAGCGTGTGAGAGCTGTTTTTCTGCGATTTTTTTTTCAAAAAAATCAATTATTTTTTCATGTCCAAAAATTTTATCCATACAAGACTATAATATCACAAAAAAGAGCTTAAGACAATAAAATTTTTATAGTTTCTTGTCCAGCTTTTTCCCAAGAATATTTTTTTAATTCTTCTTTTCCTTGTTTTTTCATTTCTTCACGTAAAGATTCTGAATCTAAAATTTCTTTAAGTTTTTTACTAATATCTTCACTATTTAAACCATCAACATACAAGCAAGCGGTTCCGCCTATTTCTGATAAACTTCCACCATTTACAGAAGTTAAAACTGGTACTTCATATTCAAAAGCTTCTAAAACTGGTAAGCCAAAACCTTCATATAAACTTGGAAAAACGAAAATTTTTGCTGTTTCAAGTAAGGCAAAAGCCTTTTCGTCACAAAGCCAATCTGTCAAAATTATTTGATTTTTAAAATTTGATTTTTGAATAGCAAGAAAAACTTTTTCAAATCCAAAACCTTTTTTTCCTATCAAAACTAAAAACAAATCTGGAAATAATCCGGTTTGTTTTAATAAATCAAAAGCTTCTATAATTCTTTTTGAATTTTTTTTCTCTTCTAATCTGCCAATGGATAATAAATAATCACCTTTTAAACCAATTTCATTTTTTATATCTAAATCAAGAATTAAATTTTCTTTTTTCCTATAACCATGTGGGATAACAAAAATTTTTTTCTCTACTTTTTCTTTTTTTTTTGTTAAACGAAGAATTTCTTTTTTTGTAAAAATACTTGGTGTAATTATTTTCCACATTTTTTTTAAAGCTTTTTTTACTGACCAAATCGTATACCATCTTTCAAAACGATTATAAGTTTCTGGAAAGTTTAGAGCGGCTACATCATGCACAGTCATGACGGTTTTTTTTGGATGAATAAGAGGAAAAACATGCGCAGGAATAAACAAAATATCAGGACGATGTAAAATCATTTCCAGACTGAGTCTAATTTGTGTCCAAAATTTTTTTGGTGGCCAAGATAAAACTTTTGAACTCCAATTTTCTGGCAAAATAGCTAACTGACCTTTTAGTTTTTCTTGGCTATACAAAATAACCTGAATATTATTCGGTAATTGTTTTTTTAATTCTTCAATAATTTCCCAAGCATAATTTTCTACACCAGTTCTTTTTTCTCTGTTAGCTCGAGAAGCGTCAATCGCTAAAGTTAACATAAAAAATTATTTTGTTGATAAAATAGCTCTTTTATAATTGTCTAAATTTTCCAAAGCTATACCCGTTCCTTTAGCTACACATAAAATTGGATCTTCAGCAACATAAGTTGCCACACCAATTGATTGTGAAATGAGTTCATCCAAATTTCTTAATTGACTTGAACCTCCAGACATCATAATTCCTTTATCCATAACATCAGCAGAAAGTTCTGGCGGAGTATCATGCAAAACATCTTTTATCGCCTGAACTAAAGCTTCTAAATCCAAAGCTAGAGCTTCAGTTACATCATCAGAAGTCACTTTAATTGTTCGTGGTAAACCACTAATAATATCTCGTCCTTTTACTTCCATTTCTAAAATTTGTTTCATGTACATCGCTGAACCAACATTAATTTTTACTATTTCAGCTGATCTTTCACCAATAGCTAAGTTATATTTTTTTCTAATAAAATCTGCAATTGAACGATCAAATCTATTTCCACCTATTCTTACTGAACCAACAGAAACAATACCACCAAGCGAAATAACTGCTATTTCAGCTGTGCCACCGCCAATATCAATAATCATATGTCCAGAAGCCGAACCAATTGGAATATCAGCCCCAATAGCTGCCACAATAGGTTCTTTTATAATATAAGCATTTTTAGCCCCAGCAGCCATAGCTGCATCAACAACAGCTCTTCTTTCAGTAGAACTTATACCAGCTGGAACAGCTATCATAACTTCTGGTCTAAAAAATCTAAAACCACCGATTGCTTTATTAATAAAATATTTTAGCATAGCTTCGGTTGTTTTATAACTAGCAATAACACCGTCTTTTAAAGGTCTCTCAGCAATTATAGAATCTGGCGTTCTGCCTATCATGTCTTTAGCTTCCGCTCCAACAGCCAAAACTTTATTATCAGTTTTAGAAATAGCTACAACTGAAGGCTCATTAACAACAATACCTCTCTTAGGGATATACACTAGAATATTAGTTGTGCCTAAATCTATACCGATTTTTTTCATATTTTATTTTGCTAATTTGATATCTATTTTTTTATCAGTCAAAAGATTTTCAGTAAGAAAATATTTGTTATCATTCCAATTTTTTTCCAATTCACTCGGTTCAGCTGATACTATATTTTTATCAAAATTTAAGTCCAAGGTCAAGCCTGATTCAATTATACCAATTTGTTTTTGAACAAATAATGTATACTCACTATTTTCTATCTTTTTTTCTATTGACTCAGGAAGTTGATAAACAAATTCTAAAGTTTCTGTTTTTCCAGGTTCAATTACAAAAAAATAAGCAAAATATGTTTTTTCTAGTTCTTCACCAAAATCATATTTTAACTGCTTTAAATCACTTTGAGAATTTATAGCTAATAATTTTGCACCAAAAGGCACATAAATTCGTGCGTATGTTCTGTATCTAGTAGTTCGCCAATCAAAAGAACCATTATGGATGTAAGTCATTTTTGCTTTTGCAATATAATGTCCATCAGAATTTTTTTCTATTTTATAATTTAAAGATCTTTTAATTGCCCAGTCAGTTTTAAGCGCAGCCAAATTAGCGTCAACCCAAAGCAAATAATCTTCGTCATTTTTAGTATTGATAATTTTTCCAAATAAATTATCGTATTCGGGAAAATTTTTCAAAGAATCAGATAAATTTTGATCAACAAAATAAGCTGAAATATGTTTTTCTCTAATCATCTTGTCTAACAAATTTTTATAATCTTGCCAATGAAAAAAAATATCAACTTTTACTTCTGCTAAAACTTTATCAGCTAAATCTTTTAAAATATTTTTACGTTGAGAAAAATCATAACCTTTTTCTAAAAAAGCATATTCAACTTCATATTCTAATTTTTCTACAACATTTTTTGAATTAAACTTTAAATCGCTAACTTCTATTTCGCCTGTTAAATTTAGAATTTCTTCCAAAACTTTTGTATCCACAGCAACCACAGCATCAATATTTTCAGCTTCAAAACCTCCTTCACCTTTGTATAATTCTAAAACTTTTTTTGCAGAAACTGAAAAATCTGGTGACCAATTTGCATCTCTAAAATACCATTTTTCAACTCCTAATTCTTTTTTTAAAATTTCTGGTGGTGCAGGACGCCAATCTTCTGGACTGTTTTTGTCTAAAGATTCACTACCTTCTAATTTAAGAAGATTGATTTTACCTTTATCAACTGAGATCACAGCATAAGATCCAATAAAACCGCCTGCTGGTCTAATTTCTGTATCATTTAGAAACAAAACTAAATATTTTTTAGTTTCAGTAAAACCAAGAAAATTAGCAGCTGTAGCAAATAAATCAGAATCAGAATCATTTGTTAAAATTTTACTTACTTGTTCCTGGGCAAAATTATTTTGTAATATTTTTTCCCAAGAAAAATTATTTTTAAAATAAACAAAAATTCCATAACTTAAAATTAGTAGCAAAATAGTTAAAAAAAATAAAATTTTAAAAAAAGTTTTCATACAATTTTATTATTTTCTCTTTTTCTGTGAAACATTGAAACCCAGATAAGATCCTCGCATCAAATGTGTAACTGCATCTAAAGCTGGTAAAGCAGAAACAAAAATCATTGTAAAAGGTAATAATGCCCATTGCAAAACCATAATTAAATATTTATGATGTGGTTCACTTAACGGTTTTTTTGGCAATAAAAACATACTTAAAAAAGCTGATAAAAATAAACCACTCATAGCTAAAAACATTAATACTTCAAGTAAATGTGGAGCATTGAAAAATAAAGCACTCTGTCGAATTTCTTCCCCAGCAACCCACATAGGAAGTCTGCCTAAAATAGTAATTATAAGAGCCGCTAAACACCAAGACCATTTTCCTTCCCATTCTACAAAAACCCATTTTATTTTTTTAAAAATTGAAATTTTATTTTCTTTTTTTCTAAATTCCCAAATTAAATAAGGAACATGTTCTACTCCCCAAGCCCAACGTCTTTGTTGTTTATACAAATTTTTTATACTTACTGACCATTTATCATCTCGAACTGTGTCCATAGAAACAGGTAAATAAAGTGGTGTAACTTCATAATCACCATTATAATGTAAATAACATTGATAAAAAATTCGACTATCTTCACTAACTATTCTTTTGTCATGATAACCTACTTCAACAATTGTTTTAAAACTCATAGAATGAGAAGAAAAAGTGACCAAATTATCTTGTCTAGCTAAAGATGTCATTGTCCAAAAGGTCGTTCCAAAAGCCATAATTCTAAGTATAGCTGGTGAATCCCACATATTATTATTATACAAAGCTATTGGTTGATAAGAAGAATGGGTTGGATTTGGATGTTTTACAAAAACATAAGTCAAATAAGCAAAATAATTTGGATGACAAATTGTATCAATATCAAAAATAGTAGCAATAATATCTTCGTATTTCCAACTTTTTTTATCAATATATTTTTTTATTTCTCTTTCCGAATAATTTAAATTTGAACCTTTACCTGGAATTTCATCAGTTAAATTTGCTGGATGTAAAGTAAAGACAATATCAAAAAAATATTTATCAAATTCTTGTTTAATAAGATTATAAATTTTTTCACAATGTTCTTTTGTTCTTTCTTCACCAGCAATAATAATTATAAATTTATCTTTATCATAACAAGCTTCTTTTATACTATCAATCCCAGTTTTTACAACTTCCCAAGATTCATTATATAAAGTTAAAAATACAAAATGTCTTTTATCTTCTTTTTTATACAACTCATGTCTAATTAAATCTTTCCAATCAACTTTTTTAATTCTTTTATATCTAATCCAAGCAACAATTAAATAAAAAACAAAATTAACAACTTTTAAAACCCAATAAATATCAAAAATAATAATAAAATAAATCATCCATAAAGGTTTAACAAAAGACAAAAACAAACACAAAACTAAAGTAAGCCAGATAGACAAACCTGGCATAATTTCATAAAATCTATATTTTTGATAATCAGTAAACATAATCTAACCGATATTTGGTTCTGCACTATAAAGTGCTGAAATATACTCACCTTTTTTCTTTTTAAACAGTTGAGTCTTTATTTTGTTCAAATCATTATTTTCTCTAAAATTTATTGTTAAAGTTTTTATTTTAAATACATAAGAAAAAACATTTGCGACAATACAAGCAATTCGTAGTGACGTAAAACTTCCCTGTCCAACGACAACTACAATAGCTTCCAATTCTTCTTTTTTAACATTATGTTCTTGTAAAAATTCATCAATAAAAAATAATAATTCACGATTTTTTTTCCCTGTTATTTTTTTTTGGAAAATTTTTGAAGACACCAGTGATAATTGATAAATTCCATCTTGCAAAGAAGGGTCAATAATTAAAAACATAAAAAATTAAGATTCCATTTCATTTATAACAATAACATTTTCAGCTTCAAAAATTGAATAAATAAATTTATCCATAACATATTTTCTATCAATAAATTCGCTTTTATTCATAAAAGTATATCTAACTTCAAAACCCATTTTTTGTTCGTAATCTTCAATAATTTTCTTCACATTTCTTAATTTGATATCACCGACAATAAGCAAATCAGTATTAACTTTTTCACTATCAGTAAATTTTCCAGTTAAAACAAGCAAATCTATTTTACCAGCATTTTTTTTCAAACTATCAATCAATTCTTGTTCACCCATAATATTTTCTTTCAAAAGTAAAGCTCTTAATTCCTCAAAAATTATACAATCTTGATTAAGTTTGTAATATTTTCTCAATTTTTCTCCTATCTCCATTTCTTTTTCTTGTTCATCACCTTTTTTTTCAGTTTCGCTGATAATATTAAGAGTTGAAAGTAATTCTAATTCTCGTCTGACAGCGTTTATTTGTGTGGATACTTCTCTTGATAATTCACGAACAAAAAATGATCTTTCTGGATTGCGAAAAAATAATCGTAAAATTTTGATTCTGGTCTTTGAACCGAATAATTGTTCAAGCATAGTATAATATTAAAATATTTGGGGTTTAAAACTCCAAAAACGTTTTGTAATAAATATCAAAATATAGTATAATATTTATGGTCTAAAAAGTCAAAATATGTCTAAACTAAAAATAGAAGAATTTTTTGTCGAGGGTAAAAACCCTCAAAAATCACATGTTCTCATACATATTGCAGAACCTACGACGCCAGAAGAAGAAAAACGTGGTTATTTCTTTGCTTTGGCTGAAATAAAAAATAATAACCCAGTTCAGATAAGCAATTTACAATCAATAATTGATGAAATTGAAGAAAAATATTATGCAGAAGGAATAAAAGAAGAAACACTAGAAACAATTTTTGAAGAAATTATTCAAACAATAAACAAAAAATCATCTGTGGTTTTAAATGATGAAAATAGTGAAATAAATTGTTTAGTTGCTACATTACGCGGAAACAAGATAATTTTTGCCTATCAAGGCTATCCAAAAGTTTCATTATTTTTTATTAAAGACGATAACACCTCAGAAATTAAAATAATTGATGCACCAGCTTACAGTAATAATCAGTTATTTTGTTCAGTTATAGACGGTAATATAAATCCAGGTGATATAATATTTTTATATACACCAAGCACTGAAAATTTTTTGGATTTAGAAAAGATAAAATTTTTAATTAAAGAAAAAAAACTTTCAGAAATTAATTCTTTTTTACAAAAAACTTTAGAAATATTAGATAATGATGATTCTTATGGTGGTATTTTTATCAAAAAAACACGAGAAGAAAGTAATGCAGAAAAAATTGATAATTCAAAAATAGAAAAAATTGGTTCACAAGAATCTTTAAAAACTCTCTCTGATACTCAAGAAAATACAACAGCAGTACTGTCCCCAACTATCATGAACAGTTTAAATAAAAAAATCAAATCTTTTAAAGATAAAGAAAAAAAACAAGAAATAAAAACAATAAAACATGGTGCAATTGAGACCAATTTTAGAAACTACCAAAAATCTGAAGATAAAATTAATAAATTTTTGATTTCTTTCGGCAAATTTTTAGTTTTAACTACAAAAAAATTTTATTCATTTGGTCAAACAATAATTCAAAAAATATTCAATTTTTTTATAAATATTTTTTTAATTACTAGTAATAAAAATGGACACCGTACACTAATACTTGATAGATACCAAACAAAAATACAACAAAAAAAATCTTCTTTAAAAAATTTAGGAATATTACCAAAAGTATTTTTTATATCAATTTTAATTTTAATAATAATTTTTATAGCTAATGTTTTTTATTTAAAACATAAGGACAAAAAAGAAGCTGAACAAGCTCAATATGACAATACAGTAGTATTGATTGAAGAAAAAATAGATGATGCAGAAGCTAAATTACTTTATGGAGAAGAAGCACAAACTTACGAAATTTTAAAAAAAGCCAATGAAACATTAAATTCTTTAAACATTAACAAACCAGAAAGAATTGAAGAACAAAAAAAACTCAAAGAAAAAATAGACAATCTTTTGACTCAACTTCGAAAAATAACTATTGTTCACCCAGAAATGCTACTAGAAATAAGTGACAATGAAAAACAAATTGATACTCAAAAAATAATTTTTTATGATGAAACAAAAATAATAGTTTATGGAGAAAAAAATGATAATCTATATATAGTTAATCCTATTACAAAAACAATTGAAATAAAAAATCATGAGACATATTCTGGCTTTAAAAATGCTAAGCTTGACCAAGAAAATTCGTTAATTTACTTTTTATATAAAGATAATAAAATAGTTGAATATAATATAAAAACCAATTCTTTTAATAGCAAAGACGTCTTTTATCCAAACGAAAATACAAATATAACTGCTTTTGATATTTATAATGGCAAACTTTATTCTTTTGATATTAATCATAATCAAATTTATAAACATAACCAAACTCAAACAGGTTTTGAAAAAGGAACATCATGGATTATTGATAATGAAAAAATATTAGAAGATATCATAAGCATGAGTATTGATAGTAATATTTTTCTTTTAGGCAAAAATCAAAATGTCTATAAATTTAACAAAGGCAAAGAATATCTCTTTGAATTAACAGGAATTGATCCAGTAATTGAACAAGCCACAAAAATTTGGACTGATTATGAATCTGATTATATTTATATTTTGGATGGAAAAAATAAACGAATCATAATTATTGATAAAGAAGGTCATTTTATTTCCCAATATTTATCAGAAGAATGGACTGAACCAACTGATATGGCAATCGATGAAACCAAAAAAAATATTTGGATTTTAGATAAAAATAAACTCTATAAATTTAATTTTTCTAAATAAAAAATCCGCATTAAGCGGATTTTTTATGATTGTTTGAAAAAATTATTTTAAAGTAACTTTACCACCTGCTTCTTCGATTTTCTTTTTGATTTCTTCAGCTTCAGCTTTTGGAGCATTTTCTTTTACAGCTTTTGGAGCTCCATCAACTAATGCTTTTGCATCAGCTAAGCCTAAACCAGTTAATTCTTTTACTACTTTAATAACTGCAATTTTATTTGCTCCGGCTTCTGTTAATTCAACTGTAAAGTCAGTTTTTTCTTCAGCTGCTGGGGCTGTGGCTGCTGCTGGAGCTGCCATCATTATAGCTGGAGCTGAAGCGCTAACGCCAAATTTATCTTCTAAAATAGAAACTAATTCTGCTAAATCTAAAACAGACATTTTTTCTATTTCAGATACTAGAGATTGAAATTTTTCAGGTACTACGACCTCTTTTTTTTCTGACATATTTTTATTATTAATTATTTTGATTAATTTTTTGTGTCCTTAATTGCATTAAGAACAGTAACTAAACCGCGCAAATTTCCAGCTAATACATTTACAAAACCAGAGACTGGCGCATTTATAGTTCCAACAAGTTTTGCTAATAGTTCTTGTTTACTTGGTAAATTTGAAAGTTCAATAACTTTGTTTGAATCAATAAATTTTCCTTCTAAGATACCTCCGAAGACAGAAACGACTTCGTGTTTTTTAGCAAACTTGGCAATCACTTGAGCAGGAGCGACTTCGTCTTCTTTTCCTAAAACAACAGCTACTCCACCTTCAAAAGATTTAGTATCAACTTCAAGGTTAAGATCTTTTAACGCATTTTTTAAAAGCGTTTTTTTGCTCGCAATATAATCAATATTTAATTCGCGACATTTTTTTCTTAACTCTTCTGAATCAGTTACTTTTAACCCTTGAAAGTTTGCAAAAACTGCGGATTTAGAATTTTTTAATCCTTCAGTCAAACTTTTTAAAGTTTGCTCCTTTATTTGTCTTGTCTTTGCCATATTTTTAAATAAAAAAAGTGGTTTTTAACCACAGACTCTTTGGATACTCTTCGACCTTGTCAACCAGTTTTTTACTGGTAGAGAGTTACCTCGGTAGCCTATTTAATCCCGACTTAGTCGAGAAGCTACTGTCTATGGTAAAGTGGAAAAAATCCACTTAGTATCGCCACGGGGAATCGAACCCCGATTACCAGGATGAAAACCTGGTGTCCTAACCATTAGACGATGGCGACATAAAAATAACAAAAATATTATAAATGATTTGTAGTTTTTTGTCAAGAATAAATAATACACAAAAATAACGGCGACAGAAGATTAAATTTTTTTTATTTTTTCCTTTTAACTTTTACTTTTATTTAAAAAATCATGAATCTAGAATCATAAATCTAAATTTAATTAACTTTTGACTTTAGGCTGCTTTTATTATAAAATAAAAACAAAAAAATATGATCATAATTGCTATAGAAAGTTCTTGCGATGATACCTCAGTTTCACTTCTAGATATAAAAAAAAATAACATAAAAATACTGGCTGAAAAAACCGCTAGTCAAATTGAAATTCATAAAAAATATGGCGGGGTTGTACCAGAAATCGCAGCTAGAATTCATGCTGAAAATATAGTACCACTTATTGAAGAAGTTTTAAAAAACCAACCAGAACCAGAAACAATTGCAGTTACAGCCGGACCTGGACTAATTACTGGTTTAATAGTTGGGGTTGAAGCAGCTAAAACTTTAGCTTATTTAAAAAACCTACCAATTGTTAAAGTAAATCATATAGAAGGCCATATAAATAGCATAAAAATAAATAATAATCAAAAAATTGATTATCCATTACTCTCTCTTGTAATTTCTGGTGGGCATACTGATCTAATTTTAGAAAATAAAAAAAATGAATATAAAAAAATTGGTGGAACACGCGATGATGCTGTTGGTGAATGTTTTGACAAAGTAGCTAAAATGTTAAATTTAGAATATCCTGGAGGACCAAAAATTTCTGCTTTAGCAAAAATTGGAAATGAAAATAAAATCAAATTTCCCCGACCGATGATCAAATCTGATGATTTAGATATGAGTTTTGCTGGTTTAAAAACAGCTGTGCTATATTGGCTCAAAGAAAATAAATATTACAAAAAACAAAATTTTTTAACAAAATTATTCAAAAAAATAACAATACACGATATTTGTGCTAGTTTTGAAAAAGCAATCAGTGACATTTTAATTTTAAAGACAAAAAAAGCTTGTGAAAAATATAATATAAAAAATATTATAATTGCTGGCGGTGTGAGTGCAAATGAAAAATTGAGAAAAGAATTTAAAACTGAATTAGAAGAAAAAAAAGGAATCAAAGTTTTTTATCCAGAAATAAAATATGCTATGGATAATGCCACTATGATTGGTGTTGCTGCTTATGAAAAAGCTGTAAAAAAAGAATTTATTCCTTGGCAAGATATTCAGGCGGATCCAAATTGGGAAATCTATTAAAAATTTAGATTCATGAATTAGGATTTATAAATTAATTTAATAAAAAATCTCTCCGTCAGTTAACAGAAAATCAAAAGTTTTAATTCTAAAATCTAAAATCTTAATTTAAAAACAGTCTTATTCCAGACTGCTTTTTTAAATTTTTATTTTATTTTTTTCTTCGACTCCAATTATCCCAAACTACCAAAAGTGGACTGGCTAAAAATATTGAACTTAAAGCTCCTAAAGTAATACCAATAATTAATGCCAAAACAAAATAATGGATGCTTGCACCACCATAAAAATATAGAGCAATTAAAACTAATAAAGTTGTCAAAGACGTATTTATTGATCGAGCTAAAGTTTCGTTTACTCCTTTATTAACTGTTTCTTCAAAATTTTCATAACCAAATTTAATCAAATTTTCTCTAACTCTATCAAACACAACAATAGTATCGTTTACTGAGTAACCTAAAATTGTCAAAATTGCTACGATAAAAGCAATATCTACTTCCACATTATAAAAATGTCCAAGAATAGAGAAAACACCAATTGTGATCAAAACATCATGTACTAAAGCGATAATTGCAGTTACACCATATTTCCAAGATTTTATTGGTTTAGAAACTCTTTTAAATGCCCAAGTAATATAAACAATCATCATTATAATAACTAAAGTTATAGTTTTAAAAGATTTTGATCTTAATTCACTACTTATAGAAGAACCGATTGTTTCTTGCCTTTGTTCTAAAACTTTATTTTCAATATTTATCCCTTCTTCATTTTTTTGATTTTCAAAATCTTCTCTTAATTGAGATAATATTTTTTGATGTTCTTCTTCTGCTAATGAACGTGTTCTTAAAATAAAAGAATTTTCTTCTGCTGGTTGAATTTTTGCATTTTCTATATCAGATAAACCAGTCGTTATCAAAGAATTTTTCATTTCTTCAATAGTAGGTCTTTGACTAGAAAAATTTATTTCTAACAAAGAACCACCAACAAAATCAATTCCTGGTTTTAATCCAAAAATTATTAAAGAAACTAAACTAGCAATCGCTAATAAAGCAGAAATTGTAAAAAATATTTTTCTTTTTCCAATAATATTTAATGTTTTCATATTTTTATTCTTTATGATTAGACGAACCTAAAAATAATACCCCACCGTCACGTTTTTTAAACCAAGGGGCAATAAATCTAAGCATTACTCTAGTAATCGTAATTGCCGAAAACATACTCATCAAAATACCAATGGTCAAAGTTATTGCAAAACCTTGCACAAAACTTGTTCCAAAACCAATTAAAATTACACAGGTTAACAAAGTAGAAACATTACTATCTCGAATTGAAGTCCAAGCACGATTAAATCCTTCTTCTATTCCTGTTTTTAAACTTTTACCATTTTTTAGCTCTTCTTTTAATCTTTCAAAGATTAAAACATTAGCGTCAACCGCCATACCAATTGAAAGGATAAAACCAGCAATACCAGATAAAGTCAAAGTAACACCTATCAATTTAAAAATAGATAATGTAACAGTTATATAAATAGATAAAGCTAAAGCTGCTAAAACTCCAGGTAAACGATAATAAATAACCATAAACAACATAACTAGAATTACTCCGATAAAACCAGCATATAAACTTTTTTCAACTGATTTTGAACCTAAAGTAGCACCAACCGTTTGTTGTGAAACTAACTCAATTGATACTGGCAAAGCACCAGAATTTAATCTTTGAGATAATAATTTTGCTTCTTGAATATTAAAATTTCCACTAATCACTGCTCTGCCATCACTTATGACGCTTTGTACAGTTGGTATACTTATTGCTTCTCCATCCAAAAAGATGGCTACTGGTTTTCCTAAATTTTTCTTAGTAATTGCAGAAAATAATTCTTTTCCTTCGTCATCGAAACTAAGAGATACTTGGATAGAACCAGTTTGTGGATCAGATACCACTTCAGAATGATCCAATTGTTTTCCAGACAAACCAGTATTTTTCCATTCTTCTTGTGGAGGTACAATATCTGATTCATCTTTTGTGGCTACTAAAATTCTATAAATTTCATATTCTTTACCAACTTTTTCATCTTTTTTATAAATTATATGGTAACCATATTCAGTTTCTACAGGTCCAATTATTTCTCCTTTTCCAGCTGAAAAAACAGCATTACCAAAATTTTCTGGCACTTGATTAATTGTTATCCAACCCAAATCTCCACCATTTGCTCCATTTATAGTATCACTAGAATTGTCTTTTGCTAAAGAAGCAAAATTATCAGCATTGGCTGAATTATAAATTTCTTCGGCTTTAGCTTTTGCTTCAGATTTATTATAAATAGCATTATCACAACCAGTTGCGCCAAGAAAACAAATAAGTATATGACTAACATTAACTTGTTTTTCTCCATCTCTTTCAGTGCCTCTTTTTAAAATATTTAATCCATCCACTGAATCAACAAGAGTTGAAGAAAATTGTCCTTCACTAGATTGTTTTGCCCAATTATAAATATCAGTCACTGCGTTATTATCTGGAACAAAACCAACATAACCGCCATTATTTTTACTTACTGAGTCTTCGGAATATTCTGCAGCTAAAGCTGAAAAATCTCCACCGTTTTTTACTTTATTTAATATATCAGTTGCTCGTTTTTTTGCATCAGTATTATAATCATTCATTTCTTTCTTTTCTTCAGTTGTAAGTTCACGAGTTGGTGTATCATTTGCTTCTTTAAATTCCAAAATAGGAGTTTCACCTATCATATCAATAGCATCTTCAACGTTTACAACCCCAGGTAATTCAACAATCAAACGATAAGAATCACCAACTTTTGTAGTTTGAACTTGTGGTTCAGAAACACCCATTCCATTAACACGGCGTTCAATAACATCACGTACACCTTCAACTGAAGTTGCTTTTTCATTATCTTCTATGTTTGAAACATTTGCTTCATAAACTAAATGAGCTCCGCCTTGTAAATCAAGACCTAAGCGAAAATTTTTTTCTGGTATATTTGGAATTCCAAAGTGAGTCGTTTCATTAATTTTATTTATAAATGAGTTAAATTTTTGTGGATAAATAAAAATAAGTGAAACTAAAAAAAGACAGAAAATACCAGTTATCCCCCATCTGATCTTTGATCTAATTTTTGCGTATTCTGTGGACATAAGATAATTAAATTAATAATGTAGTAATTATTTTATAACAAGATAATAAATAAGTCAAATCAAAAAAAGGCAGGGCTCAAAAGTCAAAAATCAAAAAAAACAAGTAAGCAAGTAGAGATAGTAAAGCAGATAAGAAAAAAAAGAAAATATTATTTAAATCAATAAAAAATATTTTTTCTTACTAGCTTACATACTTACCAGCTTACTTGTTAACTTTTTTTATTTTCCACAACATTTTTTGTATTTTTTTCCACTGCCACAAGGACATAAATCATTTCTACCAATTTTATGACCAGTATCATCTCTTGGCTTACTTCTGACAATACCTGCTTCGGAATCAGAAGTTTTTTCTGCTCCTTTTAAAATCATTTTATCTCCAGCCATTATAGTTGGAGCGATACTTAATCCAATATTAATCTTAAAAATGGTATAAACTATTTCTTTTTGTATATCTGATAAAAGTTGATTAAACAAATTAAAACTTTCTTGTTTATATTCAACTAATGGATCTCTTTGTCCATAACCTTGAAGTCCAATACCAGCTCGAAGTAAATCTATAGCCACCAAATAATCCACCCACAAACTATCAATAGTTCTTAGTAAAACACTTTTTTGTAATTCAATTATAATTTTTTCAAACATGTTTTTTTGTTCTTCATTTGATATTTTTGTATTTTGAAGAACTTGGTTTTTTAAATTAATTAATAAATTTTCATATTCATGCTCAGCTTTAGCCAACAAAAATTTTATAAGCTCGTCTCTTTTTTCTACAGACTCACGATTGTCTTTTTTTCTTTCAGCAAAAGATAATATTTTTTGTTTATCCTCTTCAGTAAGATTAAATATAGTTTTTACAGTTTCAGTTATTTCTTTAACATTCCAATTCATATCATCTTCTGAATTTGTATGGTAAGAAACTATAAATTCTATTTCTTGACTTATATAATCAAAAATAATTGAACGCAAATTTTTTTCTGTTATAGCTTCGTAATTTTCTTCAATTTGTTTTTGTTCTTGAAAAGCTAAATCCAAAATTTCACGTCTTTTTTTGTAAATAACAGTTCTTTGTTTGTTTAAAACATCATCATATTCAAGTAAATGTTTTCTGATATCAAAATGATGTGCTTCTACTTTTTTTTGTGCTGATTCCAGCATTCGGGTAATCATTTTTTGTTCAATTGGCATGTCTTCTGGCACTTTTAAAGTTTGCATCAATGATTTCAATCGGTCACCCGCAAAAATACGCATTAATTCATCATCAGTTGAAACAAAAAATTGTGTTTCTCCTGGATCTCCTTGACGAGCACTACGACCGCGAAGTTGGTTATCAATACGACGTGATTCATGTCTTTCTGTACCAAGTACAAATAAGCCACCAGCTTTTTTAACTTCTTCTTCTAAAATTTTATCTCCATCTGGTCCGCCTAATTTTATATCAACACCACGTCCAGCCATATTAGTAGCTAAAGTTACAGCTCCTGGAATACCAGCACGAGCAATAATTTCACTTTCTCTTTCATGATTTTTAGCATTCAAAATTTCATGTTTGATTCCATTTATATTTAAATAGTTACTTAATTCTTCGTTTTTTTCAACTGAAATTGTACCAACTAAAATTGGCTGTTTCTTTGCTTGACATTCTTTTATTTTTTCAATTATTGCTTTATTTTTTCCTCTTTCATTTTTATAAATTCTATCAGAATTATCAATTCTAATATCTTTTTTATTTGTCGGAATTTGAATAACTTCTAAATTATAAATTTTAATAAATTCTTCTTCTTCTGTAGCAGCTGTTCCTGTCATACCTGAAAGTTTTCTATACATTCTAAAAAGATTTTGAAAAGTGATAGTTGCTAAAGTTTGACTTTCTCTTTGGATAGAAACATTTTCTTTGGCTTCAATCGCTTGGTGTAAACCTTCCGAATATCTACGTCCTGGCATTTTACGACCAGTAAATTCATCAATTATAATTACTTCTCCATTTTCGACGATATAATCTTTATCTCGTTTAAATAAAACTTCAGCTTTGAGTGCTTGTTCGATATGATGGACAGTGCGAATTCCGCCTTCAACATATAAATTTTCTACATTTAACCATTTTTCAAATTTAGCAATAGCGTTTTCAGTCAAAGTTGCGCTACGCATTTTTTCATCAACATTATAATCTTCATTTTCTTTTAAACTTCTAACTAGTTTTGCAAATTCATAATATTTATCAGTTGCTTCTTCGGCTGGAGCAGAAATAATAAGTGGAGTACGAGCTTCATCAATTAAAATAGAATCAATTTCATCAATAATTGCATAATGAGTTTCATCTCCTGGACGCATAACCATATCTTCTAATCTTTGCACCATGTTATCACGCAAATAATCAAAACCAAATTCATTATTTGTACCATAAGTAATATCGCATTTATAACAATCTTGACGAGAAACTGGTTTTATTTTTTCTGTTTCAGTTTCATCATAAATAAAAGAAACTCTCTGATTTTGAATAATCGAAACTGAAAGACCTAAAAAATTATAAATTTTTCCCATCCAAATTGCATCACGCTTTGCCAAATAATCATTAACCGTGACGACATGAACTCCTTTGCCTTCAAGTGCATTTAGATAAGTTGGTAGTGTAGCCACAAGAGTTTTTCCTTCTCCAGTTCGCATTTCAGCAATTTTTCCTTGATGAAGAGTTATACCACCGATAAGCTGAACATCATAATGACGCATACCCAAAGTTCTAACCGAGGCTTCACGTACAGTTGCAAATGCTTCTGGCAGTATATCATCTAAAGTCTCGTTATTTTTTAAACGTTCTTTAAATTCATTTGTTTTATTTTTTAATTCTTCATCTGATAACTTTTTGTATTCAGATTCAAAAGAATTAATTTTATCAACTAAATTTTGGATACTTTTTAGATATTTTTGATTTGGATCACCGATAATTTTTTTAAGAAAATTCATATTTTTATACATTTATTTTTTATATTTTATTTTCTTATATTATCACGAAATTAAGTCGAATGTCAAAAGCTGATTAAATTTAGATTTAGGATTTTTGATTTATGATTTAATAAATAAAAGTAAAAAGGGAAAAGTTACAAGTCTAAAGTTAAAAGTCGAAAGTCTTATTTTTAAAATGATTAGCGGTAATTCACTATTTAAGGGATATCTCCGCCCCGACGTTTCGTCGGGGCTACGATATAACAAAGTGAGAGTGTGATTGTTTTTTAGTCTGTCTGTTTAACCTTTTTGTTCAATTATTTTTAAACATCTTTAAAAAACTCCACATACATTTTGTCATTTCGTAATTCCGACGATTAGTCGGAATGGAGAAATCCCTTAAACTTTTTTGGTTCAATAATTATTCAATTTAAAATGATTAGTAGTAACACATAGTTTAAGCGATACCTTCATTCGTCTTCGACTCATTACGGTATGACAAAAGTGAATATTATTTTTTTTAAAAACGTTTACATTTATCTATTTACTCAATTAAACAAAGATGATTTTAAAAATACTAACGCACTCTTTTGTCATATCGTAGCGAAGCGGAGATATCCCTTAAATAAACTTTAATGAAATTGAATTCAAAAAAACACTTTTTTATGTTTATTTAGTGTTTTACAAGCTTTTTCGACTTTTAAATACTTCTCTGTTATAATTATTCTTGACATATTAGCTAAAAAGTGCTATTATAACTTGTTAAATAGATCTTTACAATTTAATAAATCCAAGGAGGATTGTCATGAAAAGTTTAGTTAAAGCCATCGTTTTTGTTAGTTTTATTTGTATTTTCTTCGCATCATGCGAAGAATCAAAAAGAGTCATTTTAAATGACTCAAATGAAAAAAATGATGACACCGAGACCACTCTCTGCAAAGAGGGAAAGACAAAATGTGTCGAAAATTTTGTCTTCATATGTGAAGACAATGAATGGACAGAATGGGATGATTGTACATTTCTAAACAAGAAATGTGCAGTCGTCGGCGGAGAGGCAAAATGCCTCGATTCCGAAAATCCTGATGAAGGAAACACCATTGATGATGGAAATACTGGTAATACAGGAAATACCGGCGATACTGAGTCCGATGAGGATTCAGGTAATACTGGAAACACCAGTGATGATGGAAATACTGGTAATACAGGAAATACCGGCGATACTGAGTCCGATGAGGATTCAGGTAATACTGGAAACACCAGTGATGACGGCAATACAGGTAATACAGGAAATACCGGAAACACAACTCCCGATGAAGATGTTATTAATCTTTGCGAAGGAGTGGTTTGCATGGCACTTAGCCAGTGTCATGAAGTCGGAGAATGCAATCCGACTACCGGCGTTTGTTCAAACCCTGTTAGGACAGGATCTTGCGATGATGATGATGCCTGTACTCAAACTGACACTTGCCAAGCTGGTGTATGTACAGGAAGTAATCCTGTAATCTGTTCTGTGTTAGGACAATGCTACGAGGTTGGAGAATGCAATCCATTTTCTGGCGAATGCACAAATCCAGTCAAAACTGGTTCTTGTGATGACGAAGACGCCTGCACTCAGACTGATATTTGTCAGGCTGGTGTATGTACAGGAAGTAATCCTGTAATTTGTTCGGCTCTTGGGCAGTGCTATGAAGTTGGAGAATGTAATTCATCTACCGGAATCTGCTCGAATCCGTTTAAGTCTGGGACTTGCAGTGATGGCGATAATTACACCATCAACGATGAATGTCTCAACGGATCTTGCATCGGCGAATCTGTAAATTGTATACTTGGTTCTGAATGTACAGACAATAATGTTTGTAACGGAGAAGAGTTTTGCAATGATAGCAATAATTGTGAAACAACAGAATCTCTAAACTGCAATGATAATATCCGGTTAACTCTTGACTCATGTAATTCAATAACTGGCTGTGTTAACACTTCTGTTGAATGTATTGATAACAGCGACTGTGATAACAACAATGTCTGCGATGGTCCTGAAATCTGTAACTCAAGTTACTCTTGCCAAACAGATACTCCTCTTGATTGTAACGACGAAGAAAGATTGACATTGGACAGTTGCGATCCAATAACTGGCTGCTCAAATGTTCTTGTTGAATGTATTGAAAACAGCGACTGCGATAACAACAATGTCTGCGATGGTCCTGAAATCTGTAACTCAAGTTACTCTTGCCAAACAGATACTCCTCTTGATTGTGATGACGACACCCGTCTCACTCTTGATAGTTGTAATCCTTCAACTGGGTGTGTAAACACTATAGTTGAGTGTCTGGACGAAACTGACTGTATCGAAGGGGAATTTTACGAAACTCCTTCGTGTACAGGACATATTTGTCAATATGACATTTTATGTCCGGCAAACAGTTTTTCTATTATAATTCCTGAAAACTGGCTGAGATGTCGGGGATATGATAAAAACTGGCAAACAACTTTTACTCATTTCTATACAGACGGGTTGTATAATCCGGGAGATAAAATATCAAACCCAGAAAATACCTGTCACATAAGCTGTAAACTCACAACAACAATTCAATATCCATTCATTAATTGTGAGTGGACAGAACACAACGACGAAAGTGGTTTATATAAATGTAAACCACCTTATTATAGCGAAGCATCCTTAGGGGGATGTTCGCTATGGCCGGGAGATCACTGTATCTCCCAATAATAACGCTCTTTTTTACAGGGAACCTCCGGGTTCCCTTTTTTAATCACAAAAAAATAAACTTTTCTAAGTTTATTTTTATTTTTTTAAATTTTATTTTTATTCTAAATTTGATTCGGTCGAGCTAGTACCATCTAGATTTGATTCAGTTGAAGAAACCGAATCTTCAATAAATTCTTCCACATTTTCTTCTTCTAAATTTGATTCGGTCGAGCTAGTACCATCTAGATTTGATTCAGTTGAAGAAACAATATCTTCAATAATTTCATTATTTTCTTCTGATAAATTTTCTTCTTCTGATTCTATCACTTCATCAACTGTAGAATCATTGTTCTCAAAAAATATTTCCTCCGCATCGGTCAAAATATTTTCACCATCATAAAGAACCTCAATAGTACCATCACTAATAAACATTTTTAATTTATCAGTTGCAAAACTATGCCAGTTGAATACCACTTCCTCATCTTGTGCTTCTGAAATCACGATTTCAAAACCATTTATATCTATTTTATCAACACCATAACTAAAATTATGAATACCAACTGGAGTGACAGTGATAATTGGTTCTACTGTATAATCATTTTCAAAAATTATTCTAACTTCATCAAAACCAGGAACGATTTTTGCCTTGCCAACCTGATCTTCATTAAAGAAAATATGTGAATCAAAATTAACTTTTGATATAAAATTAACATCTCCAGTAATATTTAAATCATTACCGACTGTGCTGGTAGTAAAATAACTTTCTGAACTAGTAGAAAACATTGATATAGAATCGATTTGAATTTGTTGTTCTTGGATAGCCGAAACTATATAAGGAATCATACCAACCATAGAAATAGATTTGTAAGCATTTTCACCATCTTCAGTCATCACTAAATTTGGATAAACTTCTTCAAGTTCTTGGGCGATAAAACTAGCATTTTTTGTTTCTGAATCTAATTGGCTATTCCAATTATATAGAACTGGATTCAAATTCATAATATTTTCAAGTTGGCCTGTAATTTCAGTAATATTCTTTTTCAAACGAATATCTGAAGAACAGGCAATAATACCAGTTGAACTTAATGTACAAGAAGAACTATTACTACCAGTAAACCTAGCTATATTTGCAGTATTTGATTTTACTTCTAAAGCATATTGGGGAGTTGTAGTACCGATACCTACTTTTCCACCCATTATCGCCATTGTATTAGCTTGATTTAATATTGAACCCGAAGAACTTAAATTTATACCAAGTGAATAATCACTAGAAACAGTCATAGACCCACCTATCATAGTAGAATAATCTCCACTCATTGTACTGTTATTACCAGAAATAATAGTGGAACCAGAACCACTAATTGTATTTTTATAACCACCAATTATTATTGAATTTCCTGCCATATCTCCACCTATTATATTTTGATTACCCCCTATTATTCCTGAATAATAAGGGGAAGTCCCAATGGTAGTTCCGGTAACTGTATTTAACCAACCACCGATAATAAAATTATTTCCATAATAAGTATTTATTAAATTGGAATCACCACCCAAAATAGAACTATTTTCTCCTGAAAAAATTTGATTATTATAACCACTTATAAAAGCATAAGTACTTGAAACAATATTTAATTCCCCACCAGCAATAAATGAACCGATTCCAACTGCTGTGTTATTTTCACCAAAAGCTGTAGAATACAGACCTATATTACCAGCATTCCATTCCGTTCCTGCTACTGTCCCTGCTCTAAACGCACTCTTACTTGGCACCCACATCATCCTAGTCCCAGCACCAGAAACCGGAGTATCACCAGTCGTTCCGGAAACTAGAAAAGATCCATCGTCAATACTCACATTCCCGTTATATGTATTAATTGCATAACCATCACCAGCAACATTTTGACCAATACCAACAGATCCATCTACACCAAACTCAGCCCAATAATAGCCCGAACTATTTATAATTTTAAAAGTTCGATCACTACCATACGCATCTCCATTTAAATAAGAAAAACCGCTTGAAGTATTGAAACCAAGAGAAATAATATCATTTAAAGTTTTTCCACTTATTTTAACTACATCCCCTCCATTACTATCTTCAACATGTAATTTTGAACTTGGAGTAGTTGTTCCAATACCAACTTTTTGTCCCAAAATAGCAAAAGTATAATCTTGACTTATTTCTCGAACATAACCATCAAAACTAAAACCAATAGAATAATCTCCAGACACAGTTAAATTTCTACCAAAAGCTCCAGAATAAACACCAGAAACAGTATTACCATAACCACCAGCAATAAAAGAATAATTTGAATTAATCGCAATATTATTATTATAACCACCTAACACAAAAGAACGGGCTGAACCACTATCTATATAATTGAGCTGTCCCCCAGCAATAAAACTTTGTCCACTACTATAAATTCCATTTTTGTAACCACCACCTATAAAGGAATCATTTGAATAAGTAGTTGTGTTATATTCACCACCAACAATCGCTGTATAATTTGAATTAACTGTTATTGTATTATTTAGACCACCACCAATAAAGGAACTGGAAGCAGATGCTAAATTATTTTTACCACCTATTATGGCTGTATATCGTCCACTAAGACCAACTCCATTATAATAACCCCCACCGACAAATGAACCAATACCGCTTGTATAATTATAAGTTCCACCGCCAACAAATGAAGAAGTTGCTGAAGCGTAATTTTTTTCACCAAACACTGTAGAATATTTTCCAATATTTGCTTCATCCCATTCACTTCCTTCTACTATTCCGGCTCTAAAAGCACCCTTATTTGGTATCCACATCATTCTTGTGCCTGCACCAGAGACAGGTGTGTTTCCGTTTGTTCCTGAAGCTAAGATTGAACCACCTACTATTTGAAAAGATGAAGTTGCTAACCAGTTACTTCCATTATTATATAATGTTTGACCTGCAGTTCCACTAGGCAAAGAAAAAGTTGAAGTAGAAACCCAAGAAGGAGCTGATGAAGAACCATTACTCATTAATAAATAACCTGCCGTACCAGCACTATAACTATTTCCAACTCTTATCGCCCCTGTCACAGCTAAATCTCCAGCAACAGTAAGACTGTAAGATGGACTTGTAGTTCCAATTCCTAACCTACCAAAAGTATTATTCCAATATAAATTTGTACTAGCACCAAAAGAACCAGAATTATTAAATTGAATTTGTCCATCAGAACCAGCTGGAGATGAGGATCCTCCAGATATACCTAAACTTGAAGTTGAAACCCATTCTTGATAACCTGTTGAACTAACCATGAGTATTTGACCAGCCGAACCACCATTTCCATTAAATTTAATCAAACCATTATTTATAATATTTAAATTTCCAGATAAAGTTAATTTTTCATTTGGAGTAGAAGTACTTATACCAACATTTCCTGTACTAGCCACAATAAATGAAGTTGAGGCTGGAACTTCTTTTGGTACTGGGTTTAATCCACCAAAAGTTTCCATCATATCTAATGTATATTCCATACCATCGCCATATTCAGTAAATGAATTTGTTCCAACAACATAAACACCATTTTCAAAAGTCCAAGCTGGATCATCTACAGTAACTAAATATCCATCTGCACCAGAAACCGCATTCCAAGACCAAGTAATGGTATAAAAATTTTCATTATTAATATTTTTATCAGTAAGTATCAATGATTGGCTATAACCATTTGAAAAATATTTTTGACCATCAACTTCTTGGTATGCATAAACCCTAATAGTATGCGAAAAACCTAGTTCAGTCCAACCACCTGCTTGATCATAATTAATAGTACCAGTAGCACCAGTCGGATCCGCTATAGTCAATGAATTTCCATAAATATGCAAAGTTCCTGATGGTGAAGCAGTGCCTATTCCCAATCTTCCATTTGTATTATTCCAAACAAGAGTTGATGTTGCACCAAAATTTGTACCGTCATCATTAAACTGAATTTGTCCAGCAGAACCAGCAGCCACGGTTGATTCCCCACCTGAGATGCCAAGTGTGCTTGTTGGCACCCATTGTACTCCACTGGCGGTGTACATTAAAATGTCATTAATATTTTTTGAATCAGTGGTAGTTACCATAACTGAATTCAAATATGTTTTTGTATAATAATTTCCTGAGGCAGCAGTCCAGATTGGATCGGTTTCTGTATAACTTGTTAGATATCCAGCCGAAGCGTGATTGCCCCAAGAGTAAGCTTGATCCCAATAAGTAGAAGAAGAAATTGCAGCTGAAGTAATAAATCCATAACTATTATCCCAATTTGTATTACCATCAGTAATATATCCTGCATCATTTATCCATTGAGAAATAGTATTGGTAGCAAAATTATTTATTGTTAAACCTGTAGAAGTAGTTAAATATCCAGCTGAAGCATGATTACCCCAAGAATAAGCTTCATCCCACAAAGTAGTGGATGGAGCTATAATTTGTAAGTAAGTAGAGGAAGCAGTATTTATTGTTAAATAATCAGAAGAAGAAGCTAACCATATAGGATCTGTTTCTGAAGATAATAAACTTACTCCATTTACTAAATAATCTCCTGTAATATTTACATTTCCCGTAACAGTCAAAGGATAACTAGGAGTAGTAGTACCAATGCCAACATTACCACCCATCACTGCAAAGGTATTATCTTGAGCTAAAACTCTTTCTGTTACATCTCCATAGAGATTAATACCAAAAGATCTTGTTCCGGAAACCGTCATATGAGTACCAAAAGCTACAGCCGAGCTACCGCTTGCTACATTACTGCTACCACCTCCAATAAATGAATAACTTCCGTAAGTTCTATTTTGATAACCACCACCAATAAAAGAAGCATACCCGGAAGCTAAGTTCTCTCCCCCACCACCAATAAAAGAAAATTGTGCGGTTGTGGTATTAAATTCACCACCACCAATAAAAGACTGCGCTCCTAAAGTTGTATTATGTCGACCACCAATAACAGATGATTCCTGATTGAAGGCTTCGTTTCCTTGCCCACCACCAACAAAAGTATAGGCTCCCGTAGAAGAATTTGATATACCACCCAAAGCAACTGCAGAATCACCCGCAGTAAAATTAGAATTTGAATAAATGTTATTATTCCCCGACCGTATTTTTATAACATCAGTAGCCTCCCATCCACCTGTACCATAAAACATCATTTGTCCATCTGAACCTGTAGGTAAAGAACTGCCCGAAGAAATACCAAGCGAACTTGTGTTTGTCCAATACGGTAAACCATTGCTTGAATTAATCATTAAAATTTGATTAGCTGATCCTCCTATACCATTAAATTTAAGCATTCCATCACCTCCAATATCTAAATCTCCTCCTAAGGTTAAGAGGCTTGTTGGTATCGATGTTCCAACTCCCAATCTACCTGTTGCTTCGTTCCAAACAAAATTAGCATTAGAACCAAAAATTCCACTGCTATTAAATTGTATTTCATAAAGTGAACCCGCTGGAGATGATGTTGTGTCTGTATCTACAAAACCAAGCGAAGAAGTATTCATCCATTCTTGATAGCCTTCTGAATTTACCATTAAAATTTGACCGGCAGTTCCTGCAACTCCATCAAACTTCAAATACCCATTTAAAATATTTACACTACCTGATAAAGTCAACAAATCATTTATTGTGGAAGTGCCCATACCAATATTACCTTGATCATCTATATAAATACCTCCACTACTATTACCATTAGTATTAATATTTAATAAACCGTCATTTCTAACTTTAAAAGAAGCAAAATTACCACTATCATAAACCAAACGCAAAGAATCTACTCCTGAACTTTCAGGAGTTTCGTTTACAACTTCAATTTCAATTGATGTCGGTCTAATAGCAGGAGGTCCGTCTGTATAATAAGAAACACCTTGTTCATTATACGTTGAATCTGTGGTTGTCGCATAATATGACCACCCACTACCTTCAACATAAATATTTATCAAATAACCATCTGAATTGATTGCATCATCCCAATCCCAATTTATTAGAAAACCGTCAGCTGGAGTAGAAGTTGTGTCCCCAAGTGGTAAATAATAAATTGGATCAGAATAAACAATATTACCGTCGTTTAATTCTCGATAAGCATAAACACGAGCATTGCGCTGAACACCTGTCGCAAATCCATTTTTATCTGAAACCCACTCTAAAATATTTAAATTTGACGGCTCATTCATTGTTTCTATATTTCCTAAACCCATTTCTGTTAATTCATTGTATTCTGTATTTGTTGTAAAAGAATAAAGAATCCAACCACCCATACTTCCCACATAACCATTTACCAGATAACCATCAGCACCGGAAACTGCATCCCAATCCCAGCTAATCAATTTATTATCTGCTGGTGTAGAAGTTGTTTGTCCAAGTGGTAAATAATAAGTTGGCGCAGAATAAACTTTCCCATTTACAGTTTCTTTATAAGCATAAACACGAATATTTCTTGGGTCTCCTGCAAGTATCATTCCCATCGGTGGCATATCTACCCATTCCACAAAATCAACACTTGATAATCCATCAACAGTAATTGTTTCTGTACCTGTAGAAGAAGAATAAGGAGAAAAACTATTGTCTAAAATTGCTAATTTTGAACTAGAAGAAGCATTAACACCAAATCCTATAAATCCTTGGCTATCTATTGATAAAGAGGTAGTTGCTGATGAAGCATCCAAAAGATTGAAAGCACCATTAGTATCTTGTCCAAATTTCCAAGTTGAAGAACCAAGATACATATTATCAAACCAAGCTTCAGAAAAACGATTTGATGAATTACCTAAACTATATAAACTAACATTTCCATTTCCCCCAGTCATGTTTGGCAAAACATTTTCTACATAAGTTGTTGTTGTAAAAGAATTTGTTGGAGTCCAATTACTACCATCAAAAACTAAAAATTGTCCTGCATCAGCAAGAGGTAAAGAAGCTCCCCCACCTGCCAAAAGACCAAGTGTGCTTGTTGGCACCCATTGTACTCCACTGGCGGTGTACATTAAAATGTCATTAATATTTTTTGAATCAGTGGTAGTTACCATAACTGAATTCAAATATGTTTTTGTATAATAATTTCCTGAGGCAGCAGTCCAGATTGGATCGGTTTCTGTATAACTTGTTAGATATCCAGCCGAAGCGTGATTGCCCCAAGAAAAAGCATTGTTCCAATTTGAATAAGAAGTTGAAACTGTATTATAAGCCCAATTCCAAGAACTAGTAGCCAAAATTGGTAAATTATTTAATTCACTATAATCTAAAGTTGTAGTAGTCCATTCACCAGCAACAATTTTTAACAAACCTGTCCAAGAGCTACTATCTTTTCCTGTGCCACCTTGAGTGGTAGAAACTATTCGACCAGTAAAAATATCATTCCAAGAATTTATTTTTTCTGATCCAAGATAAATTGATGAAGAAACAACTAATTCAGTTGAAGTGACTGAATTAAAATTAAAATTTCCTTCAGCATCTGAAATCGGTATATAATAATTACTTACAATACTTGAAGTAGCTGAGATTCCATCTAAATATTTTGCATTAAAAGCATAAGGAACTGAATTCAACATTTTTCTTGGAGATAATTTTTCTCCTTCAACAATAACTTCTAAATATAATTCAGAATTATTAGAAAAAATGGCTGGATCAAGTAAATTTGTAGAACCGGCACCAAAATCTATACTAAACAAACCACTTTCAATAGAAATAGAACTGGTAGCAATACTACCTAAGCTACCAAAAGCAGTATAAACAGGACTACCACCAGTCAAAGAATCATAAATAACGAAACTCATGCTTAAATTTTCATCAACTACTGTATCATTTTGTAAAATTTTTCCTTGATAATTTATACTTGCAGGTGATGAAGCAGTTTTTACATTGATGAAATTTAAAAAACAAAACAATAATACAGCAACAGAAACAAAAAAATATCTAAAAAATAATTTAGATTTATAATTCCAAATTTTATTTTCTACCAAACCAAGCATAATATTATTCATTTCTTGTTATCTAATTTTCTGTTTATATTATAACATTTTTTTACTTAAAATAGTATAAAAAAGATTAAAAAATAAAAATAATGTGGATAAGTTTTATAAAAAAATAAAATCCGTTAATCACGGATTTTATAGATTTTTATTAAACAAATTATTTCTTAGCAAACCACACACTAGAAATAAAAATACCCACAAATAAACCAATCAATCCATTGATAACAACATTTGGTTTTACTGGATACGAACTAACTATTGGAGCATTAACAGTTTTTAAAGTAACATCACCACCAACATATTCCCAAGCTTTAGAAACCAAAGTTTTAGCAATAGCTTCAGATATTTTTTTTGCTTCTTCAGCTGAAGTATGATAAACATCTATATTCATAACACTTGTTCCATAAACCATTCCTGTATTTACAGTCTTATTCCACTCTTGTCTCTTCTTTTTTTCTATATATTTTTCAAAATAACTCCAATCAATATTTTGATTTTCATTTTTTACTTTAGAATAAAAATCAGTAGTTTTTATAATCTGAATTAAATTTTCGCCAATCTTTTCTGCTGATTTTACATTAGTGTATGGATCAACTCCATAACGATTTTGGGTAATTATATATACTTGTGAATTTGCTTTGTATTTTAAAGGAAAAAGCAAAGTTGCAAATCCAGACAAGACTGCAATTAAAATTCCAATAAGCAAGATGGCTTTCCATCTTTTAATAATATTATGAAACGGTGAATCAAACATAAAAAATATAAATTAAGATTTAAGATTCTAAAATTAATATTCTAGAATTTTTTATTATTTTAATTATTTTAATTTATTTTATAAAGATTAAAAATCTTAATTCTGAAATCCAGAATTTATAATTATCATTTCTCCTTTTCGCCAGACTTTTAAATTATGATTTTCTCCTAGATTATAAATTTGATAAGCTAAATTTTCTTTAGTAATTTTCTTTCCATTTATTTCTAATATAATATCACCAACTTGGACATAATCTTTAGAAATATATTTCTTTAATTGAGATACATAAAATCCCTCGATTAAATTTTGATCTTCATTTTCAGAAATAGCTTCAGATTCTTGTTTAACAAAATGTCCTTTAAAATCAATTGATAAATCTGACAAAACAGAATTGGCTAAAATATTATTTAAATCTTTCTCAACTTTCCAAATACTTTTTATATTTAAATCTTTATTCAAAAATCCTAATAACTTACCCTGATCATCAAACAAAAGTTTAGCACTGTAATCATTTTCATTAATTTTAAATTTTAACGCTGATTCTGATGCCCAATAAAAATTTTGCGTTTTTTCTTCTTTTCCACTTATAATTACTCGTTTTAAATTATTTTTTCCACCCAACCATATTTTATCGTTGATATCAAAATTATTTAAATCAGCAAAAGAAACAACATGAAATTCATCACCTTGTAATTTTACATAAACAAAACCATTTTCACTATCAAAAATAGCTCTTTCTATTTTATGTTCCAATCCTCTATAATCAATTACTGCCCAATTTTTTATTTTATTGTAATTAAAATCTGGATCAAACAAAACTGTCCAACCATTTGAACTAAGTAACACTGCTCTATCAACAAAAGAATTTTCTGAATAAAAATTTTCATAAATCAAACCACTCTTATCAAAAATTTTCACAGTATTATATTGAAATTTTTTTGTCAAAATACTATCCGCAATTTCATTTTGATTAAATTCAGGATTGTTATATTTAAATAAATAAAAATCTGAATTATTGTAATTTGGAACTATCCAAGCAAAAGTTACTAAAGCTCCAGCTATACCAGAAACAAAAGAAATAATTACATATAAAACAAAAATTTTTAATGTACATAAATTTTCGTGCTGTTTAACTGAGCAAGTTTTTTGTGGTAAATGTGGCGGGTGTTTAATCATATCCATCTAATTATGTATAAAGTCAATATGTACAACAAGAAATTAATAAATAAAAATTTCTTTTGTTTTTCCCATATAATCCCCTTTTGACTTATATGAAATCTCACATACAATTGCATAATATACCATAACCAAGTTATAAGTAAAGAGTTTACAAAAAATCCAAAAGGTAAAAAATAAAAAACTAAACAAAATTCATTAACCACTAAAGCTAATAAAAAGGACCATAAAAACAATATTTTTTGTTCGGTTTTAAAATACAAACTCCAAAGTAAAAAAGAAACAAAACCAACAAAAATTCCAGCAAACAAAGCCGGAAAGAAAAATGGGATTGAAGTAAAATAATTATTTATAGCAAATATTCCAGACAAAAAAGCAAAAACATCAAAAACTAAAATAAACATTAAAATTCGACGAAGTGGTTTTTCGCTTAAATAGATTGATCTTTTTAAAGATGTTTTAAACCAAAAATTTATAAACAAAAAACAACTGGCTACCAAAAAAGAAAATATTATTCGTAAAAACTGTGACTCCACTAATAAAAACATTAACAAAAAAGCAAGTAATGTTAAAAAATTTATAATAATTTGATCTCGTTTAAATTTAAATTTAAAAATAAACAAAGAAAACAAAAAAATATAAAAAACAATTACTGATAAAAAAATATAAAAATCAGGAAAAATATTTACTAATAAAAAAGAAAATAAAAAACTTAGACTAATAAAAAAATCTTTCATACTTAATTATTTATTTTCAATCTTATTAAACTTTGCAATTCTACTAAATCAGGTTGATAATTTTCTAGATTGGACATTTCCATTTTTATTTTTGTTAAAAGCAAAGCTATTTTTAAATGATAATCTCTATATTCAGTTGGGACCTTGATTGAAAAAATTTTTTCTTCTAAATCAGTAAAAAAAATCTCAGACATATTTTTATCTTCAGAAATTTTAATAAGATTATTTTCTGTATCGTGCAAAAATTCTAAATAGTCATCTCTAACTTTTGAATCAAAAATATCATTATCTTTTTTAATTTCAGTCATTCCAGAAAATTGCTTATTAACGATTGATAATTTTTCATTAATAAAAAAACCAATAATTAAAAATAAGATTACTGCTAAAAACAATAAAAATATCAAAAACCAGTCTATTCTTTTTTTATTCATAAGCTGATGTTATTTTATTTATATATAATATCATTTTATTTTATTTCTTGCAAAAAAAATCATTTAATTTTATAATCTAAGCTGTATGAACAATATTTATTCAAAAAACAAAAAATCATTATTTGATTACGAAATCCTAGAGACTCTCGAGGCTGGTTTATTATTGTCTGGTAGTCAAACAAAATCTATAAAAACAAATTCAATAAAATTAAGCGGGTCTTTTGTTTCTATTCATCATGATGCTGCTTGGTTAACAAATATTCATATTCCTCGTTATAAATATTCAAATTTAGAAAATTATAATCCTGATGCTGATATAAAATTATTATTAAATAAAAAAGAAATCGCTTATTTAAGAGGAAAAATCCAAGAAAAAGGCTTGACAATAGTGCCAATTTCATTGTATAATAAAAATCGCAAAATTAAGTTGGAAATTGGTATAGCTCGTGGCAAAAAACTTTATGATAAAAGACGAATTTTAAGAGAAAAAAGCCAAAAAATGGAAGCAGCTCAAATACTAAAATCCAAAACATTTTAATTTTGGGGATGATAGGTTTCGATAAATGGAATAAGTTATCTATCATAAGCATGTCGAGGCGTCTTACCTTGTCAAAAAGAGACAACATACAAGTGCTAACATTGCACGCAAAGTAAGAAATACTGTAGCTAATGCTTTCAGTTTTCCTACATTTGCATCTGTTGTAGCTTAATTTAAGCTTACAGCCATCGCTCTTCAGATACTCAATATGAAATCAGCGGTGTCAACCATTTTGAGTGTAGAATAATATTTCCTTTCGAAAATATTATTTGAAAATAAATTCGAAATTAGCGCGTATTTATTTTGTTATTTTTTTAAATATCGCGTGAAAAAATAAAATAACTAAACATGTAGAACGTGGCAGTGACCCGTTTAGACCCGGGTTCAAATCCCGGCATCTCCACTAAGTTAATTTTAAAATATATTTTATGCGTATTTCAAAAAAGAAAAGACCAGAAAAGCCTCTCATACCTCAATACAAAAAAAATCATAGCATTGAGGCTGATCAACTTTTGGTCTTAGATGAAGAAAACCAAAATCTAGGAATAAAATCAAAAGCTGAGGCTTTAGCTTTAGCTGAAGAACGAGAATTAGATTTAGTTGAAATAAATCCAAAATCAAATCCTCCAGTAGTCAAACTGATTGACTTTACTGAATTCAAATATCAAAAAGAAAAAGAAGTTAGAAAACAAAAAGCTCATTCTCGAATCAGTGAGACTAAAGGAATCCGACTTTCACCTAGAATTAGTGACCATGATTTAGAAATAAAAAGAATCCAAGCAGAAAAATTTTTAAATCGTGGTGATAAAGTAAAAATAGAACTTACTTTAAAAGGAAGAGAAAATGCCCATGTCGATGTAGCAATTAGCACAGTTTCTAGTTTTATTACTAAGATTGCAGAAAAAATAGACATAAGAGAAGAACAAAAAGTTGAAAAACAGGACAAAAAAATTACAGCGATATTGGTAAAAAAATAATTTTTACACACAATAAAGGTCTTGACTTAAAATAAAAAATATATTATAATTTACACACTATTTTTTATTATTCGTTAGCCACCTTTTACTTACGAATATAAAAATTAATAAACAAATATGCCAAAAATCAAAACACACAAAGCGACAGCAAAAAGATTCACGGTAAAAAGATCAAAAAAAGGCCTAAAAATCTTAAAAAGACAAGATGGTCAAGATCATTTTAATTCAAGAGAATCTGGAAAAGTTAAAAGAAATAAACGTAGAGACAATTCCATTTCTACCGCCCTTCAAAAAACGGTAAAAAAGGCATTGCCATATTCTTAATCTAAATGAAATAAAATATGCCAAGAGTAAAAAGAGGTCTCACTCATACAAAAAGAAGAAATAATCTTTTAAAAAGAGTAAAAGGTTATGAAGCCGGAAGAAAAAATTTAATCAAATTGGCTCAAACTGCCGAAATGAAAGCCGGTGTACATGCGTATAGAGACAGAAAAAACAAAAAAAGAAATTTCCGCAGAGTTTGGCAAGTAAAAATAAACTCAGCCACAAAAGCTTTAGGAATTTCATATAGTAAATTTACAGGAGCTCTAAAGAAAAAAGAAATCGGAATTGACAGAAAAAATTTAGCTCAATTAGCAAAAGATTATCCTCAAGTTTTTGAAAATATTGTAAATGCAATAAAATAAAAATCCGCTCTCAAGCGGTTTTTTATTTAAAACAATATTATTCTCTTGACTTGTTTTAAAAAATATGATAATTTTATTGCGTAATTAAAAGTCTTTTGAAGTGTCTGATAATGATAGAAGCACCCCCTCCTTTGCTTCTTATCATGTCGGACACTTTGAGAGACTTTTTTATAATTAACAGTTTTAATCTTGACAATTGTTTAATCTTATTATATTATAAGACAGTAATTAAATATAAAAATATGGGTTTAAGAAAAAAAAATAACAAAATAATTGCTGGACAAAGAAAAAAAGCTGCTGAAACAAGAGCTGCTAAAAAAAACAAAAGAGACATCAAAGGAAAAACAGCAGGACAAAAATTAGCTGAAAAAATGGCTGGTAAATAATTTTGTAAATTCCAAAGAATTATTTAGCAACAGAAATTTTTGGCTAAAGAGCATCCCGACTGAGTCGGGAAAGTTGCAGGTTGATTGTCTGATTTAAATAAATACATTACAAAATATATAATGGATCGGTAGTTCAAATTGGCTAAAGAGCATCCCGACTGAGTCGGGAAAGTTGCAGGTTGATTGTCTGATTTAAATAAACACATTACAAAATATATAATGGATCGGTAGTTCAAATTGGCTAAAGAGCATCCCGACTGAGTCGGGAAAGTTGCAGGTTGATTGTCTGATTTAAATAAACACATTACAAAATATATAATGGATCGGTAGTTCAA